>NZ_WWJX01000771.1 GCF_009865215.1 Streptomyces sp. SID3343 | reverse complement strand
CGGGCCGCCCGGTCGAGAGCGCCCGTGCCGGCGCCACGCCCCGCACCCTGCACGGACGCTTCTTCGCCCACGCCGAGGCCACCCCCGACCGCGTCGCGGTGATCGACGGGGTCGGTGGCGAGAGCTGGACCTACGGGCGGCTCGCCGATCGGGCCCGGCGCCTGGCCGGCCGGCTGATCCGCGACGGGGTGCGGCCGGGCGACACCGTCGCCATCACCGTCCCCAAGGGCATCGCGCAAGTCGTCGCGGTCCTGGGCGTGTTGGCCACCGGCGCCGCTTACGTGCCGATCGGTGTGGACCAGCCCAGCCGGCGCAGGACGACGATGCGGAACACCGCCGGCGTCCGGGTGACGGTCACCGACCGCGCGCACACGCACCTGGTGACAACCGGGCCGGACACCGTGGTGGTCGACCTCGAGACAACCGCCGAGGACGCGCCGGCGCCGGTCGTGGACGGCTCACCCGACGACGTCGCCTACGTGATCTTCACGTCCGGATCCACCGGCGTGCCCAAGGGCGTGGAGGTCGCGCACCGCGCGGCGGCCAACACGATCGACGTGGTCGGCGACCTCTTCGACGTCGGGGCACACGATCGCACGCTGGCCATGTCCGCCCTCGATTTCGACCTGTCCGTGTACGACATGTTCGCGTTCCTCTCGGTGGGGGGTTCGCTGGTCACCGTCGCGGAGGCGCACCGCCGCGACGCCGCCCACTGGGCCGAACTCGTGCGGCGACACGGCGTCACCGTGCTCTCGTGCGTGCCCGCGCTCTTGGACATGCTCCTCACCGCCGCGGCCGACGACGGCCTCGGCGGTGACCTGCGCCTGGTCATGCTGGGCGGCGACTGGGTGGGCCTGGACCAACCCGAGCGACTGCGTGCCGTGGTGCCGGGCTGCCGTTTCGTGGCGTTGGGCGGGATGACGGAGGCGGCCATCCACTCGACCGTGTTCGAGGTGCACGACGTGGATCCCGCGTGGCGTTCGATTCCCTACGGCGCACCGCTGCCCGGCACCCGGGCCCGCGTCGTCGACGCGCGCGGGCGGGACTGCCCCGACTGGGTCGCCGGCGAACTGTGGGTCGGTGGCGCGGGCGTGGCCGCGGGCTACCGGGGGGATCCCGAGCGCAGCGCCGAGCGTTTCGTCGAGCACGACGGCGTGCGCTGGTACCGCAGCGGCGACCTCGCCCGCTACCGCGACGACGGCGTCCTGGAGTTTCTCGGACGCGCCGACCACCAGGTCAAGATTCGCGGCCATCGGATCGAACTCGGCGAGATCGAGGCGGCGTTGGAGAGCCATCCCGCCGTCCTTCAGGCGGTCGCCGTCGTCGTCGAAGGCCCGGCGCGCCGTCTGGCCGCAGCCGTCTCGGCGTCGGGCCGGGTCCTGCCCGACCCCGCCGCGCTGCGCACCCGGGTCGGCGAACGCCTCCCGCCGTACATGGTCCCCGAGCACGTGCACGCGTGGGAGTCCCTGCCGCTGACCGCCAACGGCAAACTCGACCGGCGCGCGGTACAACGCGCCCTCGACCGAGCGACTCGCGACCGGTCCGGCGGGGGAGCTTCCCCCGAGGGCGACATCGAGACGGCGGTCGCCAAGATCTGGGGCGAACTCCTGGACGTCGCGGCCGTCACCCGCGACGACGGCTTCTTCGAGCTCGGCGGGGATTCGCTCGTGGCGACTCGCATGCTGGGCCGGTTGCGGGCCGCCGGCATCACCGGAGCAACCGTCGCTGCCGTGTTCACCACTCCCCGGCTGCGCGAATTCGCCGCTCTGCTGAGCCCGGGTCGAGCCCCCTCGCGGGCGATCGTCGCGGCCGATTCGGAGCACCGCAACGACCCGTTCCCCCTCACCGAGGTGCAGGCCGCCTACCTGAACGGACGCGCCCCCGAGTTCACTCTCGGCGGGGTCGGCACGTGGCACTACACCGAGTTCGACGACACCGACGTCGACATCGAGCGGATGGAACGCGCCTGGCGCACCCTGATCCGGCGCCACGACATGCTGCGCGCCGTCATCGACCCGGACGGCACCCAGCGGGTCCTGGCCGAGGTCCCCGACTTCGTCATCGACGTCGTCGACACCGACGCCGCGGGCGCCGAGTCCGCCTTGGCCACGCTGCGCGCCGAAGGCTCCCACCGTGTCCTCGACCCGGGCAGGTGGCCGCTGTTCGAGGTTCGGGCGGTACGCCGCCCCGGCGCCGACGGCCTGGTGCACACCCGCTTGTCCGTCGGTCTCGACTACATCGTGTTCGACGCCCTGTCGATCATGACCCTGTACACCGAACTCGACCACCTCTACGCCGACCCGGCCGCCGCCCTGCCCCCCGTCGAGGTGACCTTCCGGGACTACCTGCGGCACGTCGGCACCGATCCCCAGGCCCAAGAGCGTTCGCACACGCACTGGCGGGCGCGGATCGCCGAACTGCCGCCGGCGCCGAGTCCGCCGTTGGCCAAGCCGCTGTCCGAGGTGCTCGCGCCGCGCTTCACCCGGCGCACCTTCCGGCTGCCGGCCCAACGTTGGCGGGCGCTCAAGGAACACGCCCGCGCCGGCGGACTCACCCCCTCCACCCTGCTGCTGGCCTGCTATGGGGAGGTGCTCGCGGCCTGGAGCGGGATCGACGCGGTCACCGTCACGCTGACCCTGTTCAACCGCCGCGAGACGCACCCGCACATCACCCGAGTGCTCGGCGACTTCACCGCGCTCGCGCCCGCCGACTACCGACGCGCCGACGCTGCCCTGCTGCCCGCGGCCGTGGAACTGCAACGACGGCAGGCCCTCGATCTCGACCACCGCGACGCCTCCCCCGCGTGGCTGCTGCGCGAACTGGCCCGACGCGGCGATGGCGAGGGCGCCGTCCCGGTGGTGTTCACCAGCGCGATCGGCGTCGGCGACGGCGTGTCCATGGACCTGTCCGACACCTTCCCCACCCGTACGTGGGGGATCTCGCAATCGCCCCAGGTCTGTCTGGACAATCAGGTCACGGAGGAGAACGGCGGGCTTCTGGTCACCTGGGACGCGGTCGAGGAGGCGTTCGCCCCCGGAGTGCCGGCCGCGATGCTCGACGCCTACGGGCGACTCCTGGAGCACGTCGCCGAATCGGGGCCGCAGGCACCCGTCGTGGACCTGCTGCCGGCGGCCACCCGCACCGTCCGAGAGGCGGTGAACGCGACCGGGACACCCGTTGCCGCCCGTGCGCTGCACGCCGCCTTCTTCGAGCAGGCGCGCATCCGGCCACAGGCGAAGGCGCTGATCGCACACACCGGTGCCGGCACCTCGTACGGTGAACTCGCCGATCGGGCCCTGCGGGTGGCCGCATTGTTGCGCGGCCGGGGGGTCGGTAGCGGCGACCCGGTCGCGGTCACCGTCCCCAAGGGCGCCGACCAGATCGCCGCCGTGCTGGGGATCCTGGCCGCCGGGGGCGCGTACGTCCCGGTGGGAACGGAACAGCCGGCGTTGCGCCGCCGGCGCATCCTGGACGCGGCGGGCGTGCGGATCGTGCTCGACGAGCGAACGCTCGGCGAGGCGGTGGTCGCGGCACCGCTGTCCGAAGCGGTGGAGGCGGATCCCGGATCCCTCGCGTACGTCATCTTCACGTCCGGTTCCACGGGTGAACCCAAGGGTGTCGAGATGACCCACGCCGCCGCGTGGAACACCGTCGTCGACGTTCGCGACCGGCACCACCTCGGCGCGGCCGACCGGGTCCTGGCCCTGTCCGCGCTGGACTTCGACCTGTCCGTGTTCGATGTCTTCGGGCTCCTGTCGGCCGGGGGCGCCCTGGTCCTGCCACACGAGGAGGACCGACGCGAACCGGCTCGCTGGCGTGCGCTCGTGCGCGAACACCGGGTCACCGTGTGGAACACCGTCCCGGTACTCCTGGACATGCTCGTGGACGCCGACGAGCGGGCCGCCGACGGCGACTTCGCGCTGAGCGGACTGCGTGCGGCGTTGGTGTCCGGGGACTGGATCGGCTTGGACCTGCCCGCTCGGCTGCGCGAACGCACCGGCGGACGCTGCCGGTTCACCGCCATGGGCGGCGCCACCGAAGCCGCGATCTGGTCCAACGCGCTGACCGTGCACGCCGTTCCGCCGCACTGGACGTCGATCCCGTACGGCCACCCGCTGGCCAACCAGCGCTATCGGGTGTGTGACCGGCACGGACGCGACTGCCCCGACCTGGTCGCGGGCGAACTGTGGATCGGTGGAGCCGGGTTGGCCGTCGGCTACCGGGGCGACCCGCAGCGCACCAACGCGAAGTTCGTCACGCGCGACGGCGAGCGCTGGTACCGCACCGGCGACCTGGGTCGCTACTGGCCCGACGGGACTCTGGAGTTTCTGGGCCGCGCCGACGAACAGGTGAAGATCGCGGGCAACCGGATCGAACCCGGCGAAGTGGAAAGCGCACTGCTCGGCCATCCCGGGGTCGCCCGCGCCGCCGTGGTGGCGATCGGCGACCGCGCGGCCGTTTCCCTGGTCGCGTTCGTCACCGTCGAGGGTGCGTCGGGCGCGTCCCCCGACGACCTGATCGCCTGGACTCTCGACCGGGTCCCGCCGTACGCCCTCCCCGGCCGCGTGATCGTGCTCGACACGCTGCCCCTGACCCCCAACGGCAAGGTGGACCGCGCCGCCCTGCGCACCCTGGCCCGCGACGCGTCCCCGCACCGCGGCGGAGGCGAACCACCCGAAGACGGCCTGGAACAGGCGGTGGCCGCGCTGTGGTCCGAGCACCTGGGCAGTGCCGTCACCGACCGGCACGCCAACTTCTTCGGCCTCGGCGGGGACAGCCTCACCGCCATCCGGGTCACCGCGGCCGTCGAACGACACTTCGGCGTGCCCCTGACCACCCGACACTTCCTCGCCGCACCGACCGTGGCCGCCCTGGCCACTCGCATCGCGGCACACGTCACGACCGGGCCGGCCGACACCGCCGCGTCCGAGCTCGAGTTCGAGAACGGGGTCCTGTGAACATCACCGACCTGCTGGCCGAGTACACCGACGCCGGCATCACCGTGTGGGCGGACGACGGCCGTCTGCGCTACCGGGCCAGTCCCGGCGCCATGACCGACGCCCGTAAAGCCACCCTGCGGGCCCACCGCGAGGACCTGCTCACCCACCTGTCCCCCGCCGGCGACCCGGACCGCATCACACCGGACCCCACCGCCCGGTACGAGCCGTTTCCCCTCACCGACCTGCAGGCCGCCTACCTCGTCGGCCGCGCCGACGTGTACGAGTACGGCGGCGTCGCGTGCCACGCCTACCTCGAACTCGCCTACCCCGATCTGGATCCCGCCGGGGTCACCGCGACCTGGCGCACCCTGGTCGAGCGGCACGACATGCTGCGCGCGGTCGTCCACCCGGACGGCTACCAGGAGGTGCCTCGCGAGGTGCCCGAGCCGGTCGTACCGATGGACGACGTACGCGGACACGGGCCCGAAGCCGGCGCCGCCGCGATCGAACGCACCCGCGCCGCCCTGTCCCGGCGCGACGGCCGCGCTCGCCCGGGCCTGCCCCACACCGCGCACGTGACGCGCACCGACACCGGCGCCGTGCTGCATCTGTCCGTCGACCTGATGACCATCGACCACGCGAGCCTGCGCGCCCTGCTGGCCGAATTCCATACCGAGTACACCGCACCCGGCACCTTGCCCCCGGCTCCCGAAGTCACCTTCCGGGACTACGTCCTGGCCCGCCGGGCACGAACCGAGACTCCCGCCTACGCCCGCGACCGTGCGTACTGGCTCGACCGGCTGGACGACCTGCCGCCTGCCCCCGAACTGCCCATGGCCGAGACCTGGGCAAAGGGCCAAGCCGAATCCGGGGCACAAGCCGGGAGCGAATCGCGAGGGGCCGTCGACGCGCCGAGTTTTCGTCGCTTGGAGACCATCGTTTCCGCGGCCGACTGGGCCGCACTGCGCACGCACGCCGGCAGTCACGGCCTGACGCCCTCCGGGACGCTGCTCACCGCGTTCGCCGAGACCGTCGGGCGCTGGAGCCGCAACCCGCGTTTCACGCTCAATCTCCCTGTCGTCGACCGACCGCCGTTGCACATCGAACTCGGCTCCGTCGTCGGTGAGTTCACCTCCGTGGAGCTCCTGGCCGTCGACCTCACCGCAGGGCGCACGTTCACCGAGCACGCCCGCGCGATCGCCGAACGCCTCCTCGACGACTTGGCGCATCCGCGATTCGGCGGCGGCGAGGTACTCGCCGAGATCTCCCGCCGCGCGGGATCGCGCACCCTGATGCCGGTGGTGTTCACCAGCGCCCTCGGCGGCGAGCCGACCCCCGACGTCGGGTACGCGCGCACCCAGACCCCACAGGTGTGGATCGACTGCCAGGTGATGGAACGCGGCGACGGCCTGGCCCTGTCGTGGGACGTACGCGAGGGCGTGCTGCCCGAAGGGCTCGCCGACGCCGCCTTCGCGGCGTTCGCGGCGCTCGTGCGCCGCCTGGGCACCGACGGGCAGGCGTGGGAGAGGGCCGCGGAGGTCGAACTCCCACGGGTCCAAACCGAGCGTCGAGTCGCGGTCAACGACACGGCGGGCCCGGTTTCCAAGGAGTTGCTGCACGACGCGTTTCTGACGCAGGCCGCCGTGAAACCGCACGCCGTCGCCGTACGGGCCGTCGATCGCGACCTGACCTATCGCGAACTGCTCGACGGCGCACGAGAGGTGGCCGCTCGACTCGTCGCCCGGAAGGCCACCCCGAACGCACCCGTGGCGATCCTGCTGGACAAGGGCTGGGAACAGATCGTCGCGGTCTTGGGCACGCTCCTGGCCGGCGCCGCCTACCTGCCGATCGACCTCGCCCAGCCGAGCCTGCGCCGCGACACGATCCTGCGCGACGCCGGCGTCCGCCTGGCGCTCACCCGCACCGACCTGATCGAGACCGCCCCACTGCCCGACGGCGTCACCGCGATCCGTCTCGACCTTCCCGTCGGCCCCGCGGCCGACACGACGACGAACGCGGCGGCCGAACCGGTCGAGGCCGAGCGCGCCGACCCCGAGGATCTGGCCTATGTCGTCTACACGTCCGGCTCGACCGGGACACCCAAGGGCGTGATGATCAGCCACCGCGCCGCGCTCAACACCGTCGGCGACATCAACCGCCGCTTCCGCGTCACCGCGGACGACCGGGTGCTGGGTATCGCCGGGCTGGGATTCGATCTGTCGGTATACGACATCTTCGGCTCGTTGGCGGTCGGCGGCACGCTCGTCCTGCCCGGCCCACAACGCCGAGGCGACCCCTCGCACTGGGCCGAACTCGTCGCCGACGCGGGCGTGAGCGTGTGGAACTCGGTGCCCGGCCAACTGCGGATGCTGCTCGACTGGCTCGGCTCGGACACCACCGCTCTTCGATCGCTGCGGCTGGCCCTGCTGTCCGGCGACTGGATACCGGTCACCCTGCCCGACGACGCCCGCACGGCGGTGCCCGGCCTCGAAGTCGTCGCGCTGGGCGGCGCGACCGAAGGGGCGATCTGGTCGATCTTCCACCCGATCGCCGACGTAGACCCGCGCCGCCCCAGCATCCCCTACGGGCGCCCCCTCACCAACCAGACCTTCCACGTCCTCGACGGGCACCTGCGTCCGCGACCCGACTGGGTCGTAGGCGAGTTGTACATCGGCGGCCTCGGCGTGGCGCAGGGCTACCTCGGTGACCCGCAACGCACGGCCGAGCGCTTCGTCGACCACCCCGTGACCGGGGAGCGCCTGTACCGCACCGGCGACCTGGGCCGGTATCTGCCCGACGGCGACATCGAGTTCCTGGGCCGCGAGGACGCCCAGGTCAAGATCCGCGGCTACCGGATCGAACTCGCCGAGGTCGAGGCGGCCGTGCACGCGCACCCCGCCGTGGGCGGATGCGCCGTCGTCGTGGACGACCACGGCGGTGACGGACGACGGCTGGCCGCGTTCGTCGAACCGGCCCGCCGCGACCGGCCGTCCACCCCGTCGGGCGGCGCCGAAGCGGCCGACCGCGCGGCGACCCGGGCGATCCGGGAGGCGTCGGCGGAGATCGACGCGGATCGGCTCGCGGCCTTCCTCGGCGACCTCGACGAAGTCGCCCTGGCCGTGATGACCCGCACCCTGCTCGGCGCCGGCCTGTTCGGGGGCAACGACGCACACACCTTCGACCAGGTGTGCGAGGGACTGCGTGCCACCGCCCGGCACCGCCGACTGGTCCGCCGCTGGCTCGACGCCCTGGTCGCCGAGCGCCGCCTGCGGCTCCGGGCGAACACGTACTCGCACCTGCTCGCGGTCACCGCCGACGACCTCGCCGCAGCCTGGCGCAGGGCGGCGGCCGGCGAGCGGGAGGTCGGCTGGAGCACCGAGTTGCTCGACACGATGCGCACCTGCGCCGACCGGGTCGACACCCTCCTGGACGGTTCGTCGGACATTCGCGAACTGTTGTTCCCGGGTGCCTCGCCCGCCGCGATCGAGTCCGCCTACCGCGACAATCTCGCCATCCGACACCTCGGTCACGGCCTGACCGCGGCGCTGCGCGCCACGGCCGCCGCCCACGTGGGCGAACGCCGCCTGCGCGTCATGGAGGTGGCGGGCGGCGTCGGCGGAACCACCACCCGGCTGATCCCGGCCCTGGCCGAGTACGGCGTCGACTACCTGTTCACCGACGCCTCTCCGTTCTTCCTCGCCGAGGCCCGCGAACGCTTCACCGACCACCCGTGGGTGCGCTACGGCCTGTTTGACATCGACCGCGACCCGCGCGGCCAGGGCCACGCGCCGAACAGCTACGACGTCATCGTGTGCGCCAACGCCCTGCACGCGAGCGCCGATGCCGCCACCGCGGTCGCCCGGCTGTGTGAACTGCTTACGCCGGGCGGGCGGTTGGCGTTCGTCGAGAACACCCGCGACGCGCACTACCCGCTGATGGTCTCGATGGAATTCCTCGAACTCACCGGTGCGCCGTGGACCGACGTGCGGGCCGACACCGGCCAGTCGTTCCTCACCCGTGACCAGTGGCTGGGGCTGCTCGCCGATCAGGGCGTGCACGACACGCTCGTGCTGCCGGCCCCGGGCGACCCCATGACCGCCACCGGGCAACAACTGTTCCTGGCCTCGGTCAAGACCGACCGCGTCCGCACCGACGGGGACGAACTCGCCCGACACACCGCCAACCGGCTGCCCGAGTACATGGTCCCGGCGGCCTTCCATCTCGTCGACGCGCTGCCGCACACCGCCAACGGCAAGGTGGACCGGACCCGGCTGCTGTCGTGGTTGCCTGCCGAAGCCACCGTCGCGCCGGCGACGTCGGCCGCGCCGGCCGACGGGCTCGAAAGCGAACTCGCGGAGCTGTGGCGCGAGTTGCTGAGCGTGGAGGGGATCGGCCGGGACGACGACTTCTTCGCGCTCGGGGGCGACTCGCTCCTGGTCGCGCGCATGGTCGGCCGGCTGCGTGCGCTCGTGGCCGGCGCGGCCGAGTTGGAATGGGAATCCGTCCTGCGGCACCTGCTGCTCCGCCCGACGATCGCCGGGCTCGCCGCGCACCTGCGCGCCGCGGGCGGCGACCGGGCGTCCACCCCCGACGAGGGCCCGCGCACGCCGCTCGTCCACCTGCACGGGCCGCCGGCAGGCGAGGGCCCGGTGACGGTACTCGTACACGCGGGCACCGGAACCGTCATGCCCTACCGTGCGCTGATCACCGAGATCCGCCGACGCTCCCCCGGCCGAGGCACCGTGCTCGGCCTGGAGATCCCCGGACTCGACCGCTACCTCGACGCACACCCCGAGGGCCTGATCGAGGCACTGGCCGCCGACTACGCCAAGGCCCTCGCGGACACCGGGGCCGACACGTTCCACCTGATCGGCTACTGCCTCGGCGGACTGATCGCCACCGAAGTCGCCCGCGGGCTCTCCGAATCCGGCGCCGACGTCGCGAGCCTGACCGTGATCAGCAGCCACAGCCCGCGCTTCCGCCTCGACGACGAACTCCTGTCCGAGTACTCCTTCGCCGTGATGATGGGCATCAACCCCGCCGACCTCGGCTTCCCCGCCGACGAGAACGCGGTGGCCGCGGCCGCGGACGCGGTGCTGGCCGACAGTCCCGGTGTCCTGCCCGACGGCGCGATCGCGGCCTCGACCGGCGAACACGCGCACGTCGGCGTCCGCTTCCGCGCGCTCGGGGAGGTCTCCCGACCCACCCGCGTGGCCCGTATGTGCGACGCGGTGCCCGCCGCGGCCGGCACCTACGAACCGGACCACATGAACCGGCTCTTCGCCACCTTCCGGCAAAGCGTCTTCGCGATCACCCGCTACCAGGCGGAGCCGTACGCCGGCGACATCACCTTCCTGCGACACAGCGGCGCCTACCCGTTCCCCGGCAGCCGCGACGCGGTCACCGAACACTGGCACGACCTCGCCCTGGGCGACCTGCGCATCCTGGACATCCAGGGCGACCACTTCAGTTGCCTGTCCGTGGACCACGCGCCGGGAGTCCTCAAGGTCCTGGACGACCTGACCGACGGCGCGGTGACCCGATGACCCGGCCGCTCATCGGCGTCCTGGGCGCCACCGGATCGGTGGGCAGCGCGGCAGTGCGCACATTGACCGATCTGGGTTACCCGCGCCTGCGGTTGGGCGGGCGGCGCGGCCACGCGCTGCACGCGCTCGCGTCCGCCGGCGAACCGACCCTGAACGCGGAGAGCGTCGTGGTCGACGCCGACGACCCGCAGGCCCTGCGCGCCTTCGCGAAGGGCTGCACGGTCGTCCTGAACTGCGCCGGCCCCAGTTACCTGCTCGGCGACCGGGTCGCCCGCGCCGCGCTCGCCGGCGGAGCACACTACGTCGACGTCGCTGGCGACGACCCCGTCGCGGAGCAGCTCTCCGCCCGCGGGCTGCCGCCGGACGATCGCGTCGTGGTCTTGTCCGCCGGAGCCCTGCCCGGACTGTCCGGCCTGCTCCCACGCCTACTCGCCGGCGACTTCGAACACGTGAGCCGGATGAGCGCGCACACCGGCGGCATGGAGGACTGCTCCGCGACGGTGGCCGCCGACATGATGCTGTCGCTGACCACGGGCGGAGCCGACGGCGCCTCCTTCGGGGAAGCGCTCGCCGGTTGGCGCGCGGGCCGCCGTGCCGCGCGCGTGCTGCGCACCGACGAACGGGGGCGGGCACCGCACTTCTCGGGGGAGGTCGCGCTGGTCCCGTTCCTGAGCACGGAGACCGAGCGCCTGGCGACGGCGCTCGCGCTGGAGGAGGCGGACTGGTTCAACGTCTACCCGGGGCCGCAGGTACGCGCGGTCCTGGGCCGGCTGCCCGGCCGGCTGGACGCGGGCGCCGACCCCGACACCCTCGCCGGCGAGATGATCCGGGCCGCCCGACTGGATCTGGCCGGACGCAGCCCGTTCTACACGATGACGTTCACGCTCACCGGCGTCGCCGAGGGCAGGGTGCGCTCGCGGACCCTGGTCCTGCACACCCCCAGCAGCTACCGGCTCACCGCCGCGGTCGGCGCCTTGGCCGTGGACGCCGTTGTGGCCGGTCGGGTACCACCGGGCGTCCATTTCGCCGCCGAGGTACTGGCGCCGGGGCCCGTGGCGGCCCGGCTGCGCGACTTCGGGATCTGTACGCGCCTGGAGATCCACGACACCGACGCCGCCGGCGCGAGCGAGGACGAGGAGGGCGAACTGTGAGCCCGCGACGCGTGGTGGTGTGTGGGACCAACTTCGGTCGGTTCCACGTCGACGCGATCCGGCGCCGCCCCCACGATTACGAACTCGCCGCGATCGTGGCCAAAGGCTCGGCCGCGTCGCGCGCCTACGCGGACCGGCTCGGCGTCCCCTTCCACACCGACGTCGACACTCTCCCGGACGACATCGACCTGGGCTGCGTCGCGGTGGGCTCCGCGATCTCCGGTTCCGTCGGGACCGAACTGGCCCAGGCGCTGCTGCGCCGCGGCGTCCACGTACTCCAGGAACACCCGCTTCACCTCGCCGAGTTCACCCAATGCCTGCGCGTGGCGCGCGCGAGCGGCGTCCAGTATCACGTCAACACCCACTACCGCCACGTCGAACCGGTGGCCCGATTCCTGGCCGCCGCACGGCGGTTGCGACAGCGGCAGGACCCGCTGTTCGTCGACGCCGCGACGCCCGTCCACCTCCTGCATCCGCTGGTCGACATCCTCGGCGCGGCCCTGGGCGCGGTCCGGCCCTGGCATATCGGCGACCCCGCACCCGCGCTGCCGGGGCATCCCTTCCGCAGTGTGCACGCGACCATCGCGGGCGTCCCGCTCACCCTGCGCGTCCATCACCAACTCGACCCGGCCGACCGGGACAACCACGCGCTGTTGTGGCATCGCGTGGCGATCGGCACCGAGGGCGGCGTACTCACCCTCGCCGACACCCACGGCCCCGTGCTGTGGCACCCGAGGCTGCACGCCGACCGCGACGCGCGGCACCGCTTCGTCCTGGACGGACCCGACACCGGGCACCTGGACCTGCCCACCGCGTCCGCCATCGGGGCTCCGAGTGAGGGCACCTTCCGGGACGTGTTCGCCACGCTGTGGCCCGACGCGATCGCGCACGCCCTGGACGGGCTCCGCGACGCGGCCGCGGCGAACGCCGACGTGCTGCGCAGTGCGCAATTCGACCTGACGGTATGTCGTATCTGGTCGACGATCGCCGAACGCCTGGGACCACCCGACATCGTTCGACCCCGCGCGCCCGAGCCGCTCGCCGTCTCCGCCCTCGAACCCCCGCCCCGGCCGGCCGGTGCCCCGCTCGGCACGGCCACGCCGATCGCTGCGGCCGGTCCCCACGCTTCCGTCGGCTACTCGGCCTCGGCGGAGTTCTTCGACCTGGTGGCCGCCCCGCACACCGCCTCCGGATCGGTGCCCGCGATCGTCGCGGCGCTCGCGCACGTCGATCCCACGCACGGGCCGATCCTCGACCTCGGCGCCGGTACCGGGTTGGTCACCGAGGCCATCGGGCGGGCGTACCCGCGGGTGGAGATCATCGCCGCCGAACCCGCCGTGGGCATGCGAGCCGCGTTGACCTCGCGCGTCTTCGCGGACGAGGACCTGCGCCGACGCGTCACCGTGACCGACGGCGCCGCCCCGGACCTCGACCTGCCCGAAACGTTGAGCGCCGCCGTGCTGTGCGGGATCCTGGGCCACCTCGACGCGGACGCGCGCGCGACCCTGTGGCGACGCCTGGACGAACGCCTGGCACCGGACGCCCCGATCGTCGTCGAGCTCATGAGTCTGGACCGGCCCACGACGCTGCCCGAACTCCGGCTTGCCCACGGCATGGTCGGAGGCCACACCTACGCGTGGTGGTGCTCCGGCGAGCCCGAGTCCGCCCCCGAGCCCGAGCCGCGATCCGGGCCCGGGTCCGATTCGGGACCCGGGTCCGAGTCCGGACCCGGGTCCGCCGGCGCGGACCGCATGCGCCTGTTCAGCCGCTGGACCGTGCACGACGGCGACATCCTCCTGCGCGAAGTCCACGACACGCACACCTGGTTCACCTTCGACCTGGACCGCATCGCCCGGGAGAGCGGACACACGCTCGAACACCTCACCACGCGCCCCGGCGGCCCGCCCCTGGCCGTCCTGCGCCGCCGCCCGGCCGACCACCCCTTGAGCACTGCCCCCCACCAAGCCGTCCCCCACTGCGTAGAGGACCCCACGTGAGCACCCCACCCGCCTTCGCCTTCCCGATACCCCGCACCTGCCCGTTCGCCGTTCCCGACGAGTACGCCGGGCTGCGCGAGGAACAACCCGCCGCTCGCGTCGTCCTGCCCACCGGCAAGACCGCGTGGATCCTGACCCGATACGCCGACGTGCGCGCGGTCCTGGCGAGCCCGAACATCAGCGCCGACATCCGACACCCCAACTTCCCCGCGATGGGCGCGGGTGAGCAGGAAGCCGGGGCCAAGTCCCGCCCCTTCATCCGCACCGACCCGCCCGAGCACACCAGGTACCGGCGCATGCTGCTGCCGGAGCTGACCGTCAAGCGAGTGCGCGCGATGCGCCCCGCCGTGCAGGAGATCACCGACGGCGTCCTGGATCGCATGCTCGACGCCGGCCCCGGCGTCGGATCCGGCGTCGACCTGGTGCCCGCCTACGCCAACGCCGTCTCCACCTCCACCATCTGCGAACTCATCGGCCTGCCCAAGGACGACCTGGAGTTCTTCCACGACATCACCCGCATCTCGGGTGGCCGGGCCAGCACGGCCGCCGAGGTCTCCGCGGCTCTGGGCGCCCTCTTCCAACTCCTGGGCGAACTCATCGCGCTGCGCGAACGCGAACCCGGCGACGACCTGCTGTCGAAACTGGTCGTCGACCACCTGCGCACCGGCAACGTCACCCACCGCGAACTGCTGTCCACGATCGGCATCACCGTCATCGCCGGACGCGAGACCACCACCAACATGATCTCCCTGAGCACCCTGCTGCTGCTGCTGCGTGAACCGGACCGCATGGCGGAACTGCGCACGCAACCCGAACTGATCCCGGCAGCGGTGGACGAGCTCCTGCGGGTGCTCTCCATCGCCGACTCCATCCCACTGCGCGTGGCGGGCGAGGACATCGACATCGCCGGCACCGTCATCCCGGCGGGAGACGGCGTCATCGCGCTCCTGGGCGCGGCCGACCACGACCCCGACGTCTTCCCCGACCCCGCGACCGTGGACTTCCACCGGGGAAACCGCCACCACGTCGCCTTCGGCTACGGCATCCACCAGTGCGTCGGCCAACACCTGGCCCGCCTGGAACTGGAGATCGCCCTGGAGACGTTGATCCGCCGCGTGCCCACCCTGCGCCTGGCCGTTCCCTTCGAAGACCTGACGTTCAAGCAGGAATCCGCCACCTTCGGCGTCACCTCGCTTCCGGTGTCCTGGTGACGCCGCCGACGTCACCCTCGACCGTCGACCCCGCCCGCTGGCTGCGATGCTGGACCCCACGACCCGCGGCCCGACTGCGCCTGGTGTGCCTGCCGCACGCCGGGGGCGGCGCGGGCGGCTACCGATCGTGGGACGCGATCATGCCGCGCGCCGTGGAACTGGTCGCCGTCCAATACCCCGGACGCGAAGACCGGTTCACCGACCCCCTCGTCGACACCATGGACGACCTCGTCCGGCACATCGCCGACGCCGTCACCGCGCTGAGCGAGCGACCCTACGCCCTGTTCGGACACAGCATGGGCTCGGCCGTGGCCTGGGAACTCGCCCACGAACTGCGGCGTCGCGGCCTGGGCGAACCGCTGCGGCTGTGCGTGTCCGGCCGCGAGGCGCCGGTGCGGGCCCGCACGGGCACCGTCCACCTGCGCGACGACGCGGGCATGTGCGCCGAGCTCGAACGCCTGGGCGGCACCCACCGCGACGTGCTCGCCGACCCGGACCTACGCCGCGCGGTGCTGTCCTACGTCCGCAACGACTACCGCCTCGTGGAGACCTATCGGCCTCGGCCCCGGGCCGCGCTGAGCTGCCCCATCGAGGTGTTCACCGGCGACGCGGACCCCGAATTCGCCCCCGAACAGGCCCGACCGTGGGCCGCGCTCACCACGGCCGACACCCGTGTCCACGTCTTCCCCGGCGGCCACTTCTACCTCACCCCACGGCGGCACGACGTGGTCACCACCCTGGTCGGCCGGCTCGACCCGAGCCTGACCGCGGTGAACTCCCCGTGGCCGAGCACCCCGTGACACCCATCCCCCCGAGGAACCCAATCCGATGATCGACTACTACTCGACCTCCGCGGAGTTCTACGACCTCGTCGCGGCCCGCCACGTCACGAGCAGCGGACCCGCGCTGAGCGCCGTCCTGGCCGACGTCGACGCGACCGCGGGCCCGGTCGTGGAGATCGGCGCCGGCACCGGACGCGTCACACAGGTCATCGCCGCGGCCCTGCCGCACGCTCGGATCGTCGCCGCGGAACCCTCCGCGACCATGCGCGCCGTACTCGCCTCCCGTGTCGCCCGAGACCCGGACCTGCGACGCCGAGTGAGCATCACCGACGGCACCGCCCAGGACATGGCGTTGCCCGAGAAGATCGGCGCCGCCGTGATCTTCGGCGTCGCCGGCCACCTGGATCGGCGCGAACGTATCGCACTGTGGCGCCGGTTGGCCGCTCACCTGGCCCCCGGAGGGCTGGTCGCGGTCGAGCTGATGGGCACCGCCGCCCCCCGGCCGATGCCACCCACGCTGTCGCTGAGCGAGCGCATCGGCCGCCAGGTGTACGAATGGTGGATCGCCGCGGAACCCGTCGCCGCCGACCGTACCCGCTTCAGTACCACCTGGAAGGTCCTCGACGACGACGGACGCCTGGTGCGCGAGGTGACCGACACCTACGACTGGCACGCCTACGACCTCGACCGACTCGCGGCCGAGTCCGGCATGACCGTCCGCCGGATCACCCGCGTCGGCTCCCACGTCGTCCCCCACATAGGAGTCCTCGTCGCATGACACCTCCCGGACACGCACCGAAGAAGCCCGGTCCGCTGCGCCGGGTGACCGAGGGCGGACACGGCCGACTCACCCTCGCGGTGGGCCTCCAGGCACTCGCCGCGCTGGTCGGGATCGTCCCGTTCATCGCCGTGGGCGAACTCGCCCGCCGACTGCTCGACGATCCGGCTCCGTCCGGTGCCCGCGTGTGGCCGCTCGTGTCGACCGCGGCCGGCGCGGCCCTGCTCGCGCTCGTGCTCGCTTACGCGGCCGCGACACTGAGCCACTACGCCGACAACGCGCTGCAACTGCGGCTGCGTCGCGAACTCGCCGAGCACGTGGGCCGGTTGCCGCTCGGCTGGTTCACCTCCCGCGGCACCGGGCGGATCACCGCCGCCACCCACGACGACGTGCACGCGCTGCACCATCTGGTCGCCCACACCCTGCTCGACGTCACCACCGTGCTGGTGGCGCCGACCGCGGCGCTGGCATACCTGCTCACCGTCGACTGGAGGCTCGCCCTGGTCGCCGTCCTACCGGCGGTGGCGGGAATGCTGTTGTTCCGACGTGCCATGGCCGGGGCCGGTGAGCAGATGGTCGAATACCACCGCGCGCAGACCCGGATCACCTCCGCCGCCGTCGAGTTCGCCGACGGCATCCCCGTGGTGAAGGCCTTCGGCCGCGAGCGCACCCCCCATGGACGATTCACTCGCGCGGCCGACGACTTCGCGGCGTTCTTCGCCGCCTGGTCACGCCGCACGCTGGTGGTCAGCACCGCGGCGTTCCTCGTGGTCGCGCCCGTCGTCGTCCTCACCCTGGTTTTGGGTGTCGGCGCGATCCTGGTCACCCAGGACGTGATCGCACCGGCGACGTTGATCCCGTTCACGTTGTTGGCGCCCACCCTCGCGGCTCCCGTGGGCGCGGTGGGCACGCGGCTGCAACAGATCCAAAGCGGACGCGCCGCCGCCGCCCGCATCACCGACCTGCTGGACGAACCACCCCTCTCCCAGCCCGAGTCGCCGCGTACACCGGTCGGCCGGCACGTGAGACTGCGCGGCGTACGGGTCTCCTACGACGGCGAGCACGACGTACTCCACGACATCGACCTCGACCTCGCCCCGGGAACGGTCACCGCACTCGTGGGCCCCTCCGGCTCCGGGAAGTCCACCCTTGCCGCACTGCTGCCCAGATTCCACGACGCGAACGCCGGAACCGTCGACATCGGTGGCGTGGACGTCCGCGACATCGCGGCCGGCGACCTCTACCGCACCGTCGGCTTCGTCTTCCAGGACGTCCGGCTCCTTGCGGACAGCGTCGCCGACAACATCCGACTGGGCCGGCCCGAGGCCACCCACGAACAGGTGATCCGCGCCGCCACGGCGGCCCGCATCCACGAGCGGGTGCTCGAACTCCCGCGCGGATACGACTCGGTGGTGGGCCAGGACGCGCAGTTCTCGGGCGGCGAGGCCCAACGCGTCTCGATCGCCCGAGCCCTGCTCACCGACGCCCCGATCCTCGTCCTGGACGAGGCGACCGCCTTCGCCGACCCCACCGCCGAGGCGCACATCCAGGACGCCTTGAGCGAACTGGCGACCGGACGCACCGTGTTGGTGATCGCGCATCGCCTGGAAACCGTGCGCGAAGCGGACAACATCGTCGTCCTCGACACCGGACGCGTGGTCGAACAAGGCCGCCACGATCAACTCCTCGCCGCCGACGGGCCCTACGCCCGGCTGTGGCACCGTCGCGCGCGCGTGCGCGCCACCGCCGATCCGGAGAACGTGTGACCACCATGCTGCGCCACCTGTTTCGGGCCCTGGGAGCCGAGCACGCGCGTGCCCTGCGGCGGCTGATCGCCACGATGGTCGTCGCCGCGGTCCTGCAGGGACTCGCGTTCGGCCTCACCGTCCCGGTGCTCACCCGCCTGCTCGGCGAGGACCCGGACGCGGCCGTGCCCTACCTGGGTTGGCTGTGCCTGTGCGCCGGGGGCTACGCGATCGTCCAGGCGGCGAGTATCGCCGGCGGCTTCACCACCGGCGCCCGGCTGTCCCGAGCGCTACACCATCGGATCGCCGACCACGTCGTGACGCTCCCCCTGGGTTGGTTCACCCGGGCCCGCTCCGCCGAACTCGGCCGGTTGGCCAGTCAAAGCGTCGTCCAGGTGATGAACGTGCCGGCGCACCTGTTGCGGCCACTGACCAATGCCGTGGTCACCCCGCTGACCATCCTCGGCGCCTGCTGGATCTTCGACCCGCGCGTCGCCTTGACGCTCACCCTGGCGACACCCGTCCTCGTCGCCGCGTACCTGGCCAGTGGCGCCATCGTGCGACGCCTTGATCTGGGGCGGGATCGGGCCATCGACGACGCGGCGGCGCGCATCGTGGAGTACGCGCAGAACCAGCCCGTCCTGCGTGCGTTCGGTCGCACCGTGGACGGGCACTCGGCGTTGGACGCGGCGCTGGTACGCGAGGCCGCCGCCGACCGTTCGATGATCACCCGGGGCGTACCGGGGCTGGTCTCCTTCGCGTTCGCGGTCCGACTGACCTTCGCCGCGGTACTGATCGTCGGCATCGATGCGGTGCTGGGCGAAGCGATGGGCGCGCCCACACTGCTCGCGCTCCTGGTCCTCACCGCTCGGCTTGCCGAGAGCGTGTCCGCGGCGGCCGATCTGGGCGCGAGCATGCGCCTGTCGGCCAACAGCCTCGCCCGGATCACCGCCGTGCTGGACGCCGAGCCGCTGCCGCTCCCTCGCGCGCCGCTGACACCGAAACACGCCGGGGTCGAGTTTCGCGGGGTGCGCTTCGGCTACGGCCCACGGCCCGTGCTGGTGGACGTGTCCTTCCGGTTGCCGCAACGGGGGATGACCGCGCTGGTCGGGCCCTCGGGGGCGGGCAAGACGACGATCGCCCGACTGCTCGCCCGGTTCTGGGACGTGGACGCGGGCGAGGTGCGCATCGGCGGCGTCGACGTGCGCGACCTGGACGAGCGGACGTTGTCCGACCACGTGTCCACCGTCTTCCAGGACACCTACCTGTTCGAAGGGACGCTGGAGGACAACGTCCGGGTCGGCGACCCGGACGCGAGCCACGAACGGCTGCTGCGCGCGGCGAACCTGGCGGGACTCGACGACGTCGTGGCCGAACTGCCACACGGTTGGCGCACCCGCGTGGGCGAGCGGGGAGCGACCTTGTCCGGCGGACAGCGACAACGCGTGGCCATCACGCGGACACTGCTCAAGAACACGCCGATCGTCGTGTTCGACGAGGCGACCGCGGCGCTGGACGCCTCCACCGAGGCCGCTCTGACGCGCACGATGCACACGCTCGCCCAGGACAGGACGCTACTGGTCATCGCGCACCGACTGGCGACCGTCTCGGCCGCCGACCGGATCCTCGTCCTCGCCGAGGGGCGGATCGACGAACACGGCACACATGAGGAACTGATCGGCCGTGACGGCCTGTACGCGACGTTCCGGCGCGACCGAGAACGCGCCGGGGGTTGGCGTCTGGCGGGTTCGGCCGCATCCACACCGGGCTCGGCGGGGTGTCGTCACCATCCCCACGATCACGGTGTCGAGTGAGGCCTCCGCGGCTGCCCGGGCGGTGGCACCCTGGCGACCACGGCCGAGGACGCCGGGCTGCTGCCCCCCAGACGCGGATCGAGCTGTAGGGCAGGCCCGGTTCGTCGCCGACGAGGACGACGAGGCCGGCGTGTCCGCGTTCACGTAGCGACGCGGCGACCTGGAATCCGCCCTGGCCGGCGCCGGCGATCACGACGGTGGCGTCGGGGTTCGTGTCGGGCTCCTCGGGACGGTCACGATCAACGGGTCGTCGGTGGGGAGTTGACAGCTCGGTCGGCCGGCGGCGGTTTGCGGCGCGTCGGTGCGGGCGAGCATCCGGTCCTCGTCGTCGGTCGCCGGCCACGACGAGAACGACGGCCGCCAGGCGGCGAAGCCCGTGAAGCGACGGGACCGGTTCATCGCACAAGACACCTTCCGAAGCGACCAAAGCGGGCCGCTCCCGCGCTCGGCGATCACGGCCCGGAGTCTTGGTGCGGCCCCGACCGGGGATCGCGCGGTCGGGATCAGTCCACGACCGTCAGGACGATCTTCCCCGTCGTGCGCCGCGTGTCGTTCATCTCGTGGGCCTTCCCGGCCTGTTCCAGCGGCAGCACCGTGTCGATCTCGGCTCGCAACGCTCCCGCCTCGACGAGCGCCGTGATCTCCTTGAGGCCCGCGTGGTCGGGTTCGACGATCGTGAAACCGCCACGTCGGCCGACCGCTCGGGCCTCCTCGGCGAGGTACGCCTCCGCCGCCGACGCGATCGAGAGCAGGATGCCGCCTTGGCGCAGCGTCGTGAGCGAACGCGGGCCGTACTCGCCACCGACGCAGTCGAGCACGATGTCGACATCACCCACGACCGTCTCGAACGCGACACTCGTGTAGTCCACGACCTCGTCCGCGCCCAGGCCGCGCACGAATTCGTGCTTGTCGGCGCGGGCGGTCCCGATCACATAGGCGCCGCGCGCCTTGGCGATCTGTACCGCGAGATGCCCCACTCCGCCCGCCGCCGCGTGGACGAGGACACGCTGTCCCGCCCGCACGTTCGCGGTGTCCACGAGGGTCTGCCACGCCGTGAGCGCGGCGAGCGGTAGCGCGGCGGCCTGCACGTGCGAGATTCCGGCCGGCTTGCGGGCGAGGTGGCGTGCCGGGGCGACGAGGTATTCGGCGTACGCGCCGGCCTCGTACGGCAGGCGCGGCATGCCGTACACCTCGTCGCCGGGGGCATACAGCGTCACGCCGAGTCCGACGGCCTCGACGACGCCGGATACGTCCCAGCCCAGACGTATCGGTCCGCTGTGCATCAGTCCGCCCGTGGCGCGATGCCACGAGTCGGTCGGGTTGACCCCGGCGGCATGTACCCGCACGAGAACCTCGGAGGGGCCGGCCTCGGGTCGCTCCACCTCGACGATCTTGAGTACCTCGGGCCCACCCAGCGTGTCCTGACCGATCGCGCGCATGCTCGTCTCCCCTGCCGTAGGACCGTCTTCGCGCCGCGACCCGACCGGCCGGCGACGTGTGCCCCACACTCGCCGATCGCATGCGTTCTCATCGAGTGGCCGTATAGCCAATATGTGCAAGGATTCGGCCATGCATCGAGTCGTGGTACTGGCCCTCGAAGGCGTCTATCCCTTCGAGCTGAGCATTCCCTTTCGTATCTTCGGCAGCGCGTTGTCCGAGAGCGGCGAGCCGCTGTACGAGGTCCTGACGTGCGGCATCGACCGCGGCTCCGTCCGCACGAGCGCCGACTTCAACGTGGCCGTCGAGCACGGCGCGGAGGTGATCCCCACTGCCGACACCCTCGTGATCCCACCGTTCGCGTGCGGACCGACGGAGGTGCGCGACTGGCTGCCGGCGCCCCTCGCGGAGGCGCTCGCCGGCGTACGACCGGGCACGCGCATGGTGTCGATCTGTACCGCGTCCTATGTCCTGGCCGCCGCCGGACTGCTCGACGGCCGCTCCGCCACGACGCACTGGAACGAGACGGAGCACTTCCAGCGAATGTTCCCGCGCGTCAAGGTCGACCCCGACGTGCTGTTCGTGGAGGACGGCGACATGTACACCGCGGCCGGCGTCGCCGCCGGGATCGACCTGAGCATGCATCTGCTGCGCCTGGACCACGGCAGCGAGGTCGCCAACCGTGTCGCCCGTCTGTGCGTCGTCCCGCCGTGGCGCGAGGGCGGCCAGGCGCAGTACATCGAACATCCGGTCCCCGAGCCCGACGCCGCGACCACCTCGGCGACGCGCGTGTGGGCGCTCGAACACCTGCATCGTCCGTTGTCACTGGCCGAGTTGGCCGGACACGCCCGCATGAGCGTGCGTACGTTCTCGCGGCGCTTCCGCAACGAGGTGGGCATGACGCCGGGCCGGTGGCTGACACGACAGCGCGTCGAGTACGCGCGCCGACTGCTGGAAACCACCGATTGGCCCGTGGACCATGTCGCCGATCGCTCCGGCTTCGGCACGGCCGCGTCCCTACGCCAACACCTCGTCGCGACGATCGGCGTGCCGCCGATGACGTATCGGCACACGTTTCGCGCGGCCGAACGCGTTCCGGCGGGGGCCCGCTGAGCACGGGGCACCATACGCGTCCTCGTTCGTGGACGTACTGGCTACAAACGATTCGTACGGAAAGGCGACTCTGCGCTTCATGGCCGGAATCGAGATTCTGCCGCCGACGTTCGACTGCTTCATTTTGCCGGCGCAAACGATTTCCGTCGTGAAGGGGCCGCTCAAGGAGACCGCCGGGCATCCCGCGTACGTGACGGACGCCCGCGGGCGGGCGGGCCGCAGTAGGGCGGGTCGGCATTGCCGCGAAGATTGCCGCGAAGGACGTGGAGGCCGTCGTGGTGGGCGAGTTCGGCCAGCCGCCGAGATCGCCGCCATGTGGGACGAGGCCGCCCGCGAAGCCGTCGCGTGGACCTGGGAGCATGAACCCGGCGCCGAACACGTCGTCGGCGGCCTGGCACCGCGCGTCCGCGCCGACGTCGATGCGTTCGCGCAACGTTTGGCCGATGCTGCCACCGTCCGCTACGTCGGTGACCCCACCGACCACGATTCCGGCGTGTCTGGGATCCGTGATCACGCCGATGGCCGCCTGATCATCGGATACCTGGAACACCGACGCCTCGCCGTTGTGCTCGCGCTCCGCGTCCAACACCGGCCGGATCCCGAAACGGCTTGACGCACGGCGAGCCCCCTTCGTCAGGTGGGCGGCCGGCAGGCACGGCGGCGCGCCGTGTTCAGCGGCCGGCTGATCGGTTGACGACACCCACGCCGAGCGTCGGCCTGCTCGCGGGGGGCGCGGACGGGTACCGGGCGCTGGTCTCCTACGGCGAGATCGTCCCGGGCTCCGGCAACCGGGGCGATCCTGGCCGTCGAGCAGGGTGCTCGGCCGAACGTGCCCCCGGACCCGACACCGTGCCGGTCTCCAACGCGATCCCGCAGCCGACGCCGGCCGCGGCGCTGCACCCATCCGCGGCGATCGCCCTGGTCGGGATCGTCCGCGCCGCGGCGATCGTCCTCCTTTCCGCGGTCTCCGGGATGCGGGCGTCCGAGCTGATGGAACCGCGCGTCGGCTGCCGCCGCCCCGTCGAGGAACCGATCCCGGGCCTTCGCCGGTTCCGGATCGCCGGCAAGATCGTCAACGTCCAGCCGCTGGGCGGCTCCGCCGACGAGTGGATCGTGACACCGGCCGTGTCAAAGTCCAGCCCTGCGGCCAGTTGAGTCCAGGCGGATGGCCACAGGAATTCCCAGCCTGCGTCAGCGCCCGCTCGGGGGGCTTTGCGGCCCGAGGGGACGGGCCCCTCGAAGGAACTGCGAGACCGCGGAGTCGACGAGCCCATCGAGCCGCTCCGCACCGATCATCCCGCTGTTGACCATGGTGGTGATGCCTTGCACGGTGGCGTAGAGGATGATTCCGACCTCTTCAGGATCGCCCTGCTCCAGTGCGCCATGCGCTTGACCCTCCGCGATCAGGTCGATCATTTGGCCGAACGCTGCCGCAGCGGCCCGGGTGACCAGGGTCGCTCCCGGGTGGTGCTTGCTGGAGTTCATCAGCTCGTACAGCGCAGCGTTGTCGACCGCGAAGTGGGCGTATGCCGACACGGCGTCCCGCACGCGCGTGGGGAAGCCGCGCTCGCCATCGCTCCCGGCAAGGGCGGTGTGCAGCGTAGCGGCCAGGCGCACGAATCCGACCTCCGCAAGGGCGTCGAGCAGGGCCCGGCGATCCGCGAAGTGTCGACGTGGCGCAGCGTGGCTGACGCCGATCTCCCTGGCCAGATCCCGGAGGGAGAGTTGATCGGCTCCACGTTCTCGCAGGCCGCGCTCGGCTGCGGCGAGGAGCGAGGTGCGGAGATCTCCGTGGTGATAAGGGCGCTGTTCGGCAGGTCCGGGCATGAGTACGAGAATATCGAGCTAATGTTGCCATTGACAACTTTGTTGTCACTGACTACATTGAGGACATGTCCCATTTCTCCCTCTCGGACATCCCCTTCATGACCGACCACACCGTTGTTGTCACCGGCGCGAACAGCGGTATCGGCCACGCCACGGCCCGCATATTCGCTGAGCGAGGTGCGCGCGTGGTCCTGGCTGTGCGTGACACCGACAAAGGGCGTGCCGCCGGCTCATGGGGATGCGGGGCGCACCGAAACTCGTCAGGCCCGCGGCCAAGGCGCGAAACGTATCCACAGCGCCTCGACTGTGGGAGGTCTCCGAAAGCTGACCGACGTCACCTTCCCCCTCGCAACCGCGCACACCTCCTGAACGGACCACACTCATGACATATCCGCACAAGAAGGAACTCATCGTCGTATCCGGCGCCGCCACGGGCATCGGCGCCGCGACGGCACACGAACTCGCCTCGATGGGATACCACGTCCTTGCCGGCGTACGCACCGACCATGAGGCCGACGCCATCCGGGCCGCAGGCATCGAACCAGTCACCTTGGACATCACCGTCCCCAAGCACATCGAAGCCCTCGCGGAGCGCCTCGCCAACGACCCGGAGCAGCGCCCACTGCGTGCTCTGATCAACAACGCCGGCATCGAGATCAACGCACCCGTTGAGGTCCTGCCGCTCGAGCGATGGCGCGAACAGTTCGAAGTCAACCTGTTCGGGCATATCGCCGTCATCCAGTTGCTCCTGCCATTTCTCCGACGAAGCCGAGGCAGGATCGTCAACATCAGCTCGGTAGGTGGGGTAGCCGCACTACCGATCTTCGGTGCGTACGCGGGAACAAAGTTTGCACTCGAAGCAGCGAGCGACTCCCTGCGCCGAGAGGTCGCAGCGCAAGGTGTGCAGGTCGTAGTGGTCCAACCCGGCGGCGTCGCGACCGAGATGGCCGCCCACAGCGGAGCCATCTCCCTCGAACTCGCCGACAGGATGAACGCCGAACATCTGCGTCTTTACGGCGATCTCGTCAAGTCGACAGTCGCCTCGAACGCCGCCTTCCTCAAGCGCGCCGCACCCGCGGCAAAAGCCGGAGCCAAAATCGCCAAAGTGGCCACGACAGCCCGACCGCGAACGAGATACACACTCGGCAAGGACGCCGCATTCATCATCCCCCTCGCCCGCTTCCTTCCCGGCCGCGTGATGGACAAGATGCTCTCGGCGAGTCACCGGTCCCAGCCGAACACGTCCGCTCGCTGACACCCATCGCGCGAGACAGAAGGGTGTAGGTGCCCCGGGGGACTTCCATGTCGCCGACACGGTCGTCGTGCCCCGTGTGCCCACGACGAAGTGGTGGTCGCCCAGCAGGCGGCCGGTGGCGGTGTTGACCAGCTTGATCTTCCCGGCGTGCGCACCTCACCCGACCACGACCCGCCGCCGCACACCTGGTAGCCGATGGCAGTCCACCGGCTGAGGGACCGTCTCGGGGACGGTCTCGGCGCGCAGGATCTTCCCCAGCGTGCTGAGGTCGTACTGGTCGACCCGGCCCGCATAGGTGACGGTGTCCTTCAGGGGGTTGTAAACCGCGTGACGCTTGGTCCAGTCGGCCGCGACGATGGCCGCACCGCGCGCCTCGATCTTCATGGGGTCGCCCCAGCCGCCGTGGTCGCGTCCGAGACGGCAAGGGCTGGAGCCAGGACCGCGTCTTCCCCGCGCACCACGGCACGCACTCCCCCGCGCCGGCCACCGACGGCAGGGGCAACGTCGCCTGCGTGCACCTCGGGCGCGTCGACGACGACCGGCTGTACCTGACGCTGTACAAGGACGGGAAGTGGAGCATCGACGAGCCGCTTCCCGAGGCCCACAGGACCCACGCCACCCCCGCGGTCGCCTGGGCGTGAACGGGCCGATGACCGCCGCGCACGACGTGACACAGGCCGGGAGGCCGTGGACGGTCGTGCCCACGAGTCCGATGCCGGATTGGGCGTAGGGCGTGATCGAGATCTCGGACTGCGAACGTACGCCGTTCGCCGCCCGCGTGAACACGTGCTCGACCCTGACGTAGTCGACGGTTCCGATGGGCAGTCTGGTCTGGATGTCGTAGATCGTGTATCGGCCCCAGCCCGTGGCACACGCGTCCCGACGCTCGAACCACCACTGGCCGTTCATGTGCGCGGGGTCTTCGCACCGGTCCGGGAGGGACAGTCCGGTGGCGAGCCCCGGGCCGGGGACGTTTCGCAGGGTGGGCACGATGCGCTTGGCCGCGTCCTTGGCCCGGGCGTCGGGGGTGATCCCGTTCTCGACACAGCCCACCGTGGCGGCGCCTGCGGCCCTGGCCTTGGCCACTTCTGCATCCGGGTTCGCGCAGCTGTCGTCGGGCGCGGTGGGGCTGACAACGGCCCCGGGTCCGCCCTCGGTATCGGAGGCGGCGTGGCCGGTGCCACGACGGGCCGGGACACGGGTCTACCGGATGGTGTCCGGTTCGGTGAACGACCGAGAGTTGATTCGCCAACTCCCGCAGATCCACAGGACGTTCGATCGGCCGACCATACTTGTCTGGGACAACCTGGGCAGTCGTCGCAGCCGCCGGATGCGGGCCTTCGCGGAGCGGGTCGACCGGCTGAGCCTGGTCTTCCTGCCTCCGTATTCCCCCGATCCCAACCCGGTCGAAGGCGGCTGGGCGCACCTGAGAAACGGCCGGCTGGCCAACCTCGGCGCCCGCACTCTCGACGAACCGGTCACCGTCGCCCGCCGAGGCCTGCGGGACATCCAACATCGCCCCGCCCTCCTCAGCGGCTTCCTTGCAGCAACCGACCTGACGTGGTGAAACCAATATCAACCCGATCCGCAAAGGTCAGGGACGGGACCTGAGTCCGTCGACGACGACGTCCAGCATGCGATTCAGCTGGGGGTGCTGCTCGGGTGCGCCGGCCACGGAGAGCAAACCGGCGAGGATGCCGCCCACCTCGACCGGGTCGATGTCGCTGCGCAGTTCTCCTGCTGTGGCGCCGGCTTCGAGCACCATCGCCAGGACCTGCTGGACCTCGTCGCAGACCGGTCCGGTGCCGAAGCGGCCGGAAGCGCTCATCGCGACCAGGGCCTCGCAGATGCCGCGTCGTTCACCGGCCCAGTCGGCGAATCGGAGCATCCACGCGTGGAGGGCCTGCGCGGGCGGCTTGGTAGCGAGCAGGGTGCGCGCATCTTCGCGCAAGGGCCGGATCTGGTCCCGGTAGACCTCTTCGACCAGATCCTCTCGGGTGGGGAAGTGCCGGTACAGGGTGGCGTTCCCCACTCCCGCGCGTTTGGCGATCGCGTCCAGCGAGATCGCGCGTCCGGACGCGAAGGCTTCGGCGGCCGTGGCGATCAGCTGCTCGCGGTTGCGCTGCGCGTCGGCGCGCAGGGTGCTGCGTGGAGGTGTCATGACCTTCGCGATCGTGAGTGTCGGATGAGGCTCGGGAACGATTCGGGGATGTCCCCGTTTCAGTGTACGGTGAGACAAACGGGGAGCTCCCCGATTACGGGTGGTCTCACCCTCCCTTCAGCGACGAAAGGTTTGCCATGCCTACAGCTCTCATCACCGGGGGGACGACCGGGATCGGCAGAGCGACGGCCGTGCTGCTGCACGCCCGCGGCTACCAGGTCGCGGTCACCGGACAGAATCCCAAGTCCCTCGCGCGGGCGCAGTCCGAGCTCCCCGGCGACGTGCTCGTCGTCCGATCCGACGGGCGCGTGCTCTTCGACACCGACGCCGCCGGCTACATCACCGGCCAGGACATCACCGTGGCCGGCGGCTACGAGCTTGGGGCCTGAGACCCGGGCGAGTCGACCCCCGATCCGCACCTCTCGAACGCCACGAACCGCACCTCACAGGAGAACACGATGGCACTCACTCTCGACACTTATCGGCTGCTGGGCCGTTCCGGACTTCGGGTCTCACCGCTGGCGCTGGGCACGGCGACCTTCGGCACCGAGTGGGGCTGGGGCGCCGAGCGCGACGAGGCGCGCAAGCTCTTCGACCGCTACACCGAGCTCGGCGGCAACTTCTTCGACACCGCCAGCACCTACACCAACGGCAGCTCCGAGCGACTGCTCGGCGAATTCGCCCGCACCAACCGCGACAAAATGGTGCTGGCGACGAAGTACTCGACGCTGCGTCAGCCCGGTGACCCCAATTCCGGGGGTACCCACCGCAAGAGCATGCTGGCGTCGGTGGAAGCCAGTCTGCGGCAGCTGAACACCGACTACATCGATCTGCTCTACGTGAACGTATGGGACTTCAGGACGCCGGTGGAGGAGATCCTGCGGGGCCTGGACGACCTGGTGAGGCAGGGCAAGGTGCTGTACGTGGCGATCTCCAGCGCCCCGGCCTGGCAGGTGTCGCGCATGCAGGCGATCGCCGACCTGCGCGGCTGGTCGCCACTGGTCGCACTGGAGACCGAGTACAGCCTGATCCGGCGCACCACAGAGCGTGACCTGATCCCGATGGCACGCGAGATGGGACTCGGCGTGGTCCCCTTCTCCCCGTTGGGCGGCGGAGTGCTCACCGGCAAGTACAGCCGGGAGGACCAGAACCAGGCGGGCTCCGTTGTCGGCGAAACCGCCGGCAACCGCAAGAGCCTCAACGTCGCCCTGGGATGGGTCACCGACCGCAACCTTGCCATTGCCGATGCGGTGAAGGAGGTGGCCTCGGAGCTGGGCCACACACCCGCCCAGGTCGCACTGGCCTGGACCCTGAACGCCCCGGGCGTGACGGCCCCCATCATCGGCGCCCGCACCGTCGCGCAGCTGGAGGACAACCTGGGTGCCCTGCAGGTCGACCTCACTCCTTCCCAGCTGGCCCGCCTCGACGAGGTCAGCGCCATCGACCTCGGCAATCCGCACGACCTGCTCGCCAGCGATCACATCCGCACGGTCACCACAGGCGACATGAAGATCGAAACCCTCGGCTGATTCCGTTCATGAACGGCGACATCCAGATGTATCGACACGTTTTTGGTGATGGAACGGAGCAATCTCGGTATGGGTAAGTACAGCGACAAGAATGTGGTGATCACGGGTGGCAGCAGCGGCATGGGGCTCGCCCTGGCGGAGCTGCTGGTGCAAGGCGGAGCCCGCGTGGTGATCACCGGCCGTTCTCAGGCCAAGCTCGACGCGGCACGCGAGCGGCTCGGCGAGAATGCCGTGGCGGTCCGGGCGGATGTGGCCTCACTGTCCGACCTGGATATGCTCGCCGGCCGTGTAAAGAGCGAGCTCGGCTCGATCGAGGCTTTGTTCGTCAACGCCGGCATCTCACCCCTCACGCCCCTCGAGTCGACGACCGAGGACGTGTACGACGAGCTGTTCGCGATCAACGTCAAGGGCGCCTTCTTCAGCGTGCAGAAGCTCGCTCCGCTGCTGAGCGCGAACGCCGGTATCGTCCTCACCACCTCGATCGCGAACGTCATCGGCATGGCGGACACCAGCGTCTATGCGGCCGGCAAGGCGGCGCTGCGCTCGATGGCCCGCTCCTTCTCCCGCGAGCTGCTTCCGCGGGGAATCCGTGTCAATGCGATCAGCCCGGGTCCCATCGACTCGGGGATTCTGGAAACGATGAACTTGTCCGAAGAGGCCGCTGACCAGTTCAGGGCGGAGCGGACCGCGAGCAACCCCATGAAGCGCTACGGCACCGTCGAAGAGTTCGCCAAGGCGGCCGCATTCCTCGCCTTCGATGCCACGTACACCACCGGCATCGAGCTGGCCGTGGATGGTGGCGAAACCCAGCTCTGAGCTGTCTGCCGTCCCGCCACGGACCGTAAGGCCCTCTACCACGGCGGTTTCAGGGGGCGCTGCAATACGTGGTGGTGTCGATCAGGCCGCGAGCAGTTTGTGCAGGCGCTCGGCTGGGGTTCCCCAGCCGAGCGTTTTGCGTGGGCGGCCATCGAGTTCGGCGGCGACGGCGACAAGATGCTCGCACCAGGAGGTTGTCGCGGCCCACGAAAGCACGCCCACTGAACCATCCCCCGTGAAGTGACACCTGTTTGTGTCGTTATGCGGCGAGGGTGCTGGTGACCCGATCCTCGGCGAGGGCCGCAGCCCGATCGCTCATCCAGCGGTGCAGGGCTCTCACGTTCCCGCCCAGGTCCGCCAGGCACGACCAGAGCGCCTCGTCCAGCGTGAACCGGTCACGTCCCGGCGGGTCCACCCGGCCCGAGGCGCGCCGCCGCCAACCACCGCCACACCGTGCGCTCCGACACCCCCACCGCGTCCGCGGCGACCGCCACGTGCGCGCGGGTGACACCACCCGCTTCCGCCAAGGCCGGCAGACGCCGCACCGCCAACGGCCGCATCACCGCAGCCGTACCCGAGGAACCCTCAGCAGGATGTACCGAACCCGAAGAACGACTCCTCGCCATGACAGCCGGCACACCCGCACCACAGGAGCCCTGACACAGGAATGAGCAACCCCCGTGACACAACAACCCGCTTGTGTCAGGCACCCGACGTCAGTCGATGGTCACCCCCGTGACAGTCGAACGATCACGCTCATTCACACCCCGACCGGCACAAACACCCCCACGACAACCCGTGGCCTACTGACGACCAACCACCGCCAGCACAACGCACACTCACAAGGATCGGCGGACGTGGTCCAGCCGGGCGCTGCCCCGCCGCCCCGGTGCGCCTGCGGATCGTTGCCGGCGCTCGGGCGCGAGGTGTGCAGCGCGACCAGTTCGATGCGGTAGCCGGCTCGTCCGGCCAGGGTGATCTCGTGCGCGAAGGCGGTGGCACTGCCCGGTGAGATCTCGACAACCATGTCGCCGCGGCCGACGCGGACGTGGGCGGCCTCGGCCTGTTCGCGCCAGGCATGGTAGTCGACGCGGACGCGTTCGCCGGCGGTGCGCGGTGAGTCCTGGAAGAGTTGGAAGTAAGTTGGGATGGGATGCCTTGAAGTCCTCGGCGACGATCCGGGTGGGCCGGCGGTAACGCAGGGCGCGTTGGACCAGGCGGGCCGCGCGGGTCCTGCCGGCACCGGCGGGGTAATTTCGGAGGGGGTTCGCGCGAGCGCGATCCGTGCGCCGAGGCTCGTGTTCAACGGATCGACGTCGATGGACCGTCTCGGGTGTGTCTCGATTCAACGTCGTGGTCGTCCCAGGCCGAGGCTTCCGATCGCCGCAACCGTGTGTTCTTTCGCCGCGCAGATCCACTGGGCGCGGCCGTCGACGATCCGGGCATGGAGCCCGAAGCCGTGGCTCGGGCACAGTGGCCACACCAAGTGGCGTTGCGTGGCGAGTAGTTCCTGCATGGCGTCGGCGGTCTCGCACAGGGACTCGACGGCATCGAGGTTCACCAGAGCGGTGCTCCCCAACAGGACGTGTGGGACGCCGACACGTTCGTCCTCGAGCCCCGGATCGGTGGGGCCCCCGGTGCGGCCGAGGTCTTTCAGGACGAGTACGAGGGAACGCGCGGCGGCTGCTCGTCTGTGGCCTTCCAGCACCTCCCGGGTCCGGGCCGCGGAGATGGCCCCGTGGGCCCGATGGATGGCACGAAGCCAGTCGTGGTCACCCGGTTCGGTGTCGTAGAAGTCGACGTCCATGCAAGGGCCTTCCGTCAACTGGTCGAGCCATGCCGCGAAGAGCGCCTCGTCGTCGGGGGGCTCCTCGGCGTTCAAATTCTCTCCTATGGCATTTTCTTTCGATGGGGCAACCGTCCTGGCCCCGGGGATGACTCCCCGGACCCAGGACGATGACGACTCGGCCGATCATGTTTTCGCCGCGGGCTTGGTCGCGTGCGCGATGCCCGCACGGCTACTTCCAGTAATAACCCACCGTGAAACCGTAGACGCGGCCTCCCAGGTAGAACCTTCCGTGGGCCTCGAAGACGAGGTTGCTCCAGGGCTGCAGATGGCAGTTCCCCCTGCTTCTCCAACCGCAGCCGTATCGGCCTCGGCCGTGCTTGGCAGCGCCATCCTCGGTGTACCAGAACGCGTGGTACGTGTAGCCGGTGAACTCCTGATGACTGTAGAAACCTTTACCGATGGAAACGCCATAACTGGACAGGGACCAGGGGAAGGTATCGAGGAGAGCGCCCCGCAGACTCGGTTCGTGATTCTGAAGTACCAGTCCACGGAGCGCCATTGACGGTCGTCACAGACTTTGCGAAGGCCGACGCCGTAGTTCGAGTAGCAGGCGTCCCGGTGGTGCGCGCTCCACTTGCCGGTGAGGTCGATCTGGTTGATCGGGTCCTGATCGGCGTAGTCGTACGCGGTCGCGGACCCGCCGGGCACCGGGTCCGTCGACAGGAACCGGCCGGCTGCGGGGTCGTACATGCGTACACCCATGAGAAGGTCGTGCAAGGGCGTCTCGGACGATCGCTGGTTGGCGCCCAGCCAACCGTAGCGGGCGGTCGGGTCGCCATCGAGTACGGTTCCGAATTCGTCGAAGTCCCGTACGACGGGCGACTGGGGCGCGCTCAGTGGCAGGGAGACCACGACGTCGCCGTGGAGATTCGCGAGTTGCAGGACGGCTCCGCCGGTCTTCTCCGTGGTGGCCGCGAGTTCGCTCAGCGGGGACAACACGTTGCGTGTGATCCTGCCGGCGGAGTCCTCTTCGGTCCATCGCGGATTGTCCGAGTCGCTGCCGTAGTGGTTCAGTCGCGTGCCGTCGGCGTCCAGGTGCCGGAGCCTGCGGTCTCCGTCACCGAGCCCCGCAGTCGCTGTGCGGCGTCCAGCGTCCACGTCTGCCGCACGCACCCGGTGCTCTGCCGGCGAACGAGGTCGTTGGCGAAGTAGTCGTTGACGACCCCACCGGGCTGGTCGACGGTGCGCCCGCGCGTGCCGCTCGGGGTCGCCGGCGTGCCGAACGTGCAGCGCCAAGGCCAGGTTGAGCCGATGGTCGGCCCGGCCCGGGGCTTGGGCGGAGATCGCCGCGGCAGCCTGTTCGGCCAGTCGGATCGCCTCGTCCAGGTCGGCGGTGATCGAGCGCAACCGGTATGCGTCGACCGTCGATCCGAGCGGGTCGGCCGTTCGCACGATCAGCTCGTAGCGAGTGCGCAACGCCCAGGGCCAGGTTGTTCTGACACAGGTCGAACAGGGGTTGGTTCGGCCCGGTGAGCGCCAAGGCGGCCCGCGCACCCTCGCCTCGGCCCAGAACCGGCTGGAACAGCGGTCGCCCGTCGGCACGGCACACGGCCTCCGGCACCGGCGTCGGATCCCCTCCTGTCGGGTCCGCCACGTGCGACGCGGCCGGCGCCACCCGGGCGTAGTTCACGGCCGGGGACGCCGCGCCGAGGCGATCCAGCTTCCGGACGGCTTCACGACCCATACTCCCGAAGGCGTAGTTGACCGCGACCCTGTTCGCCGCCCCCGGTACCCGATGGACGTAGCCGAGGAAGTATCCGAGCCCGCGAATATACGCCTGGACCGATCTGTTGGTGGACCCGGCGGCATCCAGTGCCCGGCCCCTTCTCCCAGCGATCGAGCGCACGCACCACCAAGTACTGGGGATCGGGTCTCGTGCCCATCCCGGCCTCCCGCTCTGCCGAACGTTCTCGCCACGCCACACCTCAAGTGCATTGCTACGGCGTCGCGTTCGGTGGCGCAGGAGGTCCGCCGAATCTGCCCCGGACGGGTTCGACCCGGCGCGCAGCACGGCGCGCCCGCGCCGGCGCCGCCGGGTTCGTACTCAGTGGTACTCGGCGGTACTCACAGGCCCGGCCGTACCTCGACCTTCGCGCCGGTCGGCACGGCCGTCGGCCCGGCAGGGTGACCGTGGGCAACGTGCCGTCCACGCGGAGCTTCGCGCGCCTCATCGGGGGTGTGACGAGCCGGTCCGGCTCGGTGGTGGCGGGGTCGGAGAGTTGGATCTCGTGGATCGGCCCTTGCCGAGGGTGGCCGCGCTCGGCGCACCAGGCCAACGTGGCGTGGGCGGTCTATCTGATCGTCGCTTCCCTCGGCGGCGCGGACAAGCACCCGCTGTGGTACCTCAACCTCGAGGCGAACCCGCAGGTGCGACTGCGGGTGGCAACGGAGCGGTTCACCGCGACGGCACAGACCCTGTCGAGCAGGGCCCGAACCCTGTTCTCCTCCAACCCTTTTCGAGGTCGGCCGCCGCCCCCAACCGGCGCCTCGTCGGCAAACGCCGACAATCGGTCACCCTCGAGGACGCTCCCCCCACGGTCCGACGGCGACAACCCAAGACCCGGTGGCCATGACGTGAACGGCAACCGACACCGGTCCAGCGTGAAGGTCGCTCGTCGACACAGACCACCCATGGGTCGGATGGCATCAAGGCCGAGCACATCACTCCGCACCTCACCAGGAGCCTTGCCGATATCCACTCGGCGCCCGTCCGTTCCCGCACTGCGTTGCCGACCTGTCGCGACTGACCCGACGCGTGCGGGCGTCGGCGGGAGTGTGCCCGACGACGGCGCCGGCGCTCGGACTGCGAGCAGCTTCGAGCCCGGTGGTCCACGGCGTACGCCCGAGACCGTCGGGTCCGGGTACGACCACATCGGGGCGGACGGTGCATGCCGCCCCATTCGAGTACAGGGGCTACTCGCGCGTGCCCACGAAGCCAATCGCGCGCCCTCGTGTCGTTCGCCGGGTGGAGGCGACCGCAACCACCACCGCGACGAGGGCGCACAGCATTGCGGTCTGCCCGATTTCGCGCCAGGGGCGGTGAGTTGCGCGTTGTCTACGATGCGGTCGAGCGACAACCACTGGGCGGCGATCACCGCTGCCCCAGCCCCGGCTGACGGCAGTACGCCGATCAACACCGCGATCAACGACTCGGCGCCCACGACGCACAGCATCCGCGCCCGGGTCGCCCCGAGCAGTTCGCCACCCGGTCCCAGTCGCCGTCTGCCGGCGTCCGGTTCGCCACCAAATCCTCTGGCGCCCACTCTTGTCGCACGCGTGCCCCTTTGGCCTCGATCACCCGATCGAGACCAACGACGGGGCCCAGGGCGCGGAGTCGGGGCGCGCTCGGCTACTCGCGACCTACTTTGCGGCTGGTGTCCGAGCTGGGACACCAGGGCCGTGACAGTGAGGGCCGCTTGGTGCTGGAGCGTGTCATCCTGCTTCGCGACACCCCGTGCTCAACCGACCCGCGCTGCCACACGCTCCTTCCCCGGAGCGGGATACACGTCACGGCACCCTCACTGGTCCAGCGAACCCGTTCGGGCGAACGCCACGCAGAGATGACAAAGTATGTGATTCCTCCGAATAACGTCGACTCGGCGGTTTCGCGATTCGGCAAGCCGGGCGCCACCGAGTGGTCCCCCGGCACTGCCGGCGTCACGTATCCGCCGGTCCTCAACCGACGTACAGGAGGAGACATGAAAGCGTCCATGCGTGCGCAGGCCATGCCCGTGGCGGTGGTGTTGCTGACCATCTTGGGCGGGGCTTCCGCACCGGCCCACGCCGCCGACTCCGCGCTGAAGTGTTCGGCGAAAACGATCTGCCTGTGGTACCAGGAGTACGGCGAGGGCGATCTGTACCAGTGGAAGGGCGGCTACGTCGACCTGCCGGCGAAGTTTCGCGACCATGTGTGGTCCTTCCGGGCCAACCGATCCGGTGCCTTCATCGACTGGAGCGGCGGGAAGAAGACCTGTCGTTCGGTGAGTCCGGGCGACGAATGGAACGTCTACAGAGAGGACTTCGGATCACGAATCGACGCGGTGGCGGACAAGTGCTGACGGGCTGAGCCGAACGACGCGTCCCGCGCCGCCCAGGACGACGGCGGTGGTCCTCAGGGCGACGGAGCCGACGCCGGTCCACAAGGTCAGCGCGTCGCCCTGTCCGCGTCGGCCCAGGTCCTGTGCGGGCAGGGCGAGACCTACCGAGAAGCGGAAGGCGTCGTCGTGGCCGCGGTGGTCGGGTACTCGGTCGGTGTGGTGACGCTTCCGATCGTGCCGGTCCTGGTGGGGGCCCTGGCGGCCTCGCGGTCCTTCGCCGGGGCGGAACGCCGACGGGTGGAGGCGGTCACCGGCCGGGAACTGCCGCCGCACGGCTACCGACGCTCGAAGGCCACCGGCTTCACGGCTGGTTGCACGCATCGCGCGACCCACATGGCGCGATCCGGCATCAGGCAAACCGTGGGCACCGCCCGGTCGAGGGACAGAGCGCCGCGAAGGAGCAGTTCGGCGAAGCGCTCGATGAAGGTGGGCCTGACGCCGCGGTTGAGCGACGCCGAGCTGGTCACCCTCGCCGTGATGCAGGCCCTGCTCGGGTTCACCTCCGAGGCCCGACGGCTCCGCCATGCGGGCTCCCACCTGCGGCAGCTGTTCCCGTATCTGTCGGGACAGTCGGGCTGGAACAAGCGCCTGCGACACGCGGGAGAACTCGTCCGACACGTCATCGGTGTCCTCGCGGCGGACACGACGTGGTGGAGCGACGACGTGGGACGGTCGACTCCACCCCAGCGGAGTGGGGTCGTTCCCGGGAGACCACGAAACGCTCGGACCCGGCCGGATGGGCCGAATACGGCTGCCGCGCACACCACTGGCGCTACTTCCGGGGACTGCGACCTCACCGGGTCTGCACGCTGCACGGCCTGCCCATGGCGTTCGCCCTCACCGGCGCCAAGGCCTACGAACGCACCACCCTGTTCGACCTGTTCCGCCGCCCACGACCCGGACCTGCTCGCCGCCCGACCGGGACAGGTCCTGATCGCCGACCGTCACCACTACGGCCGCGACTTCGAACGCGGACTCGCGGATCGGGGCGGGCGAGTGTCCAGGTCGCACCGGTGTATGTGAGTCCGAGATCGACAAGTCGGCGGAGGTTGAGTGCCGCGACTCGGGTGTGGAGCCAGGTGTCGTCCGCGATGACGCCGCGGTAGGGAACCTTGCGGTTGCCTCCGGCGACAAGCCAGGCGACGGCGCGTTCGACCGGTGGTCTCCCACGGCGCTACTCGGCCTCCCGTTCCGGATCGTCGGCGACTTGGCCTCGGGCGGGCGTCGAGGACGTCGTGACGGGGATGGACGGTCACCACGCGTCCGGTCCTCGATGTCGTGCAGCGTGCGCGGAGGGGGCAGTCGCGACAGAGGTTCTTGAACTGTTGAAGAACTTCCGGCATCGGCAGATGGCGGCCCGCCCGTACGAGAATCCGCCCGGTGCAACAGCCGTTGTCGCTCGGTCGTGTGGGGAGTCGGACCGATGCTCAGGCTGACTGTGCGGGGTTTCCTCGCGCAGCGATTGCGGCTGTTGACGTCCGTGCGCGCGGTCGCACTGCCCGTGGCGTTCGTCGCGGCGACCCTGATCCTGACCGACACGATCGGCGCGGCCGATGCCGCCGAGGTGCGCTCGACGGCCGCCGACGCCACGGTGTCGCCCGTCGCCGCCGACGACGGCGGTCCCCTGCGTGTGCCGACCCTGCCGCTCGCGCTCGTCGACCGCGCCCGGCGAGTCGCCGGCGCCGCGGACGCGCACCCGACGGTCAGCGTTCACGACGCCGTCGTCGTGGACCGGGCGGGGCATCGGCTCAGCGACCGCTTCACGGTCGCGGATTATGGGAAGTCCGCGGCGGTCTCCGTGGTCGCGGTTCGCGCGCCGGCCGGTCCCCGCGACGTGGTCCTGGACCGGGCCTCCGTCGAGGCCGCCGGCGTGCGGCTCGGTGATCCGGTGCGGGTGGCTGCCGCCCCGGCACGATCTCGGTGACCGAGGTCGGCTTGGTCGCGCCGCCGGTCGACGACGGGCAGCCCGGCGTTCCTCATCCCGTCCATCACCGCCAACGCCAAGACGTTGCGCAGCACTTCCCCGCGAGAAACTGCTGTCCTCCCGTGCACCACCAAACACGCGCCACGCGCGCCTACCCCTTCGCGTGCGGCCCGGAGCGTAACCCCAACCGCACGGCGGACATCGACTTCGCCACCGACGGTGCTGCACACCAGCTCCGCCGGTCCCACGCGAAGCACCGGCGAAGAAGGCGAATGGCCCGGCCGATCGGGTCGGGTACGAGGCCGGCGACCTGTCGAGTGCCTCGAATGCCGCCTCAACCGGGCCGGCCTCCGCAACAATCTCTGTCAGCTAGCCACTGGTACCAGGATGTAGCTATGCTCGTGGGCATGGGTAAGCAGACGAACATCCGGCTCGACGAGGCCGTCAAGGCCGCCGCCGAGGAGCGGGCCAAGCGCCGTGGGCTGAGCCTGCAGGGCTACGTGGCCGATCTGATCGAGCAGGACGTGAACGAGTCGCGCGCCGCGTTCATGGCCGGCGCCGCGACGTTCCTGGCGGCGTACGCCGACCGGTTCGAGGCGGAGGTCGGCGAGGACCGCTATCCGGGTCTCGCGGCGGAGTCGGCGCGGACCGCGCCGCGGGACGCCGCGTGAACCTGCGGATCGACCTCGCGTGGATCCTGGCCGTGGCCCAACAGATCCCCGGAGACCCCCAGGTCGTCGACTACGGCGTGCCGATCGCGGCCGAGGCACGACACCGCGCGGAGATCCTCGACCACGAGGTCTACCCCGAGCCCCACCACAAAGCCGCCGCGCTGCTGTGCGAGCTCGCCCGGAACCCCAGCCTCGAGACAAGGAACCTGCTGTTCGCAGCCACCGTCACCGCGGCCTACCTCGCCGTGTGCGGCCTCCCGGTGAGCCCCGGCCTCGACACCGTCCTTCCCCTCGCCCACGCGGCACGCGAAGGCCTCCCGGTGCGAGAAGTCGCCACCCAGCTCAAAACCTGGACGAATTGATCCACGCCACCCTCCGACGCTCACCCGCCCGGGCGAAGACCGCCACCAAGCCGGATGACGACATGCGGATGTCCGGGAGAGGTTCGAATTCGGGATCAGGCCAGGGGCAGTGTCGGCCCGGGTGGTCGGGGCAGCGCGATGCGAACGAGACGCCGACATCGAACTCACCGCGGCCGCCGAGCCCTACAGGCTCGGTGCCTGTCTGCGCTGGGCCTGGACCGGCGCGGCCGGGGCCGACGGCGACACCCCGGCCCACATCCTCACCAACCACCGACGCGTCCCTTTGGCCGACCCACATCCCTGGTAGGACCCCGACCTCGAACGCCGCCTCCAAAACACGATGCGCCTCCATTCCTGCGTACGCGCCCTCGGCTGCGTCGACGTCACGCCCGGCGCCGACCTGCACGACCGCCCGTAGCGGCTCGAGTGACGGGCAGCCCCGAGTTGTTGCCGCACCATGGAATGTCAACGCGTGTCGCGCCGACTTCGCAACCCGCCTCGCCCAGGAACGACGACGCAAGGCAAGCACCACACCGGACGGTGACCGCCGAGAAACCCTTCAGCGCGCCGCCGGCCAGTACGAGCAGTTGGCGTTCGACGACGCTCTCGAACTGCGTGCCTACCGCCTCGCGACACGCTCGAAGCCTGCGCCAAGGGTAAGTTCCCCTGCCTGCCTACGAGACCCGACGTCGATACAGCACCGGCCAGGCGCTGACCTGCCATCTGACCGTCGCCGAGTGGCTCCACACGTGGCTCGCCGGATGCAAGGAAATCAGTGATTCCCTACGGTTCGCGTGAACACATGCGTCCCCCGGCGAGTCGCGGGACGCATGTCGACCAGGAGTTGCCGGTAACTGCGCTAGAGGAAGCGCAGGCGTTCAGTGTCCAGGTTCGGCCCGGGTCGGCCAGTTGTCGGCCTGCACGGCGGCGTCCAGGGTCGGGTAGGAGCCTTGGTCGGGTTTGCGCAGGAGGTCGGCGGGCGGCCGGTACACGTGGTCGCCCAGGCGCCGGGCGATGACCGTGTCCAGGGCGGCGGGGCCGCGGTGGACGGCTTGGGCGAAGCCGTTCTTCAGCTCGATCTTGACCACGATCGGTTCGTGGCCGGGGTGGGCGTCGAGCCAGATCCGCAGGCCGTCCAGACAGGTGCCGAGGTCGCGGTCGTCGGCGCCGGTGCGCAGGTCGGCGGTGGTTCGGGCGGCGACGCAGTTGTCGTCGTTGCCGGCCATCCGCCGGTGGCTGACCGTCCACGCGCCCGCCGCGGGATGCGACCAGGTGTCGAGTTCGATCAGCGAGCCCCCGGCGTCCACCGCCCGCGTCAGGTAGGGGTACGCGGGCTGGTCGTGGGTGTTGTGCGTGCCGACCGCCGTGACGGCCGCCAGACGCGCGTCCGACGCGGCCATGTGCTCGACGGCACCGGCGCCGACGCCGGGAAGGAACGCGGGGGCCGGCGCGGCCGCCACCACGGCCACAGGTCGGCGAACCCATCCACGCACGGCTCACGGTCCACCTCCCCTCCGGGAATCGCTCTCCACGCTACGCCGCCGGTACCGGGAAAACGGCTGGGGCTGCCCCGGGGCAGTAGGCGGTGAGGTGTCTCCGGGAGTCGCCTTGCCTTCGTCGGGCGTCAGCTTCCGTAAGAGCGCACCAGTCGGGCCGGTTGCCGGCCCGCCGCGTGCAGGGGTTCCTCGCTGCGGTTGACCTGGGCCGTGACTTCGGCGCCTTCCAGGGCGCTGACGCCCGTGGTGGCCAGTTCCCGGGCGTCCCGGACGCCGAGGCCGGCGCGCGGCAGTTTGTCGAGGGCCGTCCGCTCCCAGCCTCGCGGCGCGCCGGCGCGCGCCTGCCGGATCTCCGAGGCGGTGAACGAGAATCTCGACAAGGCGCGCAGCCGGTCGGAGACCTCCGCGTGCTGCCGATCCTGCAGGACCACACCCGCCCGGTGATCACACTCGGCGACGGGTCCCGCCTGGGGGTCCCGGACCTGGTCGCAGGGAACTTCGGCGCCGATCGGGTCGCTCGGGCCGGCGGTGGGCGATCTTGCCCGCGCGGACGTCATGGTGCCGACGCCGTAAGCGGGGACTTGCCCTTGTCGAACTGCCCGAAGATGCGCGGGGCCGCGTCCGGGACGTCGTCACCGGTGCGCCCGGTCGGATGCAACCGGCTGCCGTACGCGGCCGGCGGCCTTTACTGCGCGTGGCTTTCACGGGCGCCGGCGTTCCCGGGATCGAAGGACCGCCGCCAAGGGCAATTGCCGATCCTTGGCCGCTTTCGCGGAGGCCTTTGCCTCGACACGTTCCGAACGCGGGTGGATCGGTCCCGCCCGCTTTGCCGGCTTCCATCCCCTATCGCAAAACACACCGTGGGAGCAGTCCGGCGCGACAGGGCGCCAACACACCCCTAGCGTCTCTTATGTCCGCACTCCTCCTATTTTGGAGAATCAGACCGTGAAGAAGATTTTCGCCCGAAGCGCCGCCGTGGCCTTCCTTTCCGCCGCTGTTATCGTCCCGTTGGGCGGCGTCGCCCAAGCCGGCACGGAACACAAGTCGTCCGACCGCGACAAGCGCTCCTCCGCGGACTGCCACAAGCACTCGCAGCACGACAAAGGCCGCGAGAACGGGCACGACAAGCGCCAGGACAAGCAGGACGACACGTACGACATCGCCAAGCTCCTGAAGGCGTTCTCCTACGGGAACTACGGAACCTACGGCAACTCTTACGGCAAGAGCGGAAACTACGGTCTGACAGGATCGTTCCTGTAGGTCACAGCCCCGCAGTAGCGGCATCCGCGTGACCAAGGAAAGTCCCACCGGCGCGCCCGGCCTCGTTCCACGAGGCCGGGCGTCGCCACGTCTGCCGAACCACGAAGTCGACGTTCTCGGGTCGTCCGCCGTGGTGCTTGGCAGGAATGGAATGCCGAGGTTGACGGTGCTGGGCCGAGGGATGCGTTCGTCGACCTGGGCGAGCTTCCGACGGCTCCGGTCGGCAATTCGATCACGGGGCTCAGGAACTCGAGCAGGGGTGCGTCGACGGCCAACTCGTCCCGGAGGTCGTATCAGATCGTCGAGTCCGCGGACGGTGCGGTGTTCGAAGGGTCGGCCGTCCCATCACAGTTCGTGCCGGGTCTGCCCATGCGCGGGCGTCGCCACGCGGACCGGCGAACCTCGGTGCCGACCGTTTCCCGGCTTAGAGCGGAAGCGCCGCACGACTCACCGGCGGGTGCCGCCCACGGGCGCGATGTCGCAGAGACGGCCGCACGCCGGCCACGACATTCCCCCGCGGTATCGGGCGCCGTCGGTGTTCGTCCCTGCGGACGGTGTCGAGGCGTTGCTCCTGTCGCAGGACCGAAACAGCCCCGGCGCTCCCGGAGCGGATGCGAGAGACAGCTCTTGTCCGTGCCCGAACTCGTCGCACGGACGAAACGGTGGCGGTCCGGTGTCCGCGGCTCGCCGGTCAGGGACGGCGTGACGCTCCACTGATCCGCGTGGGCGGGATGAACCCGTTCGGCTCAGTGGCCTGAGGGGAGCCGCCTCGTTGGACCGGTGACGGGGGTCGACGTAGGCGGACGGGCACTTGGGTGGGCGAGGTCGGGTGGTGAGGTGGGCGGGGTCGGGGCGGGTGGCGTGGGGCCGGTGATGACGTGGGTCGGCGGCGGCGCGGTGGCGGTGCGGGAGGTGGTCGTTCCCGGGCCTGGGACGGTATATCGCGGCCCCAGCTCACGCCACCGCCCACACGCCAACCACCACCTTCGGAATCACATCTGCGGCTGCACCGGCGTCTGACCCGCTTCGCTACGCCGTTTCCGATCGAGTGCCCCTTCACGTCTTCGTCCGGCAATCGGTTGCGTCACTCGCCGATGTCGACGACTCGCACAACTCCGCCGCGCCCCGTGGTTCATGGTTCAGCCGCGCAGAACACCCTTGTCTCGCGCGACGGCCAGCCAGGTCGGGAACTCGTCGAGCAGCCGGTCGTAGAGCTCGTCGTCGGTCAAGGTGTCCACATCCGAGATTTCGAAGAAGTCGGTGTTGTCCACGATTCGGCCGGTGAGATCGTCGAGCCGGGCGAGCGCGCCGAATGAGGCTTGACCGCCGATGCCGACGAACTGCCAAAAGACCGGTCGGTCTGCCGCGTCGCGAATCAGCTTCTCGATGCCGTGGTTGAAGATGATGCCGCCGTCGGAGAAGAACAGGACGAGTAGTGGCGGTCCGTCCGGGCTCGGCACGTAGTGCGTCAACAACGCCTGGATCACGGCGGGTTCGTTGTTCTGGACGCCGATGTCGGCGCTGATTTCGGCGAGCGCGTCCCAGTCGCGGACTTGGGCGAGCCACGCGGGAAGGTCCGGGATCCGCACCGAGGGCAGCCGCCACGGCACGTCGGCGAACAGCCACGCGTCCAGAACCCCGTCCGTGCACATCCGGGCCGCGATCGGAGCCAACCGCTCGACCACCCGGGCCACCGTGCCGTTCTGGTACGTGTCGTGCATCGAGCCGGACTTGTCCAGTACCAGGACGACCTCGGCGCGCAACCCGGCCATGCCCTTCTCTTCCAGGCACACCGTGACGCGCTCCTTGCGCAGTGAGATGCGTTCGCGCATCTCCGGCGGCAGGGCCGCGAGATCGTCGATCGATACGTCCGCGCCTGGCGCGGGATCGGCGCCGATGTCGACGCCGTAGTCGGTCGCGAGGCCGGCCAGACCGGACGCGTACCCCTGCCCGACCGCGCGCAGTTTCCAGACGTCGCCGCGGCGATACACCTCCGCGAGTACCGACGCGGCCGTCGCGTCGCAATCACCCGTCGGGATCGTCGCGATCAATCCCGCCCCTCCGTCGACCCGCGCCTGCAGCCCGGGCACCGCATCGAACGTCGAGTCGTCCAGCGAGGCGACGACGACCACGCGCTCGACTGTCGAGGGCAACGCGGCGGGAACGATCCGCAGCGCGGCCACGCCGGACGTGGAGCCCCCGTGGACGACCGCCTCTCCCGCGCCGGACGGATTGTTGTAGAAGACGAAGTCCTCGTCGCCGCGCACCCGTCCGTCCGCGCCCAGGAACAGTGCACATACCTCCACCGTGGGACCTGCGGCGACGACTGGCCAGGTCAACACGATGTCTAGGGGCGTCTCGGGTATCGACATGTTCGCACCAGGCGCCAGATTCGTCATGACGGCATCCTGCCGGATCCCGCATCGTCTGACCCCTCGTTCCTCACGCGGTCCGTGCTCGGGGTCGTGCCACGGCTGATGAACGGGCGGCTTTCCGCTGCCCCGACCGCGTTGCCGGCCTTCCGAAACCTCCCCGAAAACCTCGACACGACGGGCCGGCGATTCGGGGAGGGCCGGGGCGTCGCAATTCAATCCGCGGGGAGAACATCTCCATCCGTGAGCCGCCTGCTCTTCCAGCGGGCGGACCAGCGGCGGCGGGCCCGGCCTGGATCCCGGCCGCGAACACCCGGCCCGCCACAACCGTGAGCCGCCACGTCGATCTCGCGTGGCCGCCCCCGCTCTCGCCGAACCCGGTGGCACACAGGAAATGGCGCAGGCGTCGATTCGGCATGGCCGTTCGACGCCACACCACCGATTGGGTCACGAACAGCGGGACAACCTGGACCCCGGCGCTCCATCAAGCCCGGTAGGAACAAGGACCAGCACACCTCGGTCGCCTCGGTGTACCGGGCACTCGCCGAAGCCGAACAGCCGAACGACGACGCCGTGCCGGTAGCGAGGACATCCCGCTGCGGCCCGTACGCGCCCGCATCCGGCGCTCCGATCAGTCCCCACCCCGGAGCGGATCGAACTCCGCGAACGCCTCGTCGCCCAGCGGCTCAACGACCCGGACCGGGCTCGCCACAAGCAGGCCTGTCCTGCTGTCTCCATCAGGAGGTCAGAATTCGAAGATCGCGCCGGTATGCGCGTGCAGCTTGCAGTTGTTGTCGTACTCCCGCTTGAAGCTGGTTGCCTTGCCCTTCCACCTGCCCTTGGCCTCCGCGATCACCGGGGCGTACTCCATGGTGCACACCCTGCCGGGCGCCTCCTGCGTGAACTGGCCCTTTCGGGCGCTCAGTTCCTGGCATGCTTTCGCCGGCGTGGGATGGCCACCACCCGGGGGGTCGCACGAGAGAGTGACCTCACGCTTGTCGGTGGTAGTCGATTCCGGGTGCTCCAAGGTCAGCGTCAGGTCGGTGATTGCCGGAGTCGCGCCCGGCGCGGTGGGTTCTGCCTCAGCGCCGTGCACGGTGCCGGCCGGGCCCGCGCTCAGTACGACGGTCACCAGCGTGGCAATGAGCTTCTTCATGCTCAAATCAACGACCCAGGCGGACCCAGGGCACCGGATCCCCGGCACCTCCTTGGCGCCGACCGAAGCAAAAGCGATCGGCGGTCCCCCGGATCAAAGCCCACCTCACCACGCGCCACTCGCTATGTGTGACATTCTCGATGCGCACAGTTCCGGTCGGTGAAAGGGAGACTTCGTGGCCACCATCGAAGAGCGCGTGAAGACGGTTGTGAGGAAACAACTCGGCCTCGGCGAAGAACAAGTGAGGGCTTCTTCGGACTTCTTCGCCGATCTCGGCGCGGACGAAAACGACGGGCACCAACTCGTCATCGACCTGGAGGAGGAGTTCGACCTCGAGATCCCCGCTGCCGAGGCCGAGAAGATCACCACTGTTCAGGACGCGATCGACTACGTCACCGCCTCCCGGAGGTAGCGCCTCTTCAGGCCTCGCCGGCCGCGCGCACCGGTGTCCCGCTCCCCGGAGACGGGGCACCGTGCCCGGTGGTTCGGTTCGGTCGACCGGGCGGTCCCGGACGGCCTCGACGTCCGTGGCGGACAATCCGGTTCGGGTCCCGTTCGATCCCAGTCCCGACCTGCTCCCACCCGCGGACACGGACGAACCTCGAACTCTCGCCCCCGCGAGAGTTCTCTCGGGCGCCCACCCGGATCCGACAACGACCTTCCGGCGCTGCGCGGGCCGTGTTCGGGGCGGGCGCCGGCTTTCGCTGACGCCACACGGGGCCCGCTCGACGGTCGGCTGGTCGATCCCGCGCAGTGCTCGAGGCGGGCGCGGACGCGACGGTATGAGGTGTTGTGTTGTTGTTTCAGTCGGGCAGTTCGTTCTGGCCGCGCTCGCGTCGAGGCGGGACGAGGACGCCGGTGCCGCGGTAGCCGCCGTCGCCGATCGTGCGTGCGGTGCCGACTGCGGATTCGGCGCCGGACAAGCCCCAGGCCTTGCAGTCGTTGCGGTTGCCGGTGACGGGCCGGCGTGCACGTTCGTGCTCGTCGGGGCCATGCACTGATCGGGTGAGGGAAGTCCCCCGGACACAGGGCCTGGTGCTGCGGCAGCCTGACGGCCCGTCACGTCGGCCGAAGAACGCTGGTCGGATACGTATTTTCTCGGGAAGGATTCGTTCCTCATGCGTTTTCGCATCCGCTTCGCCGCCGCCCTCGTTCCCCTCCTCGTGGTGGCCACCGCGTGCGGCGGGTCGGAGGACGAGAAAGACGACACGAAGGCATCTGGCGCCGGCAGCACCGCGGACGCGACCCCCGGCGCATCGGGTGGTGGATCCGCGAGCAGCGGTGACATCGCCGCAGGCACCAAGGGCTACAAGCTCGTCGTCCCGGAGTCGGTCGACGCCTACACGAAGTCGAGTTCGGGCACCACGCCCGACGAGAAGGAGGGCGAAGGCCTCGGAGTGAGCAACGCCCGGGCGGTGTCCGGCGTCTACAACGCGCCCGGCACCGATCCCGGCAGCCCGGGGAAGATCGGCGGCACGCGGCTGACCTTCGAGGGCTTCCACGGGGAGATCGCCGACCCCGCCAAGGCACTCGACCAGTACCTGGCCGACGTCGGCAACAAGGGCCTGAAGGGAACCGGGAAGCCACCGGGGATGGAGATACAGCCAGTCGCAAGTGCCAGGACCGTCGAGCCCGCCGGCTTCGAGGGCGCGCTGATGAAGTGCCAAGACATGCAGGTCACCCTCAACAAGGGCGAAGCAGCCCCGAAGGGCGTCGCAGATTTCCGGTTCCCGGTCTGCGCCTGGGCAGACTACTCCACCCTCGGCGGCGCCAACGTCGTCGTCTTGGCGGACATGACGATCGGCGGTAACGGCGTCTCCCAGGGCGAGGTCGCCGCGTTGACCGCCAAGCTCTACAACACGGCCCGCCAAAAAGCCTGACATACAGTGGGCGAACAGGTCGACCGAAGCATTCGGCCGGCCCCCGCTCCAGCGCCAGGGGCGCTTCCCCACACGGGTGAAGGTGCCAACCGGTCCGTGCCGAGTGCCGAACGGCCCGGCACACGGCGACGGCAGCCGCGCCCTCGCACAGCTGCCCCGAGGCCGCAACGCACACCCGGACCCACTTGACCCCCATGCGGCGACAGGCGGCGGCGGTGGTATTCCGCCGCCGGCGCCGGCCCTGCGCATCCTGGCCCACCGACCGGCGCTGTTTCATCCGATGGCCGTGAGGTGGGCGGAGGCGACGGTGTCGTCCCGGTAGCCGCCGCGGTGGCGGTCGTAGGTTCCGCCACAGGTGATCCGGCGGGGTTCGGGGCGGGGTGCGGCGCGGTAGACGCGGTCGTTGGGAAACGCGTTCTTGGGGTGGTTCTCGACTTTGTCGACGGTGAAGATCGCGGTGTGGCCGTCTTCGCGGTCCACGGCCACCTTCGGCCGGGGGTGAGCGCGGCGAGGTGGAGGGGGCGGCGGGGCCGGTGGGGGTGTCGACGTGGGCGGTGACGATCGCGGTGCCGGTCTCGCCCGGGTGGCGCCGGCGGCGTACCAGCCGGCGAGGTTGCGGTCCGTGGACGCGGGCGGGCGCAAGGCGCCTGCGGCGTCCAACTCCAGGGGGACGAAGGGGGCGTCGACCTGGAGGTCGGCGATGCGGATCCGGGTCGGCCGTTGGGTGCGCGCTCGGTGCACGCCTGTGACGAGCCGATCGACCCGGACACCGGGGCGCTGCTGTTGGGATGGGTGGCCGGGTGCGGGGGGCGCCGAGGACAGCCTGCTGGGGTGCGCAGTGCATTTGGGGGAGGTGCTGGTGGTGTGGGATCCGGGCAAGTGGCAGGGCATGGGTTCGCCCGGGACGACCGACGACACGGCGGCAGTGGCGCAG
>NZ_WWJX01000770.1 GCF_009865215.1 Streptomyces sp. SID3343 | reverse complement strand
CGACCGGGCCGAAGCCCGCGACCTCGGCCAAGGGCCGCACGGACTGGGACCCGTACACGATCGCGGGCGTCGCGGTCGCGCTGATCGCCGTGCTCGTCGCCGGCTTCGTCGGCTACCTGTACGTCGTCTCCGACGTCCAACAGGCGCGGAACCAAAGCATCCTGGCCGACGAACTCTCCGACTCGCTGTATCGCGACGTCGCACCGCTGGGCGGCACGATCGCCAAGGGCACGCCCGTGGCCCAACTGCGCATCCCCGCCATCGGGTTGCGCCAAGTCGTGGTCGAGGGCACCACCGCCGACTCGCTCGCCAAAGGCCCCGGGCACCTGCGCACCAGCGGCCTGCCCGGACAGGGCGGGCACAGCGTGATCATGGGACGCGCACACACCTTCGGCGGACCGTTCGGCGACATCGGCGACCTGAAGGTGGGTCAGCGCATCGAAACGGTCACCCAACAGGGTGAGTTCACCTACAAGGTGGTCGAGCGCAAACACGTCAAGAACGGCCACGACGACGTGCTCGCGCCCGGCCCCGAGAACCGACTCGTGCTGATCACCGCCGACTCGTGGATCCGCCCCGGCGGACGAACCGTGGTGATCGCCGACCTCCAAGGCGCCCCGCGCCCCCAGGAAGGCCGCCGCCCGCAGGGGCTGCACGCCGACGAGAAGGGCACCGGCGGATACACCGGCTTCGGTATCCGACTCCTCCTGTGGGCACAGGCCCTGGTCCTCGTCGCGGGCGTGCTCGTGTGGGCACTGCGCCGCTACGACGACCGCCGAGTCACGCTCCTGCTCGGCACCCCGATCGTGCTCGCCGTCGTGTGGGCACTGTACGAATCCGCCGCCCTCATACTCCCGGCAACGCTCTGACGCCGGGACGAACCGGCCCGACCTGTCCATCACTGCACACCCCGGAGGCTCCGCACGTGACCAGCCCGGACAGCGGTGCGACGACCCTCGCTCCCGCCGCCGACACGCAGCCGTTAGCGACTCCCATACCGGCGGCACCACCGCACGGGCGTGGTTCCACGCTCGTCGCGGAATCGGTCAGCGCCTGGTTCGGCACCCACAAGGTGCTCGAGCGCGTCGACCTCGTCATGGCCGCCAACTCCGTCACGGCCCTCATCGGCCCGTCGGGCTGTGGCAAGTCGACGTTCCTGCGCATCCTCAACCGCATGCACGAACTCGTCCCCAGCGCCCAACTCGCGGGCCGAGTCCTGCTCGACGGCGAGGACATCTACGACTCGGCACGGCGCCCGATCGAGACCCGACGTCGCGTCGGCATGGTCTTCCAAAAGCCCAACCCGTTCCCGGCGATGTCGATCTACGACAACGTCGTGGCCGGGCTCAAGCTCACCGGCGTGCGAGGCGTCGACAAGGACACGATCGTGCAGCGCTCGCTGACCAGAGCCGGCCTGTGGAACGAGGTCAGGAACCGGCTCCGGCAACCGGGCGGCGCGCTGTCCGGCGGTCAGCAGCAACGTCTGTGCATCGCCCGCTCGCTCGCGGTCGACCCCGACGTGCTGCTCATGGACGAGCCGTGCTCCGCGCTCGACCCGACCTCGACTCGGCGGATCGAGGAGACCATCGGCGAACTGCGCGACGACATCACGATCGTGATCGTCACGCACAACATGCAACAGGCTCAGCGGGTTTCGGACCACTGCGCGTTCTTTCTCGCCGCGGAGAACACCCCGGGACACATCGTCGAGTCCGGCCCCACCACGGAGATCTTCGGAACACCCCGCGACCCTCGGACGGCCGACTATGTCGCCGGTCGTTTCGGATGAGTCGCGGGTCCCTGACGGTACGCCGGAACGCCACGCTCGCTACGACGTCCACCTGGACCCGGAGCAGCACGTGCGTTGGCGGCTCATCGCCCCGAACGGCCGCGTGCTCGCGCGGTCGGCTCGGGGCCATGTCACTGCGGGGGCCTGCCGCATCGAACTCGACCGCCTGCGCCGCAGGGTCGCCGATCTGGTCCCCGTCATCGGGCGGGCGACGGGGGCGCCGGGCTGGTTCTGGAGCGTCGCCCTCGAACCCAGCGCCCCGGTGGCGTTGTCGGCACGCACCTACGAGCGGCTCGAGAGTTGTCAGGTTTCCTACGAGAGATTCGTGCGTTTGTTGACGGTCACCGAACCACACGACTGGTGAGCCGGCAGCCGGCGCGTGACGACGAAGGTGTGCGCACGTGGAGGGTGCGGTCACCGAGTTCGTGACGACGACCGGCCTCCTGGGCGATCGGGGCCTCGCACCGGACTCTCCTGTAGCGGGGGATGGGACGGTGGCAACGGGGCGACCGATCGACCCGGAGGCGGCGAGGGGGATTTCGGGGTCGGGGATGTCGCGCGTGTGATGGATCGACGGTCAAGGCGCCGCGTCGGTACGACGAACGGGGGTGCTCGCGGTCGCGCGCGTCGAGCCGGTCCTGCCGCCTGCGGGTCGTTTCGGTGTCCGTCTCGGGCTTGGTCGGTCTTGGTCGGTCTCGGTCGGTTTTGGTCTCAGTCTTGGTCTCGGTCGTGGTCTCGTTCTCGGTGTCCGCCTCGATGTCGGTCTCCGTCTTCTCCGCGCCTTCGTTCGGTCCCGCTCTTCGTCTGTGTCTTCGCCCTGTCTCCGGAAATAAAGGGATCGTCGGACAAGCTGCGCGCGGCACATAATCGGGCGGTGTTCCTCACGATCGCCACCACCCGTCAGCCCGCGACCGATCTCGGCTTCCTCCTGCACAAACACCCGGAGAAGGCCCAGCGGTTCTCCACCACGTTCGGCGACGCCCACGTCTTCTACCCCGACGCGGACGACGAGCGCTGCACCGCCGCGCTCCTGCTCGACGTCGACCCGATCACGCTCACTCGCGGCGTCAAACGGGGCAAGAGCTCACCCGACCTCGCGCTCGCGCAATACGTCAACGACCGGCCCTACGCGGCATCGTCGTTGCTGGCGGTCGCGCTCGGCACGGTGTTTCGTACCGCGATGCAGGGGCGGTGCGACGCGCGCCCCGAGTTGCCCGGGCAGGCGATGCCGCTGGAGATCGAGGTGCCCGCGCTCTCCGCGCGCGGCGGCGAGGACATGGTTCGGCGACTGTTCGAGCCGCTCGGCTGGCAGGTGAGCGCCGATCCGATCCCGCTCGACCCGCGGTTCCCGAGCTGGGGCGAGTCGCGCTACGTCAAGCTCGCGCTCGCGGGCACGATGCCACTCGCGGACGCGCTGCGGCAGTTGTACGTCCTGCTTCCCGTCCTGGACAACGCGAAGCACTACTGGGTCGCGCCCGACGAGGTGGACAAACTCCTGCGCGCCGGCGAGGGTTGGCTGGCCGGACACCCGGATCGCGACCTGATCGCGTCGCGTTACCTGTCGCGCCGGCACACGCTGACCCGCAGCGCGCTCGAGCGCCTCGCCGAGATCGACGAGACCGCGCCCGAGGAGATCGACAACGCCGTCGCGGACGAGCCGGACACGGACGCGGACGACGCTCTGGGGACCGACGTCGGGGTGGGGGCGGAGCCGCGCGCCGGGGTGGGGGCGGAGGCCGGAGCCGAGGCCCGAGTCGGCGTGGGTGCACCCGAGGCCGGGGCCGAGGCCACGCCGTCGCAGGCTCCGGCGCAGCCGGATGTCGACGCGCCTCGGGTGGTGTCCCTGGCCATGCACCGCCGCGACGCGATCCTCGAGGCCCTGCGCGCGGCCGGGGCCGAGCGCGTGCTCGACCTCGGGTGTGGCGACGGCAAGTTGATCGGGGCCCTGCTCAAGGAGCCCCGCTTCCGCGAGATCGTCGGCGTGGACGTGTCCACACGCGCGCTCACCATCGCCGAACGCAAGCTCAAACTCGCCAGGATGTCCGAACGGCAGCGCGAGCGCGTCCGGCTGATCCAGGGTGCGCTGACCTACACCGACAAGCGGCTCGTGGGCTACGACGCGGCCGTGCTGTGCGAGGTGATCGAACACCTCGACGAACCGCGCCTGCCCGCACTCGAATACGCCGTGTTCGGCTCGGCCCGACCCGCGACGGTCGTGGTCACCACACCCAACGTCGAGTACAACGTCCGCTACGCGCCCGAGGAGCCGGGCGGCGAAGGGCTCGCGGCCGGTGCGATGCGCCACGGCGACCACCGCTTCGAGTGGGACCGCGCCACGTTTCACGCGTGGGCGGAGAACGCGGCGGCCAAGTACGGCTACGCGGCCCGCCTCGAACCGGTCGGCGACGTCGACCCGGAGGTCGGCCCGTCGACCCAGATGGCCGTGTTCAGCCGCAGCGAGAGCACGGTCGCCGGCGCCCGCACCACCGTCGCCGGCGATCACAACGCCATCGCCGGCGACCGCACCGAAGCAGTCGCCGGCGATCACGTTGAACGCTCGCAAACCCCTGCGGCCTCCGCCTCCGCCGCCCCCGAAGTCCCCGACACCGCCACCCCGCACGACGACCGCACCGGAGCAACGGCATGACCCACGAAGCGAGCGACCGACGCGAGCTGACCATGCCCGACCTGTGCCTGGTGGTTCTCGTCGGCACCACCGGCGCCGGCAAGTCCACCTTCGCGCGCACCCACTTCAAGCCCACCCAGGTGCTCTCCTCCGACTACTTCCGCGGCCTCGTCGCGGACGACGAGAACGACCAGTCGGCGTCGCGCGACGCGTTCGAACTGCTGCACCACGTCGCCCGGATGCGACTGGCATCCGGTCGGCTCACCGTCGTCGACGCCACCAACGTGCAGCGCGAGGCCCGCGCGCAACTGGTCGCGCTCGCGCGCGAGGCCGACCTGTTCCCGGTCGCGATCGTCCTCGACGTCCCTCCGCAGGAGTGTCAGGCGCGCAACGCCGACCGCCCCGATCGCATGCACCTGCCCCCGCAGGTGATCCAGCGCCAGCACCGAGACCTGCGCAAGTCGCTGCGCGGCCTGCAGCGTGAGGGCTTTCGCAAGGTCCACGTGCTCAAGGGAGTCGAGGAGATCGCGAAGGTCGACATCGTCCACGAGCGCCGCTACAACGACCTGCGACACCTGACCGGCCCGTTCGACCTGATCGGCGACATTCACGGGTGCCGCGCCGAACTGGAGTCGCTGCTCGTCCGACTCGGCTACGCCCTCGAGCGCAACGACGCGGGAGCGCCGATCGACGCCGTCCACCCGGACGGTCGCACCGCCGTGTTCGTCGGCGACCTCGTCGACCGCGGGCCCGACACCCCCGGCGTACTGCGTCTGGTGATGGGCATGGTCGGCGCCGGCAACGCGCTGTGCGTACCGGGCAACCACGAGAACAAGCTTGTGCGCGCGCTCAAGGGTCGCCAGGTCAAGACCACCCACGGCCTCGCCGAGTCGCTCGAACAACTGGCCGCCGAAAGCGAGGAGTTCCGCAGCGAGGTCGTCGACTTCTGCGAGTCGTTGGTCAGTCACTACCTGCTCGACGAGGGCAAGCTCGTGGTGTGCCACGCCGGCCTGCCGGAGAAGTACCACGGCCGGATGTCCGGCCGCGTGCGCAGCTTCGCGCTGTACGGCGACACCACCGGCGAGACGGACGAGTACGGCCTGCCGGTGCGCTACCCGTGGGCCGACGAGTACCGCGGCAAGGCCACCGTGGTCTACGGGCACACGCCCACGCCGCGCGCCGTGTGGGTGAACAACACCATCTGTCTCGACACCGGAGCGGTGTTCGGCGGCGACCTGACCGCGCTGCGGTGGCCCGAGCGCGAACTGGTCGCGGTCGCGGCCGAGCAGGTCTGGTACGAACCCGTGCGACCGCTCGCGTCGGACGCCCCCGGCGGTCGCGACGGGCGCACGCTCGACCTCGGCGACGTGCTCGACCTGACTCCCGGCGGGGTCGGTCGCCGGCACATCGAGACCGCTGGCACGGGCATGGTGACGGTGCGTCAGGAGAACGCGGCGGCGGCCTTGGAGATCATGAGCCGCTTCGCGATCGATCCGCGCTGGCTCGTCTACCTGCCGCCGACCATGGCGCCGTGTGCGACGAGCGACCTGCCGGGGCTGCTGGAACACCCGGCCGAGGCGTTCGCGCAGTTTCGTGCCGACGGTGTCACCCGAGTGATGTGCGAGGAGAAGCACATGGGCTCGCGGGCGGTCGCGCTGGTGTGTCGGGACGAGGAGGCCGCGCGCAAGGCGTTCGGTGTCGACGAGGGCATGGGCTCGGGGGCGGTGTGGACGCGTACAGGGCGTGGGTTCTTCCACGACCGCGAGGTCACCGACGGTTTCCTCGCCCGGCTGCGCGCCTCGATCGACGCCGCCGGCCTGTGGGACGAGTTGGGCACCGACTGGCTGTTGTTCGACGCCGAGCTGATGCCGTGGTCGGCGAAGGCGCAGGAGTTGCTGCGGCAGCAGTACGCGTCCGTGGGCGCTGCGGCGACCGCAGCGCTGCCGGTCGCGGGCGCCGCTCTCGCCAGGGCCGCCGCACGCGGCATCGACGTCGCGGACCTGGCCGGTCGGATCACCGGGCGTGAGGCGAACGCGCACGCGTTCGTCGACGCGTACGGCCGCTACTGCTGGGATACCGACGGGCTCGACGGGCTGCGCTTCGCGCCCTTCCAGGTGCTCGCCGGGGAAGGCATGTCCTACCTCGACAAGGGCCACGACTGGCACCTCGCCCTCCTCGACCGGTTGGTGGCGGCCGACACCTCGGGGCTGCTCGCGCCGACCGGTCGACTGGTCGTGGATGTCACCGACGACGAGCAGGTCGCGGCGGGCATCGCGTGGTGGGAGGGCCTGACCGCGGTCGGCGGCGAGGGCATGGTGGTCAAGCCGCTCGCAGGCGAGGCCGACCGGGTGACCAACCGCCGAGTGCAACCGGGTGTCAAGTGTCGTGGACCGGAGTACCTGCGGATCATCTACGGCGCGGACTACACCGAACCGGTGAACCTCGACAGGCTGCGCGATCGCGGTCTGGGGCACAAGCGTTCGCTCGCCCTGCGCGAGCACGCGCTCGGCGCGGAAGCACTGACCCGGCTCGCCGCCGGCGAGGCGCTGTGGAGGGTGCACGAGACGGTCTTCGCCGTACTCGCGCTCGAATCGGAGCCGGTGGACCCGCGCCTGTGAGCCGGCGACCGGTGCTCTGGCGACCGGCAGCCGGCGACCGATGAGCCGACGATCGGACGAGTGGGCGGGCGGCCGCCGACCCTTCGGGTCGACCCGCGCACGGTGATCGACCTGTTCGCACGCAGGGGCGGCACTCGCGTGAGCGCGAGTGCCGCCCCTCGCTGGTGCGCGGCGGGTGCCGGTGGGTGATCACCCGCACGGTCGAGGCGCGCCGACAGCACCGATCGCGAGCGTGACGGAGCCTCGACCGACGTATGACGGAGGGTGATTGACCTTGATTTTTCGGGTATGTCGCTTCGGTGTCACTGGGAGATCGAAGCGAGTCCAACGCCCCTGATCAGCCGGAGCGAGTGCCGGAACAGGTCGTGACGTGCGCCGGTGCCCGGCCGCCCGGGCGAGGCGCACCCTCAAGACGCGCGGAACGGTGGGACCCGCACACCGAATCCGACCGGACTCGAACCTCGCCGGAGGGACGATGAGCCACGCGGCGGCCCCGCAAACGCCGGCCCCGCCGCAAGACCCCGCATCCGCATCCGCCGACCACCCCGAGGGCACCCTGGGCCTGTCCCAGGCGACCGCCCTCGTGGTAGGCGGCGTCGTCGGAACCGGCATCTTCCTGCTCCCGGCCACACTCGCCAAGTACGGCACGATCAGCATCCTGGCCTTCGCACTCGTGACGGTCGGCGCGCTCGCCATCGCCGTGATCTTCGGCAAACTGGGCGCCCGCATCCCGGCGGCCGGTGGCCCGTACGCCTACGCCCGCGAAGCGTTCGGCGAGTTCCCCGGCTTCCTGAACGCATGGTCGTTCTGGATCACCGCATGGGCAGGCAACGCGGGTATCGCGGTGGCCTGGGTCGGCTACGTGAACTACTTCCTTCACTGGGACTCCACACCCGGCAGAATCGCCATCGCCCTGGTGGGCCTGTGGGTCCCCGCGCTGATCAACCTCTCCGGTGTCAAGAACATGGGCGCGTTCCAACTCGTGACGACGATCCTGAAGTTCGTACCGCTGATGTTCGTGGCCATCGTGGGGCTCTTCTTCATCGAGAAGGCCAACTTCGGCCCGTTCAACGCGAGCGGTGACAGCTTCCTCGGGGCACTGCAGGTCTCCGCCGCACTCGTGGTGTTCGCCTACTCCGGCATCGAGGGAGCGGCGGTGGCCTCCGAAAAGGTCAAGGATCCCGAGCGCAACGTCGGCAGGGCCTCGATCTACGGGACCCTCGCGTGCGCCGCGGTGTACATGCTCAGCACGATCGCGGTCATGGGCAACGTCGCGCACGGCGAACTCGTGGACTCCTCCGCGCCGTTCTCGGACGCGCTGAACAACATGTTCGGCGGCGGCGTCTGGGGCGGCATCATGGCGGCGATGGCGATCGTCTCGGGCATCGGCGCGCTCAACGGTTGGACCATGCTGTGCGCGGAGATGCCCTACGCCGCGGCCAAGGACGGGATGTTCCCCAAACCGTTCGCGACGGTGAGCAAGGCAGGCGTCCCGGGCTTCGGCATCCTGGTCGCGACCATCCTGACCTCGGTCGTGGTCGCGGTGAACTACGTGTGGTCCGAGGACGCGTTCGAGACGATCCTGCTCCTGGCCACGGTGACCACGGTGGTTCCCTACATGTTCTCCGCGTCGGCCCAGCTGTTCTGGCTCGTCACCCGAGAACGCCCTGTCAGCCGCGCGGCCCTCGCAAAGGACGTCACGATCGCGATCGTCGGCTTCCTGTTCACGCTGTGGATGGTCTACGGCGCGGGCTCCGATGCGGTGCTCAAGAGCCTGATCATGCTGCTGCTCGGCATCCCGGTCTACATCTGGGTGAAGGCCTCGCGCGGCGAGTACGGCCCCGGCGGCAAGGAGGCGACGTACGTCGAGGACGTCACGATCGACATGCGCACGTAGGGGGCACGCCCTGCACCTGCGCCCGCTGCACACCGCGGTCGACCGACGTACCGCCGGCGCATCGACTTGGGTAGTAACACCCGCACGACCCGCCCCACCCGCACGAGTGCACGCAACAACCGCAGTTCACTTCACCAACGGTCAGGAGGAGCATTCCATGGGGTTCCACGTAGATTCGGAGACCGGTCGTCTCAAGCAGGTGATCCTGCATCGCCCGGATCTGGAGATGAAACGCCTGACCCCGACGAACAAGGACGATCTCCTGTTCGACGACGTGCTGTGGGTCAAGCGCGCCCGTGAGGAACACGACGGCTTCGCGGACGCGCTACGCGACCGCGGTATCCGCGTCCACCTGTTCACCGACCTGCTGCGCGAGAGCCTGGGCAGCGAACCGGCGGCGAAGAAGCTGGTCCTGGACCGAGTCTTCGACGAACGCGAGTTCGGCCTGCTCGCCGTGGACGAACTCCGCAGCCTGTTCGAAGGGTTCGACCCGGACGAACTGATCCGCTATCTCGTGGGCGGCATCACCAAGCGCGAGGTCATGGAGTACATCCCGGAGCCGCACAGCGTCGCGTTCCACACGATGGACGTGGACGACTTCGTGCTCAAGCCGCTCCCGAACCACATCTTCACCCGGGACACCTCGGCCTGGGTGTACGACGGCGTCGCGATCAACGCGATGACGATGCCGGCGCGGCGCCGCGAGACGGTGCACTTCGAGGCGATCTACAACTATCACCCCAACTTCGCCAAGGGCGATTTCAACGTCTGGAACCCGGGACAGGGCAGCTTCCCCGCGACGATGGAGGGCGGCGACGTCCTGGTCATCGGCAACGGCGCGGTCCTGGTCGGGATGAGCGAGCGCACCACCCCGATGGGCGTCGAGGCGCTCGCGCGGGCGCTGTTCAAGCAGGGCTCGGCGACCAAGATCGTCGCGCTGAACATGCCGAAGAGGCGCGCGTTCATGCACCTGGACACGGTGATGACGATGCTCGACGGCGAGACGTTCACCAAGTACGCCGGGATGGGCATGCTGCCCTCCTACACGATCGAGCCGGGCGACTCCGAGAACGAGCTCAAGGTCACCGACCACCCCGCGTCCGACATGAACAAGGCGATCGCGCACGCGCTCGGGCTGTCCGACATCCGGGTCCTGGCCGCGACCCAGGACGTACGTTCCGCCGAGCGTGAGCAATGGGACGACGGCTGCAATGTGCTCGCCGTCGAGCCCGGCGTGGTCTTCGCCTACGAGCGCAACGTCACCACCAACACCTATCTGCGCAAGAACGGCATCGAGGTCGTGACCGTACGCGGCAGCGAACTCGGCCGAGGACGCGGCGGACCTCGCTGCATGAGCTGCCCGGTCGAGCGTGAGGCCGTCGGGTGATCCGATGAAAGACCGTCCCATAACCTGATGGTTTGCCGTTCGTACGTTCCTCGATCCGCTGCCTGTCGTTGTGCCGACTCGCCCGAAGAGAAGCCTGGAGCCATGGCCTTCAACCTGCGTCACCGCAACTTCCTCAAGGAACTGGACTTCACTCCCAAGGAGTTCAACCACCTGCTCGACCTGGCCGCGGACCTCAAGGCCGCGAAGTACGCGGGTACCGAGCGAAAGCGCCTCGTCGGCAAGAACGTCGCGTTGATCTTCGAGAAGACCTCCACCCGTACGCGGTGCGCGTTCGAGGTCGCCGCGTACGACCAGGGCGCGGGCGTGACGTACCTCGACCCGGGCGGCTCGCAGATCGGCCACAAGGAGTCGATGAAGGACACGGCGCGCGTGCTCGGCCGGATGTACGACGGCATCCAGTACCGCGGCAGCAGGCAGGAGTACGTCGAGGAGTTGGGCGCGTACGCGGGCGTGCCGGTGTGGAACGGCCTCACCGACGAGTGGCACCCCACGCAGATGCTCGCGGACATGCTGACCATGCGCGAACACTCGGACAAGCCGCTGCACCACGTTGCGTTCGCGTATCTGGGCGACGCCCGCTACAACATGGGCAACTCGCTCCTGATCACCGCCGCGATGCTCGGCATGGACGTACGCATGGTCGCGCCGCGGGAACTGTGGAACGACAGCGCGATCATCGACAAGGCCAAGGAGATCGCCGCCACGACCGGCGCGCGGATCACCCACACCGCCGACGTCGCCGAGGGCGTCAAGGGCGTGGACTTCCTCTACACCGACGTGTGGGTGTCGATGGGCGAGCCCAAGGAGGTCTGGGACACCCGGATCGCGCAGCTCAAGGCGTACCAGGTGAACATGGACGTGGTGAAGGCGACCGGAAACCCCAAGGTCAAGTTCATGCACTGTCTCCCGGCGTTCCACGACCGCAACACCCAGGTCGGTCAGGACATCTACGAGAAGACCGGCATGGAGGCCCTCGAAGTCACCGACGAGGTCTTCGAGGCGGATTTCTCGATCGTCTTCGACGAGGCCGAGAACCGACTGCACACCATCAAGGCGATCATGGTCGCCACTTTGGGGGATTAGGCGACCGGCAACGACGGTTGTCGCTCGCGGCCTGGGTGCCGGACCGATCCGGTACCGGGGTCGCGGGTGTTCTCGATGGTGCGGTTCGGACGGCTTGCGGGCTTGTGGGCTTGTGCGTTTGCGGGCTTGTGTGCCCTGTGGGCTTGGGCGTCTCGTTTTCGTGTGCTGTGTGTGCTCCATGCGCTTGGTCCTCTCGTGCATCGCGTCCGGTGTGTCCTGCGCTTTGGGTAGGTCGCGTTGGTCGTGTACGTGGTGCGGGTCGTGCAAGGGCATGGGCGTCCTGTGCGTCGTGCGGGTTGCGTACGACTTCTTGTCTGTCTTGCCGTGGCGGTCGCGACGGTTGTCTCGGTCGCGATCGCCGCCCGGATCGAAGGGACCCACCATGCGCGTCGTCGTCGCCCTCGGCGGGAACGCAATGCTTCAGCGCGGGGACAAGCCCGACGCCGACACCCAACTCCACAACATCCAAAAAGCCGTCGCGTCGCTGGCCCCGCTCGCACGGGATCACGAACTGGTGGTGACCCACGGCAACGGCCCCCAGGTCGGTGTGCTCGCGCTCCAATCGGCGGCCGACCGGTCGCTCCGCCAGCCGTACCCGTTCGACGTCCTCGGAGCGATGACACAGGGCATGATCGGCTACTGGCTCCTCCAGTCCCTGCAAAACGCGCTGCCGGGCCGTCAGGTGTGCTCGCTGATCAACCAGACGCTCGTGTCCAGCGCCGATCCGGCGTTTCAAAACCCGACCAAGTTCGTCGGCCCGGTCTACGAGGAGGCCGACGCCAAGCGCCTCGCCGAGGAACGCGGGTGGACCGTCAAGCCCGACGGCAAGTGGTGGCGACGCGTGGTTCCCTCGCCCAAGCCCGCGCGCGTGGTCGAGACCCGCCTGATCCGGCAACTGCTTGCTTCCGGCGCGATCGCGGTGTGTGCGGGCGGCGGCGGCGTCCCCGTCGTACGCAACGAACTCGGCCGGCTCACCGGTGTCGAGGCGGTGGTGGACAAGGACCTCACCGCCGCGCTCCTGGCCGAGGCGCTCGACGCGGACGCGTTGCTGCTGCTCACCGATGTGCCCCGGGTGGTCCGCGGATTCGGAGAGCCCGACGCGCAGGAGATCACCAACGCGACCCCGACACAACTGCGTGCGGAGGACTTCCCGGCCGGGTCGATGGGACCCAAGGTCGACGCGACCTGCCGCTTCGTCGAGATGACCGGTGACATGGCCGCGATCGGTGCGCTCGATCAGGCCGGCGAGATCCTCAAGGGCAACGCGGGCACGATCGTCACGCCGAGTGGGAAGTACCCGGAGACCAATTTGCTGTGACGGCGCGGCGGAAGCGGGACGGGGCGGCCCGGCCCGGCCCGTATGAATGGGGTCGTTCGTCGAAGGGTGTGGACGGGCGGGGCGCGGAGGGTGCCTCGGCGAGTTCGCGGGGGGTATGCGAATCCGCCGATGTGGGTTCGTGGACGATCTTTTCGGGCGCGGATCGGTAAAGGGTCTGGTCCGATCGGCCCGAGTCCTGTGACCATGGCGGGCATGGCCGTCTCCGTGATGCCTGCTGCCGACACACTCGCTCGAACGCTGCTCGCCGCCCGAGGCGCCGAGTGGGGGGACTGGTCCGCCGGGGCTGTGCGGGAGACCGCCGGCCGGCTGGGCTGGCAGGTTCGGCTCGACGAGGACGGCGCGATGTCGATCGATCCTGGCGTGCCGGGCCTGGCGTGCCGGGCCGAACCGGCCGAACAGGCCGCCGGCGCGCCGAGCGTGCGGTTCACCGCGCCGCTCCCGATCCGCGCCGATCCCACGCCGACCGGTGGGCCGGGGGCCGCGACGGCGCAACAGTTCGGATACGTGGCCGGTCAAGCTGGCGCCTGGGGAACGGTGCCCTACGTCCGGGACCGGGGGCGGGAGTTGGACGCCGCGCACACCCGGCTCGGCGCCGCGCTGACCGCGACGCTCGGGCCCGCGCCTTGGCGCGGCGGGCCGAACGCGTGGCTGCGCTGGCGGTCGCGCGGGATCACCTTGCGGCTCTTGCGCGACGACGCGCACGAGGCGCTCGTGATGGAACTGTTTCCCACCCGCGTGGGCGAGGCCTTCGAGCGCCGCGCGTTCGAGACCGCCGGTTCGCTCGCGGAACTGCCCTATATCTGGTGCGTCAGCCGTCCCGACATGAGCCTGGCCGAACTGTTCCTGCCGTTCGGCCCGGAACCGCGCGACTGGGTCGACTTCCACGCGGCGTTGCCACGCGTACTGTCCTCGCTCGTCGTGGACATGCCGCTGGTCGGCTGGGTCGAACCGGTCCTGCTCGTGCTCGGCGACGTGCTCGAACCCGCGCACACGGCCGAGGTCCGGGTCGGCCAGGACCGCCTCGAACTGGGCAACGTGCCCGGGAACGGTCGCCAGGTGTGGCTGCGGCCCGGCGCCGAGCACGCAGCCACGGCGGCCGAGTCGATCCTGGAGGCGTTCGCGTTCTGGGGCATCGACCGCGCCCGCCGGCTGCGCACCCGGGCGTGGACCTCGGGTGGCTACGTCGACCTGCCCGGTATCGGCGTACGCCCCGAGGGCACCCACCCCGACGACGCGTGACGGTGGGCCGGGCGACGCCGCCGGCGGTCGCGGGCGCGGTCGCGCCGGTGAACACCGTGCGCAGGGCCGGCGCCGGCGCCGGTACGAAGTCCCTCACGGTGTCGCCGACGCGGGCGCGGGCCAGGTGTCGGGCACGAGCGACGCGAAGTCAGTCCTTGCTGCCCGCCGTCCACTGCAGGCCCCAGTTGTAGGCCTGGTCCACCTTTGCCTGGTTGCCCTTGATGTAGCGCACCTCGCGTTGGATGGTCAGATCGCCACCCTGATTTTGCACGAGCGCGATCGCACACGAACGCGCCCCGCCGCCGGTCTCGTCGAGCCGGATCTCCAGTTCGGGACCGGTCGCCGGCGTCAACGTCACGACTGCCTGCGCGTCGTCGAACGTCACGCCCTTGTAGATGAACGCGAAGATCAACAGGCGCTTGAAGCTGGCCTTGTGGTCGAGGTTGATGTAGAGGTTCTCGCCGGTGCTGACCGCGCCCGTGCGGTCGTCGCCGTCGAGGAACACGTACGGCGGCGAGTCCTTGGAGCCGAACATGTTGCCGAGGGCCTGCACGATGCCCTTGCGGCCGTCGCTCAGCTCCCACAGGCAGCACAGGTCGAGGTCGGTCGGGCCCATCAGCCGCTTGAGCATGCCTCGGCCCGGGGCGGCCTGTACCCAATTGAGGTTGACCCGCATCCGGCTGCCGGTGATGCCCTCTTTGGCGAGCGAGACCATCGGGGACGCCTTGGTGAGCGTGACCTTGCTCAAACGCACCGGCGGGCGCGCGGGTGCGGGGGCGCTCGCCGGCGCAGGCGCCGCGGGAGCCTGCGGGGCGGGGCGCGGCGCCCGTTCGGGCTTGCGCGTATTCAGGCGGGGAGCGGGCGCGGTCGCAGGCGCAGGTGTGGGAGCGATATGTGGTCGCGGGGGCGCCGGCGGGACCGCCTGCGACCGCGGGGCCGGGGCCGGCGTGCTCACCGAGATGCCGAAGTCGGTCGCGAGTCCTTCGAGACCCGTCGAGTAGCCCTGGCCGATCGCGCGGAACTTCCACGCACCGCCGCGCCGGTACAGCTCACCCGCGAGCATCGCCGTCTCGACCGTCGCGTTCTCGATGTCGAACCTGACCAGATCGACCTCGGCCGTCGGATCGCTCACCAACAGGTGCAGGCCGCTGATGCCGGCGAACGTGCCACTGTGCGCCGAGGCCGCGAGCACGACGCGGTCCACGCTCGGCGGCAATGCGCCCAGATCTATGTCCAACGCGTCGCGTGAGAAGGAACCCTCCTCCTTGCCGGCATGTCGCACCGCGCCCGAAGGATGGGTCGGTTGGTTGTAGAACACGAAGTCCTCGTCGCCGGCCACTCGACCCGACGTGCCCAGCAACAGCGCCGAAGCGTCCAGGCCCGGACTACCCGGCCCCGGGCGCCAAACGAAGACCGCACGCACTTTCGTCGCGGTCACCGGCGTGTTCTGTCCCTTACCCAGCTGCTGCACCATGCGCACGATCGTCACACGAGTGTGCTGATCGGTTCATCCTTTGCCGCGAAAAATTAGGGTGCCCACTCGTACGGGTCAGCCCAAAGAGGGAGAGTGCGCCCGAAGGATGGGCTAGGGTTGTTCGCCTTGCCCGGGGTGTTGCGAGCCGGGGCCGGCGTTCGACACGCATCAGGCCCGGCGCAACGAAACCAAGAGTGAGCATCCCCCACGCCTCCTGCCGAGGCCCCCTCGGCATGCCCGGCGCAGCCCGTCCCGGGAAAGGGATTTTTCACCATGCCGTTCGCTTTCGCACGCCTGTTCAGGGCCGATCGCACCGCCGATCCTGCGATGGATCCACCCATTGATGCGCCGGCCGGCTCCTCCACCGCCCGCGGCCCTGCGGACCGGCCCAGACCCGGCCCGCATGATCGCGCGCGTTGCTTCGGCGCGTTGGTCGGTGCGGGCTTTCGCCGCTGGGCCACCTATCGACAAGCAGCCCTCGCCGGGCTGTTCACCAACACCGTCTTCGGTGTGATGATCTACTCGCTCATGCTTGCCGTCGCCGCGGACGGTCGCCGTCCGGGAGGCTACGAAGCCGCACAGCTCGCGACATACGTGTGGGTGGGCCAAGGCATCATGAGCGTCGTCCACGTCTGGAACTGGAACGAACTCGCCGATCGCATCCGCAGCGGCGACGTGACCGCCGACCTGCTGCGTCCCATCGACCCGTTCGAGGCGTTCCTCGCCGCCGACTTGGGCCGTGCCCTCTACAGCGTGCTGGCCCGGATGCTGGTTCCGGTGCTCGTCGGCGCCCTCGTCTTCTCGATGTATCTGCCACAACGTCCCCATACATGGCCGCTGTTCGCGCTCTCGCTGGCCCTGGGCACCGTGATCAGTTTCACGCTGCGCTATCTCGTCAACCTCGGTTCGTTCTGGCTCCTCGACGTACGCGGACTCAACGCGGTGTGGGTACTCGCGGCGAGCGTCTTCGCCGGCACCTTCTTTCCGCTGCGCTTCCTGCCCGAATGGGCGCAGGTGTTGTTGTGGTTCGGCACGCCGTTCCCCGGGCTTTACCAGATCCCCCTCGACGTCCTGGTCGAACGCGCCGACCCCGCCCTCCAATGGGGCAGCGTCGCCCTCCAGCTCGCGTGGGTGGCCGTGCTGATACCGCTCGCGCGTCGGGTACAACGGGCCGCGACCCACCGGTTGGTGATCCAGGGTGGTTGAGGCGTACGCCCGGCTCGTCCGGGCCCAGATCCGCAGCCAGACCCAATACCGCGCGTCGTTTTGCGTGGACCTGGTGATGGCCGCGTTCACCACATTGATCGAGGCCGCGGTGGTCCTGGTCCTGTTCCGCGTCACGCCCACGATCGGCGGATTCGACCTACGCGAAGTGCTGCTGATGTCCGCGCTCGCGTCATGTTCGTTTGATCTCGCCGACCTTCTCGTGGGCAACATCGAACGGCTCTCACGCTATGTTCGCACCGGTCTGTTGGACACCATCCTGGTTCGTCCGCTGGGAGCACTGCCGCAACTTCTGTGTACGGACTTCTCGTTGCGGCGGATCGGGCGCGTCGCGCAATCGGCGCTGCTGCTGGTGGTCGTGCTCTGGTACGTCGACATCGAGTGGACGCCAGGGCGCGCGCTGCTGCTCGTGGTCACTCCGATTGCCGGTTGCGCGCTGTTCGCGGCGACGTTCGTGTTGGGCGCGAGCGTCGCGTTCTGGTTCGTCGAGTCGGGCGAAATCGCGAACGCGTTCACCTACGGCGGCAAAGAGTTCGCGCGTTACCCGGCCACGATCTACCCGGTCGCACTGCGCCGGGTGTTCGGGTACGGACTGGGCCTCGCGCTCGTCGGCTATCACCCCGCGCTGGTCCTGACCGGACGCGCGGATCCGCTCGGCGGGCCGTCCTGGCTCGCGTGGCTCGTTCCGATCGCCGCACTGGGCGCGTGGGCACTCGCGTTGTTCGTGTGGCGTACGGGCATTCGGCACTACAGGAGTACGGGATCGTGACTGTGCAGGTGACCGGAGCAGACAACGGGGCCGGTGTCGAGGCCGAGGGCGAGACCACAACCACGACCACGACCAAGGGCGCAACCAGGGGCAGGGGCGCAGGCGAGGCCGAGGTGATGATCGAAGTGCGGGACCTGCGCAAGGAGTTCACCGTCAAACGCAAGGTCGGCCGAATCCGGCGCGAGAGCCACACGGTCGCGGCCGTGGACGGGGTCGAGCTGAGCATTACGCGTGGCGAGACGGTGGGCTACATCGGCCCGAACGGCGCCGGCAAGTCCACGACGCTCAAGATGATGACCGGCATCCTGTCGCCGAGTTCGGGATACGTGCGGGTGTGCGGCCTTGAACCCGTCCCGCGCCGACGACGGCTCGCCCGCCGGATCGGCGTGGTCTTCGGGCAGCGGTCGCAACTGTGGTGGGACCTGCCGCTGCGCGAGTCGTTCCGGCTGCTCGGGTACGTCTACTCGGTGCCCGCAGCCGACCACGAGGCCCGACTGAGGCAGTGTCGCGCGATGCTCGAACTCGACGAGTTCATGGACACGCCGGTGCGCCAACTCTCGCTCGGGCAAAGGATGCGCGGCGAGATCACCGCCGCGCTCCTGCACGCGCCCGACGTGCTCTTTCTGGACGAGCCGACGATCGGCCTCGACGTGGTCAGCAAGCAGTCGCTGCGGGCGTTTCTCGGGGAGATTCGCGATCGCGGCGACGTGACGACCGTGCTCACGACGCACGACCTCGCCGATATCGAGCACCTGTGCCGGCGGCTGATCGTGATCGACCACGGGCACGTCGTGCACGACGGGACCTTGGAGGCACTGCACACACGCTACGGCTCGCGCCGGCGGGTCGTGGTGGATCTGGAGGAGCCGAGGGCGGTGGACGCGGACGCGGCCATGCCCGGCGTCACGGTCGAGAGCGTCGAGGCGGAAGGGCGACGGGTGACCTTCGCGCTGGAGGGCGTGCCGGCGGGTGAACTGATCGCACGCATCGCGCACGGAGGTGGGCTGCGGGACGTGTCCGTGCTCGAACCGACGATCGAGGAAGTGGTGGCACGGCTGTACCGGGGGTGAGCGGGGGTGATCGCGAGCGGTGCGCCGACACGGCGGGGCGCGGCGCCGGCGGGCGAGCGGCAGTGGGTGGTGAGGGGCTTGGGGCCGCCGGCGTGAGCGCTTGCGGGTGGGGCGGTCGCGGCCGAGTCGGTGTCGGGGACGGCCGTTGATCGCCGCAGGCTCAGGACGTCTCGAGCGATGCGGGCGCGTTCGGTGGTGGGCGCGGGGGCCGGGGCGGACGGCAGCGGGTCGAGGCAGCCGATTCGAGGGAGCACCCGCAGCGGCGCGCCGGGGAAACGGAGGAGAGTCGAGGTGGGGGTGCCTCCGGGTGGGCGGGGAGGGCCGGCGAGACCGGGCGGGCGAGTGCGGTCCCGCCGCTCTCGCCGGTCGCGTCCGCTCTCGTCGGGCTTTGGGATCGCGGTCCGAGGCGGGCTGGTCGCACCGCGGGGCACATGCCTCCCGGAGCCGGTGCTGCGGCCATGGCCGGGGTCACGGCGGGGTTCCGGGAGGCCCGGGAGGGTCGGCGCGCCGACTGCGACTGCGCGCGTGGAGTGGGCTTTGCCTGCGGGCGCCCGGTGCCCGGTGCGCGTGCGGGCGGCCCTGCCGGCGCCGGAGGGCGCCGGCAGGCGCAGGCAGCCAAATCTGCGTGAGGCTGGGCTGCTGAAGGCGTCGCCCGCGACCCGGTGTGCGCTTGCCCTGTGTGCCCCACACGCGCGCAACCGGGCGCGTCCGTCCGCGAAGGTCTGTCCTGTTTCGACGACCGGCACGTGTGTCTGCGACGAGGCCGATGCTTTCGTGCGAGCCGGCCGCACACCTGCGGGCGTTCGAGAGGAAGCCCGGAACAACCACAGCCCGACGTTCTCCGCAGGCATCCCCGCGTCCGCCCCAGGGGTGCGCCCGCGACCGCCCTGAGTACGTGCGGCATTGGGGTGATGCCCAAGGGATGGTCGGCGCGCCCCGCAGCGCCGGGACCGCCAGACCGCACGATGTCGTATGGCAGATAAGCGGATGAAAAGGACGACTCAGTGAGCGGATCGAGCCGAGATGCCGCCGCTGCGCCCGGTGTGGACCCGGTAGTCGCCGGTGTCGGCTTCGCGGCCGTCCTCGGTGTCGTGCTGTGGGGCGTACTCGCGAAGGGGTCCCTCGAGAGCGCGTCCTCGCACGGTCTCGCCTGGACGATCCGCAACTTCGGTTGGCTGTTCGTGGTCGCCGCCGACATCTTTCTGGTACTCGCAGTGTTCATCGCGGTGTCCAAGTACGGCCGTATCCGACTCGGCAAGGACGACGACGAACCGGAGTTCGGTACCGGCGCGTGGGTCGCGATGATGTTCAGCGCCGGGATGGGCATCGGCCTGATGTTTTACGCGGTGGCCGAACCCATCCAGCACTTCGCGACCCCGCCACCGGCCTCGGGCGCGGTCGCGGGGACTCCCAAGGCCGCCGGGGCCGCCATCGAGTGGACGTTGTTCCACTGGACGCTGCACCCGTGGGCGATCTACGCGATCGCCGGCCTCGCGCTGGCGTACGCGACGTTTCGTCGTGGTCGTGGCAACCGGGTCAGCGCTGCGTTCGTACCGCTGCTCGGGCGCCACGCTGACGGTGCGGCCGGCCAAGCGATCGACCTGCTGGCGATCTTCGCCACCGTGTTCGGCTCGGCCACGAGCCTGGGCCTGGGCGCGCTTCAGGTGGGCAAGGGTCTCGACCTGACCACCGACATCAAGGACACGTCGACGTTGCACGTGGTCGTCATCGTGGCGCTCACGGCGGCGTTCGTGGTGTCCGCGTTCAGCGGGATCCATCGCGGCGTGAAGTGGCTCAGTACCGCCAACGTGATGCTCGCGCTCGTACTCATGCTGTTTGTGTTCGTGGTTGGGCCGACCGTGTACATCCTGGGGGTGCTGCCCGCGTCGGTCGGCAGTTACCTCAACGACCTGCTCACCCTCGCCACTCGAACCGGGACGTTCGGCGGTGATGCCTGGATGGGCGAGTGGACGATCTTCTACTGGGCGTGGTGGCTGTCCTGGGCACCTTTCGTGGGGACGTTCATCGCTCGCATCTCTCGTGGTCGCACGGTGCGCAATTTCGTGATCGGCGTACTGCTCGTGCCCAGCGGGGCGAGCACGATCTGGTTCGCGGTGATGGGCGGAACCGCGCTGCGGTTTCAGCAGACCGGGGCGGCCGATCTGGTGTCCAAGGTCGCGGAGGGGCCTGAGTCGGGCTTGTTCGCGATGCTCGACGCGCTCCCGCTGTACGCCATCACCGCGATCGTGGCGATGGTCCTGGTGGCGCTGTACTTCGTGACCGGCGCCGACTCGGCATCGCTTGTGCTCGGTTCGCTGACCAGCCGCGGGTCGCTCAAGCCCGCTCGGTGGCTGGTGGTGGGGTGGGGCGTGCTGATCGGGGCGGTGGCCGCGGTACTGCTGGTCGCGGGTGGCCTCACGTCGTTGCAACAGGCGACGATTTTGGTCGCGTTGCCGTTCGTGCTCGTGATGCTCGCGCTGTGCGTCGCACTCGTCAAGGATCTGAGCAGTGACCCGATGGTGGCACCGGGGCCACGTCGGATTCGGCCACGCGGACTGTCCGACGTGGTGCGGACGACGGTGGGCGACGAGGAGGACGAGATCGACGTGGAGGCGTTTCACCGCCACCACGGAGGGATCTGATCGAGCCGGCGCGGAGAAGGGGGCGCGAGATCGGGCCGGGCCCGACCGATCGATCTCCGACCGCGGGCGCACGGTCGAACAGAATCGGATTCGAGAGCGCGCATTCGAGGGCGCAGAGCCGGGTGGCGCGGAGCCAGGCGCCGTGAGTCTGATTGGATCCGTTCGGATTCGTTCTGTTCTGTTCGGATCCCCTCGTGATCGTGATCCGGCTGGAGGCCGCGGTGTTGTTGGAGGACGAGCGTCGGGAACTGTGCGAGTTCGGCCGGCTGATCGTCGAGAGCGGTCTCGTCGTCGGCTCGTCGGGCAACCTGAGCGTGCGCCGCGGACGGTTGATCGCGGTAACGCCCTCAGGAGCACCGTTGGAGCGCATGACGCCGGACGACTGCGTGGTCGTCGACCTGTCGGGGACCGTCGTCGAAGGCACGCGGGCACCGTCCTCCGAGACCCCGATGCACCTCGCGCTGTACGAAGCCGACCCCGACGCGGGGGCCGTGGTGCACACGCACGCGGTGTTCGGCGCGGTCGTCGCGACAACGCTGCCCGTCCTGCCGGCCATCCACTACAACGTGCTGCTGCTCGGCGGGCACGACGTGCGAGTGGCACCGTACGCAACCTACGGCACCCGTGAGTTGGCCGCGGCCGTCCGCGAGGCGGTCGCGGGTGGCCGCAGCGCGGCGCTGCTGGCCAATCACGGGGGCGTCACGGTGGGACGCGACCTCACCCAGGCGTACGACCGTACGCGGGTCTTGGAGTGGTTGTGCGAGGTCTATGTGCGTTCGCTCGCGGTCGGGACACCCAACATCCTGACCGCCGCCGAACTGGCGGCGGTCGAACGGCGGATGGCGCAGTAAGCGTGTGCCCGCGGACGGCGAAGTGGGCGTGTCCTCGGGCGGTGAGGCTCAGCGCTTGACGTCGACGACGACGCGGCTCGGGTTGGTGAGAATGCTTGTGGACACCTCGCGCACGTTGCTCTTGTAACCGATGCCGACCGACAAATGGCCCTCGAAGTCGCACGTGATCGCATAACCGGTGACCGAAGGCAGATTGGTGACGACGGTGCGCGGTCCGGTGTAGGTCGGCTGGCCGGTGTTCGGGTCGTGGGCGGCGCTCGCGATGTCGAGTTCGACGTACGCGGCGCTGTTGGGGAATGTGATCGGCTTGCCGCTCCCGCAGTTCTCGAGCCCGCTCGTGGTCGTCGTTCCGTACGCGGGTACGCCGGTGGAGAAGTCGAGCACAACACGGTCGTACGTCGCGTGTTGTCCGGTGCGCATGTCGGTCAGGTAGGTCGGTCCGGCTGCTTGCGCGGTGCCGGACAACACGGTGGTAGCTGCGATAGCCGCGACGGCGGCGACGCCGAGGGCGGAACGGGCGAGACGGCGGCGAGGAGTGGACGCAACAGTCATGACAGCCTCCGAGAGACGCGATATCAACTGAGACGAAACGTTTCGTGGGTCGGTTCCCCAATAGGGTCACTTGCGGCCTACTGCACTCTTTCGAGCGAATCAGACCCGATTCGCATGCGATCTCACGCTCTACGGGTGACAGTTGGGGCACGTCGGAACCGGGGCAAGGATTCGACGAACGGGGATTACCGATGAGCGGCATGCGACGTCGTATTGTCTGCGCTCTTGCTTTGACCACCAGCCTGTTGTCCGCGATGGCGTCGCCGGGTGCGTTCGCAGGCGAGGCCACTGCCGCATCTTGCGTACCGGGGCAGGTCTGCTTCTGGGCCGCGCCGGGTTTCACCGGCACGCCTGCGGCGACTTTCGAATTGGCGACGACCAACGCCAACGAGTGTGTGTCGCTGCCCGATGGTGTCGACGCGTTGTCGTTCGCCAACCGCATGGATCGATACGTGACGATGTATCAGAGCCGCGAGTGCGCCACGGAGGGCGATTTCAGTACGTATCCGGGCCAAGGCGTTTTCGTGCCCAAAGTGCCGTATGTGGTACGCGCATTCCAGATCTGGGAGAAGCCCTGACCGGCTGCGCTAAGCCGGGGGCTCCGGCGTAGCCGGAGAAGTCGAAGGACGCGGCGATGCGATCGATCGTCGCGTCCGGACTCGGGGGAATCGCGAACGTCTGGATGGAGAGCTTCGTGACCGGCGACCATCCCACCCGTGGGTGATACGACCGGTCGGTGGCACAAGTCTCCTGCCGGCGGCGGTTGTCGGTTGTCTTTGGGCCCACCGAACGAAAGCCGCGTTCGATGATCGCGGACGATGTGGGCATCGAACGGCCGCGCGGCACGACGTCGCGCCACCAGGGGTCACTCGCCCGGGACCGGGCCCGAGCCGAATTCGAGTCCACGGCGCGACCCCACTCGTCGCCGGGTAGGTGGGGGAGGCGGATCTCGACGCCGTCTACGTCGCAACCGTCCAACGGCCGACCCACCAAAGCGGCGGGTGGCAGCACAACGATGACGTTCGGTCGGTCGAGCCCCGGGCCACGGCCCAGCCTGCGGGCACCGAGAAGGTGGTGCCTTGCAGGTTGTGCCGAATCTCGCTCGCCGCCAAAGATCGATCTGCGCTCGACGTCGGGCCCGCCGCAGCCGGGGCAGCCGAGCCGGTCAGCGCGGTCGAGCCGTTTCGGTGGGGACGGTCCACAGGGGCGGGCGAGACCGGGCCCGGGGTGGTGGCGCCCGGACTGGTTTCTTCACCGCGCCCGTGCCGGTCGCCGCCCCGGATGTCGAGCGATGGGTCGTCACTGGTGGACGGTTCACGAACACACAGCCCAAACCGTCCGCGCCGAGACGTGCCCGGATCGGTTAGGGACCGTTCCGGGCCGGGGTGCCGGGGTGCCGGGGTGCCGGGGGGCGGCTCACGCACCGATTCCCGCCGAGTCGACGAACTGTCAGGGGAGATGCCGACCGCGGTCAGCACGGCGCCGCCACCACGAGGCCGACGAGATCCGGCCACCGCAGGACCGCGTCGACCTCGTGAGCCCGCAGCCCGGCGGTGGCGCGGGACAGGAGCAGCCGAGTGTCGCCACAGGCAACATCAGTGGCAGCAGCCGGATCGGTATCGGGCACTGCGGTGTCCCACGCCGCGCGGAAGACGGCCGCGATCGTGTCCGGGGCCAGCCGCTGCTCGTCCCGCAACGACACCCCCACATGCCGAAAGGCCGCCACGAACGCGGCAGGCGACGGCTCCCGACCCGCAGTCGCAACCTCGATCAGATCCGCCGCCGCGGCAAGCGTCGGGCAGGCCGGGGCACGCGGCCCCTCGACCCAGTACACCTGCTTGTGCGGCATCCCGGACTCGATCACCAACAGGCCGGCGAACGCCGCGACACGATCCGTGTAGCCCCGGATTCGAAAGCGGGCGCCATTGTCGTCCTGACGCCACAACTCCCACTCGTTCATACGACACAGTGTCCCTCGTTCGAGTGATCTCAGGGCGCCGCTACGCGACACTCCGCTTCCATACATCGCATGACGACGATGACGCTGCCAGCCACCGAAGCGCTTGTGGACACCACGCAAAGCGGCGAGTTCCGCCCCGAGTTGCAAGCAGCGGTCGACACTGCCTTGGAGCAACTGCTTCAGGCCGACTCCGGGCAGGCCGCGCCCACGGCGCCGCGACGCAACGCGATCGAGGCTCGCGCGACCACCGAGGCCGAGGCGTGGACCTGCTGGTGGCGACGCTTCGAACCGGTTCGCGACCGGCACGACCTACCCGCCATACGGGGCATGATCCTGGGCCTGATGGCCGGCTACGGCCTGTCCCGGCTGATCGAAGGCGTCCCCGAACGCAGTCTCACCCGACGTGTGTGCGACGTTGTGAGCGTCCTGCACCGCCTGCGCGGACAAAGCGAGCACGACCTCGTCACCGACCTCGCGATCCTGTCCCTGCGTCGTCTGGAGACCGACGAGGCGCTCACGGAGAACCCGAACCACTGGGCCTGGGACGCCGCAGAGGATCTTCGGGACCTGTCAGGCCGTACCGGACAGCCTGTGCTCGGCGCCGGATGATCCGCCCGCGACAGGCTTGGGGCCGCGGCGCAAGGGAATCTCCCGCAGCATCAGGGCCAACGCGAACCCGACGAGCGCGATCGGGACGGCCGCGAGGTACACCGCGTCGAGCGCGTCCGCGAATCCGCTCAGCGCCGCGTCGCGCTGCGCAGGCGGCAACGCGTCTATCGCCTGACGGGTCACCCCCATGCCCCCCTCGTCCGCCCCCGACACCCCGCCGCCGGCGCCCAGTTGATGCGCGAACACCGCGCCGAGCACGGCGGCGCCGAGCGCGGACCCTATCGAACGGGCGAAGGAATTCAGCCCCGTGGCCACCCCGATGTCCGCCTGCTCCACCGAGTTCTGCACTGCGAGCGTGGTCACCGGTCCGATCGTGCCCAGTCCGAACCCGAGCACCATCAGGCCGATCAACAGGTGCCAATACGGACTGTCGGTGCCCAGCCACGACAACACGACGAGTCCTGCGGCCGCGAGCAACGTACCCACCAAGGGGAACCTCTTGTACTTGCCGATCCGCGAGATGAGCCGCCCCGACATCGTCGAACACACCATCATCGACAGCATCATCGGCGCGAGCAGCAACCCTGAGGCGGTCGGCCCGTGACCGCGCACGATCTGCTGATACAGCGGCAGGAACGTGCTCATGCCCACCGTCAGGCACCCCGTGACCATGGTGAGCGGACAGGCCACGCGCACGATCGTGTTGCGCGAGAGCAGCCGCAGCGGGATCAACGGATCCGCCGCGCGCCGCTCGACCAGGACGAACCCCAGTAGCGCCACGACCGCGGCGGCGCCAAGACCCACGCTCGGAGCGGACAGCCACGCGTACTGCGTTCCGCCCCAACTCGTGAACAGGATCAACGCGCTCGTACCACACGTCAGCAGCGCGAGCCCCGACCCGTCGAACGGCTGCTTGCGGTACGTCTTCCGCGGCAATCTGAGCACGACGGAGGTGACCACGAGCGCCGCCGCGCCGAGTGGGATGTTCACGTAGAACACCCACCGCCACGACAGCGCCTCGGTGAAGAACCCGCCGATCAGCGGGCCGCACACGGTCGTGAGCGCGACCGTGGACGCGATGAATCCCTGGTATCGACCGCGTTCGGCGGGCGGGACCAGGTCACCGATGATGGCCTGCGCGTTGCTCATCAGCCCACCGGCCCCAAGCCCCTGGATCGCGCGGAACGCGATGAGAGTCCCCATCGACTGCGCGATTCCGCACAGCATGGAGCCCACCAGGAAGAGCACGATGGCGAACTGGAACAGCCGCTTGCGGCCGTGCATGTCGCCGAGCTTTCCGTACAGCGGGATCGAGACCGCCGTGGCGAGGGTGTACGCCGTGGTCACCCACGCCAGGTGTTCGAGCCCACCGAGGTCGGCCACGATCGTCGGCATCGCCGTCGAGACGATGGTCGAGTCGAGCGAGGCCAGCATGACGCCGAGCATCAACCCGCAGAAGACCAACAAGATCTGGCGGTGCGTCAGAGAGTGTGGGGCGGCAGTACCCGCCCCCGAATCCTTCACATCGCTAAAAACTAGGCTTGGTAATGAACCATGTCAATGATCATCCTCGGCAACCTGCCGACGGAATCCCTACGCGGTACCCGTGCGCAGCAACGCCACCACACCGTCCACGCCTTCGCTGCGCAGCCGCTCGACCACGCGCACGCCCTCCACCCTGGTCTTCATGTCCTGCGGGGTCAGCCCTCGATCCAGGCACGTGGCCGCGAGCGCGTGCTCGCTCGGCAAGATGCCGGCCGTCAGCCACGCCAACACCTGTGCGGCGGTCAGATCCAACTGCGTCCAGCTCGTCGCCATCGCGTGCCGCTGCTCGGGGGTCGTGCGCGGGTCGATTTGCTTGATCACTCGACCGATGTCGAGAACGCGCGTAGCGTCGCGATTGGCGGCGGGGGCCGGCGCGGGGGCCGGAATCACCGCACGGGGCACCGACTGCGCCTGGCGGCGCTGTTGCGGTGGTTGATGCTGTCGATTGGACCGGGTCGGCATCTCCGAACTACGCCGGCGAGGTCGCCGACCGTCGAGAAGGTTGGCCAGCATGACCTGTTCGACGGCGTCGAGATCTTCACCCACAGGTAGTCACCCTTCAGGAATCCGCGCCGTTCACAAGTCGGTCATTCGCACAGGAATGCCGCTGTTCGGCGCTCACGGTCACGCGCCGGGAGGGGCGTGGACTGCGGTGGTCTTGCCCATGTCGACCTTCACTCACACACGCGACCGATCATCGAATCGAAGCGATATGACGAATCGTCAACCGCGCGCCCGCACGCGCGCCGGTCAGTACGCTGAGGCGCGGCGCCGAAAGGGGTGACATGGGAACCGGATACGAACGCTCCTGCTGGTTCACCCTGCCCGCCCTACCGGCCTCGGTTTCCCAGGCCAGACGGGCCCTCGCGGACCATTTGACCTACTGGGGACTGCCCTACGGACACGACTTGGGCTACGCCCTGAAACTGGTCGCATCCGAACTGATCACCAATTCGGTCGAACACGCGGCCGTCCTGTCGCCCGAGGTGTCCGTCACATGCACCGTGCACGACGGGTGGTTGTGGTTGGGAGTTCGCGACCGCCACCCCTACCGGCCCGTCGCACTGCTGGAGACCGTCGACGACACCTCCGGCCGCGGCCTGCTCATCGTACGCAACATCGTGACCGAGTTCGGCGGTCAGATCCACATCGAGGCACACCCCGACGGCAAGACCCTGTGGGTGATTCTCCCGTGGCCGGTGGCGTGACGCGCGCACTCATTCGAGTGGAATACCCGGGAAGTTCCACGTGCTCGAGTCGCTGCCGGGTGGAGTGGACCACCTCCGAGAAAGACGTGCGCCTGGTCGTCCGGTGCGTCGACCGGCATCGCGCCGTTCGCCACCCGCGGCGCCGGAGTGGGCGCTTGTACAGGCGCTGCGGCCGGGTTCGACCAAGCCCAGGCGAGGTCGTGGGCCGGCCCGCCCTGCTCGCTTGCCGCGACCGGTGCGCACAACGGGCGCCTGGATCGGCGCGTTCGGCTCCGGGTGCTGACGGCGCTCTTACGAGGGCGTTCATATCGTGGACGCGGGCCCGGCGCCCTGCCGTTGCCGATCTCCGGTCGACGGCAGGAAACCGCAGTCGGTCGCCGCGGCGGCCCTGTCGTCGACGACGACAAAGGGTTGCCATCGGCGAAAGCCCGCACACGAGAGCCCGATGCGGGACATGATTCTGATAACCGACGGATTGCCGTACGGTGAACGTCCCTCGGAGCGGTGACGAACGGGCCGCGTCCACCCATCGAACCGGACCCGACCCACGGCCGTGCAGACCAGGGGAGGTACGTACCGCACATGTCGACATCCGCGGAGGCGCTTCCGGAGCCGGTGCGACCGGGAAGCCAGCGAACGCCGATCCCGGCGCCCGCCCCGGCCCCGGCCGGCGACGAACCGTCACCGGCGCGCGCCCACCCGGCCCATATCGAACCCGAACACCCGTGCCCTGAAGCTGCCTTGGGCACGGCGGGACACACCGAGCCACAAGACGACGTCGAAAGCGACCCACTGCTCGATCCTTCCCCCTCCCGCGCCGCCGACCACGCGGCGATCGAAAACCTGTTGCGTTGCCGCATTCGTGAGAGCGGCACGGCGCTGCCTACCGACGGGACGTTGCGCCTGCCGTTGCCCGCGACCGCGAGTACCGTCGTCGCGCCGATCCTGTATCGCTCCGAGACCGGCATGCACCGCTTCGGCCCCGTACGGCTCAGCAGCGGGGTCGCGCTCGACGCGACCACGCTCGCCGTACTCCTGGCGATCGAGGCCGCGCACGGGCGGGTCGGGTCGATCACCGCGATCGCCGACATGACCGACCGCGTGATCGACTCGACCCGGCGCGTCGCACACCACCTCGCCGAACGCCGCAAAGTGCCCGAGGATGTGCCGGGCACGACGCCGTTCCTGAGTACCGAGCAGTCCATCGTGCTCGGCCACCCGATGCACCCCTCGCCGGCGTCCCGACAGGGCATGTACGGGCCTTCCTCACTGCGCTACTCGCCCGAGTTACGTGGCTCGTTCCCGCTGCACTGGTTCGCCGTCGACCCCTCGGTCGCGGTATATGACGGCGACCTGGGGCTGCCCGTACCCGTCGTCCTGGCGGCCCTGGCCAAGGGTGGCGTGGACTTCCCGCCCGGCACCGTCGCACTGCCCGCTCACCCGTGGCAGGCGCGTGACGTGCTCAGCCGGCCCGGCGTCGCGGCCTTGCTCGATCGGGGCCTGCTGCGCGACCTCGGCCCCGGCGGCCCCGCGTGGTCCGCGACCTCGTCGATTCGCACCGTGTACCGCTCGGGCGCGGCCGTGATGCTCAAGACGTCACTGGGCGTGGAGATCACCAACTCGCGTAGGGAGAACCACCGCGGCGAGCTGCGGCGAGGCCTCGCCGTACACCGCATGCTCGACGCCGGACTCAAACGCGTCATGCACTCCGCGCACCCGGGCTTCGACGTGCTGCGCGATCTTGGCTGGATAGCGGTGAACATTCCCGGTGGACGCGGCGAATCCGGACTCGAACTCGTGGTGCGTGACAACCCGTTCGGGCCACGCGATCGTGTCCATTGCATCGCGGGACTCGCCGCGCCGCGTCCCGACCTGCCACGCGGGCGCTCGATGCTGGCCGAGGTCCTGTACACACTCGCCGCGCGCACCGCGACGCCGCTGCGTGAGACGGCCGAGTCGTGGTTCCGCCGCTACCTCGACGTCTTGGTCGCGCCGATCCTGTGGCTGCACGGTGAATACGGCCTGGGCTTGGAGGCCCACCAACAGAACACGCTTGTGGTCCTGGACACCGACGGGTGCCCGATCGGTGGGCGTTATCGAGGCAACCAGGGCTACTACTTCTCGGCCGAACGCGGCGCGCGCCTTGCGCGCTGGCTGCCGGGCGCCGGCCGCGACCTGGGCACGTGGTGCCCGGACCACGTGATCGACGAACGGCTGGGCTATTACCTCGCGATCAACAACGTACTGGGCCTCGTCGGCGCGATGGGTGCCCAAAATCTCGCCGACGAAGGGGCGTTGATTTCGATCTTTCGGAACCGGCTGGTGCGCACGCGCGCGGATCACCCCGCCGGACGACCGCTCGTTGAGCGCCTCCTCGACGGTGCCACACTGCGGTGCAAGGCCAACCTGCTCACGCGAGTCGCAGGTCTGGACGAACTCGAAGTCCCGTTGGAAGCGCAGTCCGTCTACGTCGACATACCCAATCCGATCGCGGACGTACGCGGCTGAGCGGTTCTGGTACCACCACAGAGGAGACGGCACGGTGCGCGCGAACGTCACAGTCCTCGCCCTGCACCGGCACGAAGGCGAACCTCTCGAATACGAGGACGCGGTGTGGGTCGGCGACGGAGCCGGGCGCGGGTTCCTGCCGGCGGCCGGGCCCGCGTGCCACCGGGCCCGGGTGGATCGTCCCGGCGCGTTGCGGATCGCACTGGCCGACGGCGCGGCCGAGAGCCTGCTCGCGCGCCGTTGGGCCGAACTCCTGGTGCGGGCGTGCGGCGCGGCGCCCACGCCGCTGCTGTGCGAAGGTACGGGCTTTGCCGAGGTACTGGCGCGGGCGGCCGATCGCTGGCCGGCCCTGACCAAGCGGTACCTGGTCGAGCGCGACCGACGCGGCATGCCGGTACAGCCGTACGAACTACGCAAGCTCGACCTCGGCGCGCACGCGTCGGCGGTGCTCGCGGCGCACGTGGCACCGCACCCGTGGCTGTCCGGACGCGGTCAATGGGCGGCGGCGGTGCTTGGCGACGCGTATCTCTTCCAGGTGCGCGGCGACCGCCTGTGGCGCGTGTTCCCGACGACTCGCAGGGTCGACCTCGTCACGAGCAACGGGGCGGGCCCCAGCGCGGTCGCAGGGCGGATCCGCTGTGCGCGCGGCACGTGGACCGACCGCGACCGGCTGTTTTTGGCCAACGACGCTGCGGGGGCGTGGTTTCTCCGGACCGCGCAGGCCGGAGGGCAGCCGTGGGAAGAATTGGGCGAGCCCGCCGGTGGGAGTGCCCGCGACGTGGCCCGATGGGCGGGCCCTCGGCGCCGCTCCGGTGAACTCGGCGACGGGGACCTGACGATCGTCCGCATCGACTCGGTTGTCTGACGTGGCACGGTCGCTCGGGAGTTTATCGACGCTCGGAGGCGTATCAGGCGAGGGGATCAGGCCAAAAGCTCGCTCAAGCCGATCACGCGCGGCCTCAAGCGACTGCCGATTTTGTTGTTCGCTGCTGTTCGGACAGTCCATGGACTATGAAGTGGCTGCGCACAGGCGATGCCCAGAGCAGTGTGGTCACCGGCCTGGCCCGGATCGGGCGAGTGATCGGCTCGGCCGCACTCATCATGATCGCCGGGTCCCGCGGCGTCGCGTCCCCTTTTGACGTGACGCCGAAGACGATGGATGCGGGCGTGGTGGTCGCTGCCCTTATCGACGCGATGCTCGTTCGGTCGATTCCGGTGCCCGCCACGACGAGCCGCCGGCTCGACAACACGAAGCGCGGGCCGCCGACTTCACTGGACCGTGTGCTGCCGTAGCCGGGCTGCGCGCATTCGGAGCCCGCGCCGCCCGCCGCCTGCGATCCGACGCCAGTGGCGGCGGTGTCGGTGCCATGGAGTGAGACCACGCGAGGGGGCGGGCCCACGAACTCGTGGTCCCGCCCCCTCGTCGTGCCCGACGGTGCCTTCGTCAGCAGGCGCCCTGCTCTTCCCACACGCCCCACTGGCCGGTGGTTCCGGGCTGCTCGCCCCGAGTCCACCACTTGGCACGCCACGTGTGGTTGTTCCACACGACGGTGTCGCCATTGGTGTAGGTCGCCGAGTCGGTCCACGGCTTGGCAGCGGCGCACTTGGTGTGCAGCGGAACGCTCAGTTCCTTGAGCCACTTGTTACGAAGGAAGTCGCGAGCCTTGATCACTACGCGGTCGTTGGTGACCTCGACCTGGAGACCGCTGTTCTCGGTGCGGCCGAGCGACTTCTCGCCGCCCGTCCCGTTGTCGGTCCACTGGGTCTCCATCGCCCCGGTGTTCACCACGGTGAAGCCTTCGAGGTTGCCGGTCTCCGGAACCACCTTGCGCACGGCCCAGTCGGACAGGTTGAGGTCCCAGTGCGTGTGTGACGTGAACAGCACGGCGTCCTTGTGCGAGCCGAGAATCTTCATGATCCGGTCGGCCTGGAGATAGTCGGCGCTGTACAGCTTGTTCCGCGTGCCCGAGACCGTGTCCGGAAGCACGTGATGCGAGAAGACGAACGTGGGCTTGCCCTGCGACTCCCAGTAGTTCATCCGCTGTTCGAGCCAGGTGAGCTGCTCCTCGCTGAACCAGACCTCGTCCCACTTGGTGTCGTCGTGGTACTTCATGTACTTCTCGGTGCCCAGGAACAGCATCGGGACGCCGTCGACGACACGCTCGTAGAAGACCTTGTCCAGGCCGGTGAAGTCGTAGAAGTTCTGGAACAGGGACTGCTCGGTCGTGCCATTGGGCCACGTGGCCTGGCACAGCTTGTCGGGGGAGCAGTACTTCGGCACATAGAACTCATGGTTGCCGATGGTGAAGAACGTGTTCGCGGGGTGCGGACGCGTGTCCAGCACCTGCTTTACCTGGTCGTACTCGGCCTTGTAGCCACGCGGCGTGATGTCGCCGTTGACCACCAGCGCGCTGCTGCCAGGGTTGACGACCTTCATCTGGTCGAGTGCGCGCCCGAAGTCGGCGAGGTCGCCCTGCACGTCGCTGACGACGTTGAAGGACACCTTGGCCTGAGCGGGGGCGGCAGTCACCGGCGCGGACTCGCGCGAGGCGGGTCGATTCTCGGCGTAGGCGGCGCCGGCACCGGCGGTGAGCGCGAGCGCGGCACACACGGCCGCGATACGCCGGCGTTTCATGACGGTAGACATGACGATCCTCGGGACGGAGGCAGATGTGGGGACGCCTCCATCACATCGGTTGGATCCAACCGGTCGGTGGCACTTGATGATCACGAACATGACGAACTGTTGAAGATCATCCGAGAATCCGGGCAAAGTGAGCCATCCGTTGTCCACAAGAGTCGAGTTGTCCACAGATCGCAGGCTCTCTCCGCCGGGCGTCGAACCCGCAGGCGAGGATCCGGAAATGGATCAGGCAGTACAAGTCTTGCGGAGGTTGGCATGGCAGAGCGATGGAGTGGTGACGCGGGAATGGGCGGCGGCCGCCGGGATTTCCGCGCGGGCGTGGAGGGGGCTCGTGTGCGATGGACGGATGCGCGAACTTGCGCGCGGCGTGGGATTCGTCGATGCCGATCGGTGTGCGCCGACCTCGCGCGGGTTGTTGCGCGCCGGGCTCGCCGCCTATGGGGAACGGGCCGTGGCCGTGCTGCACAGTGCCGCGTACGTGCACGGGATGCGTGGCGTACCGCGCGTGGAATGCGTGCATATCGGAACGCCCGATACCGCGTCGCGTCTTGGTGGACCCGGGATCGTGCCACATCGGCGACGGCTGAGGGCGGACGAGATCGAAGTGGTGGACGGGTTTCCCGTAACGACGGCCGTGCGCACACTCGCGGACCTCGTGCCGCGACTGCCGGCGGAGGAAGGGCTCGCGGTACTCGACTCGGCGCTTCACCTGGGACTGGTCGCGCCGCAGGAACTCGCCGAGGTGAAGCGGGCGGTGGCGGGCCGACCCGGGGCCGCGGACGTGCGACCTCTGCTGGAGATCGCGGACGCGCGGGCCGAGAGCCCGTTGGAGTCGCGGGTGCGACTCGACTGCGTCCGGGGCGGAGTCGCGCCGGACGAACTCCAGCACGAGGTCGCGTTGGCCGGCGGCGGGCGGGCACGCGTGGATCTCGCGTGGCTGAAGGGACTGCGGCCGGTCTTCGCCGAGGCGGATGGCGCAGACGTGCACTCGCGGCCCGACGCCCTGTTCCGGGATCGGGCCCGGGCCAACGAGCTCGCTCTGGTGGGCGCCCTCGTGCTTCGGTTCACGTGGTACGACACACTGCGACGAGGGCGGATCGCGGAGGTGGTACGCCGAGCCTTCCAGTCGTGACGCACCCCAACAGGCGGCTAACCGGTGACGCGCACGTGCTCCAAGGCCAGCAGCCGCTGCTTGCGGGGCAGGCCGCCCGCGTATCCGGTGAGCGTGCCGTCCGCACCGATCACCCGGTGACACGGGATCACGATGCTGATCGGATTGCGGCCGTTGGCCAGTCCCACCGCACGCGAGGCGGTCGGTTGGCCGAGGAACTTCGTGGCCAAGCCGCCGTAGGACATCGTGTGCCCGTACGGGATCGTGGTCAAAGCCGACCACACTTTGAGCTGGAAAGCCGTGCCCGCCGGCGCCAACGGCAGGTCGAACTCGCGCAATTCGCCGGCGAAGTAAGCGCGCAGCTGCGCCTGCGCCTCGACGAACGCGCCCGGGTCGTGGACCCAGTCGGGCTCGGGCGAGGCATCCATGTACAGCGCGGTCAGCGACTCGCCGTCGCCGATGAACAGCAGTTCGCCGACCGGGGATTCGGCCACGGCGTATCGCCGCGGGGCCGCCGACGTGGCCCGGAATTCGATCGCGGGCAGGTTCGGCTCGGGCGCTTCGACGGCTTCGAATAGGGCGTCTTGCTTCATGCGACTTCCTTCGCCGGGGCGGTGGGGGCTGCGGACAGGCTCGCCCACAGGTGGTGCAGTGCGTATGAGCGCCATGGGGACCACAACTGTGGGTCCGCGGCGAGCGGGTCGAGCCGTGCGAGGGCGTGCTTGACGCCCAGATCGGTCGGCAGGAACACGTCCGGATCACCGAGTGCTCGCAGTCGAATGTACGACGCTGTCCAAGGCCCGATGCCCGGAAGCGCCAGCAACGCGGCCTCCGCCGCCGGGCGATCGACTCCCGAGTCGAGCCGGACCGCGCCGGACGCGAGTGCGCCGGTCAGCGCGAACAGTGCCTTCTTGCGGGCGTTGGGCATCGGCAGGTCGGCCGGATCGGCGTCCGCGAGGGCTGCCGCCGTGGGAAAGGCGTGCGTGAGTCCGTCCTGCGGGGCCGCCAGTGGCTTGCCGTACAACGCCGTCAGGCGGCCCGCGATCGTGCGCGCTCCCGCGACCGAGACCTGCTGGCCGAGCACGGCTCGCACCGCGAGCTCGTCCGGGTCCACGTGACCGGGCGAACGCATTCCGGGTACGGCTTGCACCAGCCTTGCGAGGCCGCCACTCGCCAGTGCCTCGTCGACCGCCAGCGGATCCGCGTCCAGGTCGAGCAGTCGTCTGCACCGCTGTACCGCGGCGCCCAGATCACGCAGGTCCCCCAGGACCAACCGGCACCACACCCAGGAGGGGCCGGGTGACAGCTCGACCACACCCGTACCGTGCGGTAGTGACAACACCCGGCGATACGCGCCGTCCACGAACTCCTCGACGCCTGGGACGGCCCGCACGCCCAGAAAGCCGAGGGTGTGCTCGAGCGCGATCGGTGTCCGGTACGGCAACCGAAGCCTTATTTCACCAGGTTCCCCACCTCGAACTCCCGCTCGCCCGCGCACCTCGGACGGGGTGCGCCCGAACACCTCGCGCACGGTGTCGTTGAACTGCCGCACGCTTGCGAAGCCGGCGGCGAACGCGACCTGCGCGATCTGCAGGTCCGAGGTCTCCAGCAGCACTCGGGCGGTCTGCGCCCGCCGGGCCCGCGCCAGCGCGAGAGGGCCCGCACCGACCTCCGCCATCAGCAATCGATTCAACTGCCGGTCGCTGTAACCCAGGCGCGCCGCGAGACCGCCGACGCCCTCGCGATCCACGACGCCGTCCGCGATCAGGCGCATCGCGCGTCCGACCACGTCGGCCCGTACGTCCCACTCCGGTGAACCGGGGGAGGTATCCGGGCGGCACCGCTTGCAAGCTCGGAAGCCTGCTGCCTGTGCCGCTGCGGCCGAGGGGTAAAAACGCGCGTTCTCCCGCTTGGGCTTGACCGCGGGACAACTCGGTCGGCAGTAGATCTCGGTGCTCGTGACCCCCATGTAGAACCAGCCGTCGAACCGACCGTCTCGACTGCTGCATGCTCGGTAGCACTGCTCGTCGTCCATCACGCCAACCAGTGTTACGCGACCGCCGACCCGTAGCCGGCGGGAATCGGACAGCACCGTCGTGGGCTACAACCCCCGGATGAGACCGTTACGGAACAGGTCCACGAAGATCGCGTGGTCTGCGCGGGCCCGTGCCCCGTATGCGTGCGCGAATTCGACGAGGGAGGCGGTGAAGCCCTTGATGTCGCGCTCGATCGCCTCGCGAATCGCGTCCTCGGTCGAGAAAGGCACCAGGGTGTGTCCGCTCTCCTCGTCGGCAACCGCGTGCATCGTCGCCGTGGCCCGGCCGAGGTAGTCGACGACCTCCGCGATGGTGCCCACCTCGTTGAGATCGGACCAATCCAGATCGTTGGCGTAGGGCGACACCTCGGCGACCAGTTGCCCGATCCCGTCAATGTCGGTGAAGCCCAGCCACGGGTCGGCGTGAGCCTGGAGCGCGCGTTGTGAGATGACCGTTCGGTGGCCTTCGTGCTCGAAGTACGCGCGCACCAGCGGGTCGGTCACGTGGTGGCTCACCGACGGAGTCTGACCCTGCTTCATGTACAGGATGACGTCGTTCTCCAACGCCTCCGTGTTGCCCTCGATCAAGAGGTTGTACGAGGGGAGGCCCGCGCTTCCGATGCCCACCCCGCGCCGGCCGACCACGTCCTTGACGTCGTAGGTGTCCGGCCGCTGCCGGGTCGCGGGCGGGAGTGTGTCCAGGTAGCGCCCGAACGCCTCCAACACCGTCGTCTTGACCTCGTCCGAGAGCGGGAACGCGCCGCCCGACATGGCGAACCGGCGCTCGTGGTCGACCACGACGGTCTGGGACTGCAGGAGGCCGATCCGGGTTTGCAGGCGGGCCTCGTGCAGCACGTCGAGCAGCGGGCCTTGGGCCGTCGCCAGTGTCAACGCGGCCTGCTCAGGCGTCGTCTTGTCGGTCAACAGCCGCAACTGATCCAGGTATGCCGCGCCGTAGCGCGCGACCAGATCCGCTATCGCGTCGTCGCTGAGTGCCTTGCTGTGCCCGATCAGGGCCAGGCTTGCCGCGAAGCGCTTGACGTCCCACGTCCATGGCCCCACGTAAGCCTCGTCGAAGTCGTTGACGTTGAAGACGAGCTTGCCGTCGGCGTTCATGTACGTGCCGAAGTTCTCCGCGTGCAGGTCACCGTGGATCCACACGCGCGAGGTCCGCTCGTCCAGGAACGGATCCTCCTGTTCGTCCAGGTCGGCGTAGAACAGGCAGGCCGTGCCCCGGTAGAACGCGAACGCCGAGGCGGCCATCTTGCGGAACTTGACTCGGAATGCGGCCGGGTCGCCGTCGATCAAAGTGCCGAAGGCCCGCTCGAAGACCTCCAGGATGTGCTGCGCGCGCTGTTCGGGATCTGCGGGTCCGTACGCCGCGTAGCCCCCCTCGAACCCCACGCCGCCCAGACCGATACCTACGCCCTCGGCCATTGCGACCGCCTCCCTCGAGATTCGGGGTCGGCAGGACCCCCCACATCAGGATCCCAGAAGGCAGGCGCGGACGGCATCGAGCCCCCGGAGCGTGAGGGGGGAGTCAGAGGCGCCCGGGGACTCGACACCCGGCGCCTGCCCGGCTGACGCAAAGTCATACCGAGCGGGCGCCGGAGATTATCGGCCCGAAGAGTCGGGGTCGGTTCCCCTCGGCCACCGACCCCGAGGACGTCGACCTCGACGTCAAAGGTGTCGACCCGGGTTAACCGGGGCTTCGAACGGAGCTCGGGGAATTTGCGGACCGGTCGGGCAGGGCCTTGGACGTGGGGTACATCCTGCTGCTCAGCGGCTCGCTCACCTGCATCTTCGGGAAGCGAGCCGCAGCCGTCGCATTCTCACTCGGAGCCACCCACAGCAGGAATCCCGGATCGGTCGCGATTGCTTGCAACTGCTCTGTCCGCAACAGCGGAGTGTCCCGGGCAGGTTCGCCCTTCTCCTCGCGCGATGCGATCTCGTCGACGATGATCTGGACCCCGTCGGGCCGCACGACGTGCGCCGACCACTCCTTGGGGCCCCTGCCGTTGGGGCCCCACTTGTCGTCGGCGATGTTCTCCGGCGTGTTCGCCGACGCGGGATAGACCCAGTTCTTGTTCACGAGCAACCGCGACCCGTCGGCCAGCACCGAGTCGCTGCAGGAGGCGTTGGTGCCCTCCACCGGAGGGCAAACAATGGAATTCGGATTGTGTGGGTCCAAGCCGACCGACACCGACAGCAGTGTCGGCCCCTTGGCGTCCTCGATCATCAACTCCACATGTGAACCCGCGCTGTACATCGCGCCGTCCCGAACGTTCGACGTGTCCCCACCCGTGACCCCCACCCCCGTGGTGGCCTGGCCCACGACAGCGGCCGGCAGCTTGGGCAAGAGCGCCTGCAGCAGAAACTGCGGGGACGCCACGGCCATGCCCGCAGGCACGGGCAGCGTCGGCTGCGACTTGGGAGTCCTGGTCGGCGGAACGGGCGTCGCGCTTACGGAAGTCGAGCTCGCCGGCCCGGCCGCCTGCTGTCGGCCACCCTCGTCGTTCGTGCCCGACACCAGGGCGAGTGTCGTTCCCGCGACGGCCAATACCGCCGCGGCGGATGTGCCCACCTGGATGCGGCGCACCAGTTTCATGCGTCGGCCGCGCGCGATACCACCCGCCACCAATCCCGTCGGGGGGACCAGCCCCGACGCCGACGTCCGCATTGCGGTCGCCAGTTCCTTCTCGTCAGACCCCATAGACCTACTGTCTCCTCGACATCCGTTGGAACACAGGTCGTACTGCTCACCAGCCGTACGGCCGTGCCGGCGGTGCACTCAGCGACCTCTCACGCGACAGAGAGCCAAGCCACATCGCTCCCGAGCGCCTGCCGCAACTTCTCCAGCGCCCGCATCGACCGACTTCGCACCGCCCCCTCGGACACCCCCATCTGACGCGCCGTCTCCTCGACGCTCAAGTCCTCCCAGTACCGCAGCACCAGTACGGCGCGGTCTTTGGGCGCAAGCTCGGCCAGACCCCGGAGCAGGGTCACCCGCAACGCCTGGTCGACCTCGTGCCCCGACCCCTCGGGCAGCGCCGCATAGGGCTGTTCCGAGCTGCTCATGCGCCGACGATGGGAGAGGTACGTCCGGGTCAGGACGGTGCGCGCGTAAGCCTCCGGGCTGTCCGCTCGGCTCACCCGCTTCCAAGCCCGATACAGCTTGCCCAACGTCGTCTGTACGAGGTCTTCGGCCAGATGCCAATCGCCGCACAGCAGCCATGCGGTCCGGAACAGCCGACCGCTGCACGCGTTGGCGAAGTCCAGGAAATCGGCCGGCTCAGCATCGAAGCCCGCCATAGGCCCTCCTCGTCCCTACGCGCCCTTGCGCGTACCCACCCCATTGACGCGGCGGCCCCCCCGGCACGTCACACAATTCCTCGGACAATACGAAAGTCCAGCTCGTAGCCCATCCGAGGGGTTGCGGACAGGGCCTGCGAGTCGGCCCGTAGCCTGGGCCACGATCGATCACCATCGATTCCGCAGCCCTTGTACGGCCGGGACCCGGACGCGGGGGAACGAACGAGCCAGGGGAGCCGACGTGACGCCGGATACCAACGATGTGGACCGCTTCAGCGCGAAGAAGCGGGCTTGGGTCGACGAAGCCATCCGCAAGGTCAACGCCGACGCGAACCGCTCCGCGGACACGCACCTGCTCGCATATCCGCTGCCCACCGAATGGGGCGTCGATCTCTACCTCAAGGACGAGTCCACCCACCCGACCGGCTCGCTCAAGCACCGACTCGCGCGCTCCCTCTTCCTGTACGCCCTGTGCAACGGGTGGATCGAGGAGGGCGCCACCGTGATCGAGGCGTCGTCGGGGTCGACGGCCGTCTCCGAGGCGTACTTCGCCAAGCAGCTCGGCCTGCCGTTCGTCGCGGTGATCCCGGGTACGACCAGCCCCGAGAAGATCGAACTGATCGAGTTCCACGGCGGCCGATGTCACCTCGTCGACGACCCGTCCACCGTGTATGACGTCTCACGCTCTCTCGCGGCGCAGACCGGCGGCCACTTCATGGACCAGTTCACCTACGCCGAGCGCGCGACCGACTGGCGTGGCAACAACAACATCGCCGAGTCGGTGTTCGAGCAGATGGCCCTGGAGCGCCATCCGATCCCCACGTGGCTCGTGGTCGGCGCGGGCACCGGCGGCACCAGCGCGACCATGGGCCGCTACGTGCGCTACCAGGGCCACCACTCCAAGATCTGTGTCGTCGACCCCGAGAACTCCGCCTTCTTCGAAGGTTGGCGCACCCGCGACGCGTCCTACACGCAGGCGTGTTCGTCGCGTATCGAGGGCATCGGCCGGCCCCGGGTCGAGGCCAGCTTCATGCCGGACATCGTCGACCGGATGATCAAGGTCCCCGACGCCGCGTCCGTCGCGGCGATGCGCGACCTGCACCGTCTGACCGGGCACAAGGCCGGCGGCTCGACCGGTACCAATCTGTGGGGCGCTCTGCGCCTGGTCGCCGAGATGCGCGCCGAGGGCCGCACCGGTTCGGTGGTGACGCTGTTGTGCGACGGCGGCGAGCGCTACGCGCATTCCTATTACTCGGACGAGTGGCTCGCGCGCCAAGGCATGGACGTTGCTCCGTACGAGGCGACTCTGCGCCACTTCCACTCGACCAGCGAATGGCGCTGATCGGGCGGCCGTAGGGTGGTCGGGGAGATCGGATCCAGGCCGAGTGGCCCAACGAGGAGGAGCACGGGATGAGCGACGTCGTCTTCGACAAGCGCGAGCAGCTGGAGAAGATCCAAAGTGGTCTGCTGCAGGGTGAGCAACTCCTCGCCGTCTACGACGCGAAGGGTGTCGGCACCGGGTTCATCGGCCTCACCGACCGGCGCGCGATCATCCAGGACAACAGCTTCGTGGGCAAGAAGGTCGCGATCACGAGCCTGCCCTATTCGAAGATCAGCAGCGTCAGCATGGTCTCGAACAAGTCCTTCACCGGCTCGTATCTGTCGTCGAGCGAAATAGCCATCCACGTCGGCACGCAGACCTACAGCGTCGAGTTCCGCAGTGAGGACAAGGGTCGCCACGTGCACGACGTCATCCTGCACTACATCACCCGCTGACCTGCACAATCGCCCCGAAGTGGGCTCGCGGTCACCGCGCCGCCGGCGTCTGCCCACGCAGCGGAAGTCCCGCCGCACGATAGATCGCGTCCATGATCCGCAGCGTTGGCACCGCGTCCGAAGCGGGGGTGAGCGGCGGCTCCCCGGAGCGGATCGCGTCCGCGAACGCCTGCAACTGCAGGCGATACGTCGGCGTCTTCGCGGCCTGCCCCAGGTGTTCGCGTCGCCTGCGTCCGCCGACGACGACGCTGAACCGGTGGGGCATGTGCGGCATGACGTAGTTGAGGACGCGCATCTCCCCGTACTCGCCCACCACATGTGCGTGCATGTCCAGGATCCGGCGCGAGAGCATCGACGAGTGGACGACGCCGACCGCATCGCCCGGCAGTCGCAGGCGGGCGGTCATCGCGCGGTCGATGCGCCGGTCCTTGGGCACGGTCAGCGCTTTTGCGTCGAGCACCTCGATCGGCTCCGCCGTGTCGTCGCCGGCGAGCAGCCGCATCGCGTGCACGGCGTAGCAGCCGCCGTCCATCAACGACCCGCCCGCGAGGTCGAAGCGGTAGCGAATGTCGCCGAGCAGCGGCAGCGGGAAGCACATCGACGTCGTGATCCGCCGGATCTCGCCCAGTTCGCCGTCGTCCAGGATCTCGCGCATGCGCTTGGCGAGCGGGTGATAGCGGTAGTGGAAGGCCTCCATCACGACCAGGCCTGAGCGCTGGGCGCGGTCCGCGATCTCCTGCGCCTCGAGCTCGTTGGCGGCCAGCGGCTTTTCGCACAGGACGTGCTTGCCGGCCTCCAGGGCGCGGATGGTCCACTGCGCGTGCAGCCCGTTGGGCAGCGGGATGTACACCGCGTCCAGTTCCGGGTCGGCGATCAGTGCGTCATAGGTGGTGTGCACGCGGGGGATGCCCTGGCGCCGCGCGAACGTGTCGGCCTTGGCAGGGTCGCGTGTGGCGATGGCGGCGACCTGTACCTCCGGGATCATCCGCGCGGGCTTGACCAGTGCGAGTGGTGCGATCCGAGCCGCGCCCAACACGCCGATCCTGATCCGCCTCATGGCGTCATCCCCCTCGTCGCCACCCGACACGATGCGCTGTCACACGCGATGCGCGGTCCCACCGGATTCGCTGCCCCGCATGGTAGGGGCGCACGCGTGCGCGTGGGAGAAGATCACGCGCAGGATTTCCCAGGGCATTGCCCAAGGGTCGCCGGCGAGGGCGCCGGACGAATCACCCGCAAGGGCCGCCCGCCCGCACCACCTGCGAAGACCGCGGCTCGCCAGACTCTTTCGCCCGAGGTGCTTGCGGGCGGCTTCGGCGGGTGGACTCGTCGGCGGTCGCGAGGGGGACCCTGAGGGGGCGCTTGCAGGGGCTGCGCTCGCCGGGGGGCCCGGAGGGAATCCTCGGCGACGGGTCGACGCGCGCGTGGCGGGTACCCGCACGGGTGACTCGGGGCCTAGACTAGACTTGTCTTGACATCAAGATATCTGCGGGGCGCAGACCCCGGCATCCCCTACTTAGGGTCACCTTGCTTGGCGTACGCCGAGCAGGTGTCGGCAGGATGCGGGAGAAACGCACAAGATCAAGGGAGACCGTCGTGTCCGCGAACAGCTTCGACGCTCGCTCCACCCTGAATGTGGGTGACGAGTCGTACGAAATCTTCCGGCTGGACAAGGTGGAGGGCAGCGAGCGCCTCCCCTACAGCCTGAAGGTCCTGCTGGAGAACCTGCTCCGCACGGAAGACGGTGCGAACATCACCGCCGACCACATCCGTGCCCTGGGTGGCTGGGACGCGAAGGCCGAGCCGAGCGAAGAGATCCAGTTCACGCCGGCGCGCGTGATCATGCAGGACTTCACCGGTGTGCCGTGTGTCGTGGACCTCGCCACGATGCGCGAGGCCGTGAAGGCACTCGGCGGCGACGCCTCCCGGATCAACCCGCTCGCGCCCGCCGAGATGGTCATCGACCACTCGGTCATCGCCGACGTGTTCAACCGGCCCGACGCGTTCGAGATCAACACCGACATCGAGTACGAGCGCAACAAGGAGCGCTACCAGTTCCTGCGCTGGGGCCAGACCGCGTTCGACGAGTTCAAGGTCGTCCCGCCGGGCACCGGCATCGTGCACCAGGTCAACATCGAGCACCTGGCCCGCACGATCATGGTCCGAGGCGGCCAGGCGTACCCCGACACGTGCGTCGGCACCGACTCGCACACCACGATGGTCAACGGCCTGGGCGTACTGGGCTGGGGCGTCGGCGGCATCGAGGCCGAGGCCGCGATGCTCGGCCAGCCGGTCAGCATGCTGATCCCGCGGGTGGTCGGCTTCAAGCTCTCCGGCAAGGCGCAGCCCGGCGTCACCGCCACCGACGTCGTGCTCACGATCACCGACATGCTGCGCAAGCACGGTGTGGTCGGCAAGTTCGTCGAGTTCTACGGTGAGGGCGTCGGTTCGGTCCCGCTCGCCAACCGCGCGACCATCGGCAACATGTCGCCGGAGTTCGGCTCGACCTGCGCGATCTTCCCGATCGACGGCGAGACGATCACCTACCTGCGCCTGACCGGCCGCACCGAGCAGCAGCTCGCGCTGGTCGAGGCATACGCGAAGGCCCAGGGACTGTGGCACGACCCGAGCCACGAGCCGGAGTACTCCGAGTACATCGAACTCGACGTCTCGACCGTGGTCCCCTCCATCTCCGGCCCCAAGCGCCCGCAGGACCGCGTCGTGCTCGCCGAGGCCAAGACCCGCTTCCGCGACGTGCTCTCGGACTACGTCACCGAGAACGGCGACGAGAGCGGTATCGAGTCCTTCCCGGCCTCGGACGCGCCCACCCCGAGCAACGGTCGCGCGCACAAGCCGACCAAGGTCGTCGGTGACGACGGCGTCGAGTACGAGATCGACCACGGCGCGGTCGTGATCGCCTCGATCACGTCCTGCACGAACACCTCGAACCCGTCGGTCATGCTCGGCGCCGCGCTGCTTGCGAAGAAGGCCGTCGAGAAGGGCCTCACCCGCAAGCCGTGGGTCAAGACGACGCTGGCCCCCGGGTCCAAGGTCGTCATGGACTACTACGAGAAGGCCGGCCTGATTCCGTACATGGAGAAGGCGGGCTTCTCGCTCGTCGGCTACGGGTGCGTGACCTGCATCGGCAACTCCGGCCCGCTGCCGGAGGAGGTCTCCGCGGCGGTCAACGAGGCCGACCTCGCGGTCGTTTCGGTGCTTTCGGGCAACCGCAACTTCGAGGGCCGGATCAACCCCGACGTCAAGATGAACTACCTGGCCTCGCCGCCACTGGTCATCGCGTACGCGCTCGCGGGTTCGATGGACATCGACATCACCACCGAGCCGCTGGGCCTGGACACCGAGGGCAAGCCGGTCTACCTCGCCGACATCTGGCCGAGTGACGAAGAGATCGCCGACGTGGTGGCCTCCTCGATCGACCAGGACATGTTCGTCGACCGCTACGCCGACGTCTTCGCCGGCGACCGCCGGTGGCAGTCGCTGGAGATCCCCACCGGCAACACGTTCGAGTGGGACCCGACTTCCACGTACGTGCGCAAGCCCCCGTACTTCGACGGCATGCAGATGGAGCCGTCGCCGGTCGTGGACATCGCCGACGCGCGGGTCCTGGCCAAGCTCGGCGACTCGGTCACCACCGACCACATCTCGCCGGCGGGTTCGATCAAGGGCGACAGCCCGGCGGGCAAGTACCTCGCCGAGAACGGTGTCGAGCGCAAGGACTTCAACTCGTACGGCTCGCGCCGCGGCAACCACGAGGTGATGATCCGCGGCACGTTCGCCAACATTCGCCTGCGCAACCAGATCGCGCCGGGCACCGAGGGCGGCTTCACGCGTGACTTCACGCAGGCCGACGCCCCGGTCTCGACGATCTACGACGCGTCGGTGAACTACCAGGCCGCGGGCATCCCGTTGGTCGTGCTCGCGGGCAAGGAGTACGGCTCGGGTTCGTCGCGCGACTGGGCGGCCAAGGGCACCTCGCTGCTCGGCGTGCGCGCCGTGATCGCCGAGTCGTACGAGCGCATCCACCGCTCGAACCTGATCGGCATGGGTGTCATCCCGCTCCAGTTCCCGGCCGGTCAGACCGCGGCGTCGCTGGGTCTGACGGGCGAGGAGGCGTTCTCGTTCACCGGGATCACCGCGCTCAACGAGGGCCGTACGCCCAAGACCGTCAAGGTCTCGACCAACACGGGCGTCGAGTTCGACGCGGTCGTGCGCATCGACACCCCCGGCGAGGCGGACTACTACCGCAACGGCGGCATCATGCAGTACGTGCTGCGTTCGCTCGTCAACAAGGGCTGACCCGGTCGCGACCGGGTCGCCGGTCGGGGGAGTGAGTCCGGCCTGCGGGGTCGGATTCGCCCCCCAGGCTGACACGTAGTCACATCTGAAGAATTGGTGCGGCCGGTTGGTTTCCCAACCGGCCGCATCGTCAGTTTTGCGCCGCATGCGGTCGCGTCGACAGGGTTAGACCGTCGGTTCACCCAAAAGAGGGAACGCGCGAACGGCGCCGACTACGTCGCCCGCGCCGTACACGGGTGCGTGCGCGAACGGTGCGAGCGCGTCCTCGTCGGCGCCCATCCGCCACAGCAGCGCCGCGATCGCGACGATGTGCGCCCGTCCGCCACCGTCGGCGATCTTGACCGCGGCGCCGCGCCCGTCGGGCAGCCCCACCGCGTACACCGCTTCCGCGCCGTCCTTGGCGAGCAGCCCCGGTATCGCCCGCATGAGGTCGGTGACGTCGCGACCGGTGCCCGCGACCCACTGCGGGTGCGCGCGCATGGCGTCCGCGATACGCCGTTCGGGGGTGCCTGCGGGCGCCCCCGCGAAGCGACCGTACGACCTCGCGAGGCCCGCGAGTGAGATCGCGAACAGGGGAGCGCCGCACCCGTCGACGCCGACGGCCGCGACCGGTTCGCCGGCAACGTCCTCGACGGCCTTGCGTACGGCCCCTTGGAGCGGGTGGCCCTGATCGAGGTAGTCCTCGGTCGACCAGCCGTTGTGTACGCAGGTGAGCAGCATCGCGGCGTGCTTGCCCGAACAGTTCATGGCGATCCGCTCGGGACCCTTGCCGGTGGCCAACCAGGCGTCGCGCTGTGGGACGCCGAGAGGCAGGTCCGCCACGCAGCGCAGCGCGTCCTCGGTCAGCCCCGCACGGGCCAGGATTTGGCGCGTGCCGTCGAGGTGAAATGCCTCGCCGGAGTGGCTCGCGCAGGCGAGGGCGAGCAACTCGCCGTCCAGGTCGAGCCCGTTGCGCACCATCGCGAGGCCCTGGAACGGCTTGTTGGCCGAGCGCGGGAACATCGCCGCGTCGACCGCGCCGTGCCCCTCGACCACGGTGCCATCGGTGCCGGTGAGCACGGCCGTGCCGTGGTGTACCGACTCCAGGAAGCCGTTGCGCCACACGCCGACCAGCGGTATGTGAGCGAACGCGGCCTCGTGGCCGGGGGAAGCAACGTGATTCACGGGTTCTCCTGAGGGGGGAGGCAAGGGGGAGGCGGACGGAAGCGAAGTGAATCGGATCGAACGCTGTTGCGGGTGGCGTCCCCTCCATGATCCACAGTTCATTTCCGGCCAACCACCGCGCATAATCGAACATATGTACGGCAATGGCGATCGAGACACCCCGGCATGGGAGCAGCCGGGCCGTTTCACACGTACACCGGCCGGGGGAGCGGGGGACGCGAAGCCACGCGGGAAGGACGGCTTCGCCCCACCTGGCTGGCCGCGAGGTGTTCGGCCACCCGGGGTACCGGACTGGGAGCACACGGCCGTCGTCTGGTTGTACGACCTGTGCCCTCCCGGGTATCGAAGCCATGAAGTACTCCGCAAATACCCGGTCGTCCTGGCCCGGATGGCCCGCCAACACGTCGGCGCCGCGCTCGCGGCCGCGCGCCACGGGTACGGCACGGCGCGCGTCGACCTCAAGGACGCGGTGCCGGTGCACGTACTGGAGGCGGCGCTGCGCATGTACGAGTACGAGGGCTCGCGTGCCGCGGCCACCGAGCGCGCGGTCCTCCTCGTGGAGGAGGCCCTCGCCGGCGAACGCTGGGAACCCCAGTTGTAGGCCGTCACCACGACGACGCGCGAAGCCCACGCTCCGCGTCCCACCGGTGCCCCGCCGGTGCTCCGTGCGGTGTCGGGCGCCGGCGGGGCCGTGGGTCATGCCCGCGAGGGGCGGGGAAGCGCCTGCGGGCGCACGCGGCGGCTCGCTCGCCGGCGAGCCTTGTGGGCTGCCGGACCGCGACGGAAGGGGGGTTTGTAACGTTCCATGCAGCATGTGTACGCGGGAGGGTCAATAGAAGCCCGATCGTGACGCCTGTGTTCAGGTTTGACTCTTCTGTGCGAGTGAAGGGCGCAATAGAGTTCAGGACTTGCACACATCAAGTGGGTCGGCTTCACCGGGGCGAGGGGATCGCAGATGTCCGACGGCATGACAGGGTCCCGTTTTCAGGAGGACCGGTCGCCGGGGTCACAGTCGTCGGGGTCGCAGTCCTCGCTGCATCGCGCGAACCTCGATCGCGTCCTGCACGTGGTTCGCATGGCGGGAGCGCTCACCCAGGCGGAGATCGCCAGAAGCAGCGGCCTGTCCGCAGCGACGGTGTCGAACATCGTGCGGGAGTTGAAGGCCCTCGACATGGTCGAGGTGACCCCCACCTCCTCCGGCGGCAGGCGCGCTCGCAACGTCTCGCTGAGCCGCGCCTCCGGCGTCGTCGTGGGTATCGACTTCGGCCACCGGCACCTGAGGGTGGCGATCGGCGACTTCGCCCATCGCGTACTCGCCGAGGAGCACGTCCCCATCGACGTCGACTCCTCCGCCGACGAGGGCTTCGCGCTCGCCGACCGGCTGCTGGGCACCCTCTTGGAGCAGGCCGACGTGATGCGCAGTGAGGTCACCGGCGTCGGCCTCGGCGTCCCCGGCCCGATCGACATCGACACCGGCGCGCTCGGCTCGACCACGATCCTGCCCGGCTGGGTGGGGTGCCACCCCCGCGAGGCCATGCAGAAACGCCTCGGCCTCCCGGTCCTCGTCGACAACGACGCCAACCTCGGCGCGCTCGGCGAACTCGTGTGGGGCGCCGGGCTGGGGTGCAGCGAGATGGCCTACCTCAAGGTCTCCGGCGGCGTCGGCGCGGGCCTGGTGATCGGCGGCCGGCTGTACCGCGGTCCCGGCGGCACCGCAGGCGAGATCGGTCACATAACACTGGACGAGTCGGGTCCGGTGTGTCGCTGCGGCAACCGCGGCTGTCTGGAGACCTTCACCAACGCCTCATACCTGCTCGACCTCCTGCGCGCCAGCCACGGCCCCGACCTCACCATCCAGCGGATGATCGAGCTCGCCAGGGCCGGCGACGCCGGTTGCCGGCGAGTGGTCGCGGACGCCGGACGGCATGTCGGAGTGGGCGTCGCAAGCCTGACGAACCTGCTCAATCCGCAGCGGATCATCCTCGGCGGCGACCTCGCAGGCGCCGGCGACCTGCTGATCGCGCCGATCGTCGAGTCGGTCGGGCGCTACGCGATCCCGAGCGCGTCACGCCGGTTGACCGTCGTCACCGGCTCCCTCGGCGAGCGGGCCGAGGTGCTCGGTGCGATGGCGATGGTGATGAGCGAGACGACCCCGTTCTCGGTCGAACGCGCACCCGAGGTACAGGCCGCCGGCGCCCGTCGGTGAGGGTTTCCTCACGTATGGTCCAGCCGTGAACCGCGATGCGAACCATCCGGCGGCGCAGCCACGTCTAGACTCGATGAACGCCTCTGCTGCTCGCAGACCCTTGGAGGCGGTGACGGATCCGATGAAGGAGGAACGGGTGGCCCTGCTGGACGGCATTCGAGGACCCCGTGATCTCAAGGCCCTCTCGCCCGAGCAACTGGCACAGCTCTCGGACGAGATCCGCACCTTTTTGGTGGAGTCCGTCTCCAAGACCGGTGGGCACCTGGGACCCAACCTGGGTGTGGTCGAGCTGACGCTGGCGATGCACCGTGTGTTCGAGTCGCCGCGCGACAAGATCCTGTTCGACACCGGCCACCAGAGCTACGTGCACAAGATCGTGACCGGCCGCCGCGACGACTTCGGGCGGCTGCGCCAGGCCGGCGGCCTGTCCGGCTACCCGAGCCGGGCCGAGTCCGAGCACGACGTGATCGAGAACTCGCACGCCTCAACGGTGCTGTCGTGGGCGGACGGTCTCGCCAAGGCGTACCAGGTGCGCAAGCAGCACGACCGGCACGTGGTCGCGGTGATCGGCGACGGCGCGCTCACCGGCGGCATGGCCTGGGAGGCGCTGAACAACATCGCCGCCGCCAAGGACCGCCCGGTGATCATCGTCGTCAACGACAACGAGCGCTCGTACGGACCCACCCAGGGCGGCCTCGCCGACCACCTCGCGACGTTGCGGACGACCCGCGGCTACGAACGCTTCCTGGAGTGGGGCAAGGGCGTCCTCGGCCGTACTCCCGTCGTCGGCGGCCCCGTGTACGACATGCTGCACGGCGCCAAGAAGGGCCTCAAGGACGCGGTCGCGCCGCAGGGGCTGTTCGAGGACCTCGGCCTGAAGTACGTCGGTCCGATCGACGGCCACGACGTCGAGGCGGTGGAGACGGCGCTGCGCCGCGCCCGCGGCTTCGGCGGACCGGTGATTGTGCACTGCATCACCCAAAAGGGCAAGGGTTACGCGCACGCGGTCAACGACGCGGCCGACCAGTTCCACTCGGTGGGCGTAATCAACTCCGAGACCGGCCTGCCGGTCAAGAAGTCCGGCGCGTCGTGGACGTCGGTGTTCGCCGACGAGATGGTCACGATCGCCGACGAGCGCGAGGACGTCGTGGGCATCACCGCGGCGATGCTGATTCCGGTGGGGTTGCACAAGTTCGCGGCGAAGTATCCGGAGCGCGTGTACGACGTCGGGATCGCCGAGCAGCACGCGGTCACCTCTGCGGCGGGTCTGGCGACCGGTGGTCTGCACCCGGTGGTCGCGGTGTACGCGACGTTCCTCAATCGCGCGTTCGACCAGGTGCTGATGGACGTCGCGCTGCACAAGTGCGGGGTCACGTTCGTGCTCGACCGGTCCGGGGTGACCGGCCCCGACGGTGCGAGCCACAACGGCATGTGGGACATGTCGATTCTCCAGGTCGTCCCGGGTCTGCGGCTCGCCGCGCCGCGTGACGCGGCGCAGGTGCGCGCGCAGCTGCGCGAGGCGATGGAGGTCGACGACGCGCCTACCGTGGTGCGGTTCGGCAAGGGCGCGGTCGGTCCGGAGATCGCGGCGATCGGCAAGATCGACGAGATGGACGTACTGCGCCGCACCGGCCCGGAGCGCAACGGCGGCGGTGAGCACGGCGACGTGCTGATCGTGACGGTGGGTCAGATGGCCGAGGTCGGCATCGAGGTCGCCGACCGGCTCGCCGACCAGGGCATCGCCGCGACCGTGGTCGACCCGCGCTGGGTCAAGCCGGTCCCGGCCGCGCTCGCGCCGCTCGCGGCCCGACACCGCCTCGTGGTCACCATCGAGGACAACGGTCGCGCCGGCGGCGTCGGTTGCGCCATCGCCCAGTCTCTGCGCGACGCCCACGTGGACGTCCCGCTGCGCGACTTCGGCATTCCGCAGGAGTTCCTCGACCACGCCGAGCGCGGTGACATCCTCGGTCGGATCGGCCTGAACGCGCAGGACATCTCGCGCCAGGTGGTCGAGGAGATCGCCCGCAAGACGGCGGACACCGAAGCCCACGAGACGTCCGCCTGATCGAAGGCCCCGCTCCACTCGTTTCTTTCGCTTCACTCCTTTCACCTGCTCTACTCGTTTCACCCGCTCCATCCGCTTCACCTGTTCCATCCGCTTCACCCGCGCGCCGAGACGATCTAGGAGTCGTGGGTGGCAGGCCACGTTCTGCCACCTACGACTCCGAGGTCGTTTTTGTGTGCCCCGGCCTGCCGTCCGGCGCTCCGATCGCGGGTCGATTCGAGGATCACCCTGACGCGCCGGGGATTGGTCACCCGGAAACAGGACTGAAAACCCGGATCATGGCAACGGTCTCCGCCACCAGGAGGTGTTGCCATGGCCAACGCGCTGTTTCGCACCAAGAACATCGAGCAGTCCATTCAGGACACCGATGTCACCGAAGGGCACGGCCTACGCAGGGAGTTGTCCGCGCTCGACCTGATGGTGTTCGGGGTCGGCGTGGTCGTCGGCACGGGGATCTTCGTACTGACCGGCACCGCCGCGAAGGACTACGCCGGTCCCGCCGTCGCGTTGTCGTTCGTGGGAGCCGGGCTCGTGTGTGGGCTCGCCGCGCTGTGTTACGCCGAGTTCGCCTCGACCGTGCCGGTGGCCGGATCCGCGTACACGTTTTCCTACACCACGCTCGGCGAGTTGCCGGCGTGGATCATCGGATGGGACCTGATCCTCGAACTCGCGCTAGGCGTCGGTGTCGTTTCGATCGGTTGGTCGGGCTATTTGACCTCGCTCCTGTCGCAGGCCGACATCAATCTGCCCGAGTCGATCACGGCCGCGCCCGGTGACGGCGGAGTGGTCAACCTGCCCGCCCTGTTGCTCGTGCTCGGGGTCGCGGTGGTCCTCGTGTTCGGGGTCAAGTTGTCGGCGCGCTTCAACCTGGTCATGGTCACGATCAAGATCTCGATCGTGCTGCTCGTGATCTTCGCCGGGTTGTTCTTCGTCAAAGCCGGCAACTACACGCCGTTCGTGCCCGACGCGCAGCCGCCGGCGGCCGGCCACGGCGGGCTCAAGGCTCCGATCGCTCAGACGTTGTTCGGGTTCGATCCGCAGATCTACGGCGTGATGGGGATCTACTCCGGCGCGGCGCTCGTGTTCTTCGCGTACATCGGTTTCGACGTCGTCGCGACCGCTGCGGAGGAGACGAAGAAGCCGCAGCGCGACATGCCGATCGGCATTCTCGGCTCGCTCGCCATCTGCACGGTGTTGTACGTCGCGGTGTCCCTGGTCGTCGTGGGCATGCAGAAGTACGACACGCTCTCGGCGTCAGCACCGCTGGCCGAGGCGTTTCGGTCGGTGGGCAAGGGGTGGATCGCGACCATCATCAGTGTGGGCGCGGTCGCGGGGCTGACCACGGTGTGCATGATCTTGATGATGGGGCAGAGCCGGGTCTTCTTCGCGATGAGCCGCGACGGCTTGTTGCCGCCGCTGTTCGCGAAGGTGCACCCGAAGTACGGGACGCCGCACGTCAGTACGTTGCTCATCGCGGTCGTGGTCGCGGCGGTCGCCGGCTTCACGCCGATCCACGAGATCGACGTGATGGTCAACATCGGCACGCTGTTCGCGTTCCTGGTGGTCGCGGCGAGTGTGTTGATCCTGCGGCGGACTCGGCCCGAATTGCCGCGCGCTTTTCGGGTGCCGTTCGTGCCGTGGCTGCCGATCGTGTCGATGCTGGCCACGGTGTGGCTGATGCTCAACCTCAGTGCCGAGACGTGGATCCGGTTCGCGGTGTGGATGGTGGTCGGCTTCGGCATCTACTTCACGTACGGGAGGCGGCACAGCCGGCTGGGGTGATGTCGGGGGCGGTTGCCCGCGTGGACCGCGGCGGCCCGTACCGCCCCGCGGGCGTCCCGGGAGGTTTCGCGGGTTTGCCGTCGCGAGGCGGTACGGGTGGTCCGGGCGCGCTCTCGTCCGCCGCCGAATCGGGGGATCGGCGGCGGTGGCGAGGGCGGCGGGCGGGAGGTCAGCCCCAGAGCTCGTCGGTGTACGTGTCGGTGCCCACGATGGTGGGGATCCACGGCGCGCAGTAGGACACCTTGCCGATGCCCGAGGCGTCGATCCGCTCGGCCCATGCCTCGAACGCGTCCCAGCTTTCGCGGGGGTCGCCCTCGAGGAAGTACAACTGCATGCTGCGGGTGGCGGAGTTCGGGTCGCGCGGGACGAACGCGGGAGCGTCGTCCTTGAGCGGTACGGCGGTCCACGCGGCGACCGAGGCGATCGGCGAGCCCTTGAGGAAGTCCGGCAGGTTCGTGGAGAACCACGCCTCCAAGTCCTCCTGCGTGGTGCCCTCGTTGCGCTGCACGGTCAGCGAGACCAGACCCTGATAGTTGCGGTCGAGCGCCAGTTCCAGCGGGACCGGGTCCTCGTCGCGGTACCAGCGGCTGTCGTGCAGGTACATGCCCGTGTGCGCGTGGACGCGGTGCTGGAAGCCGCGGTCGTTGCCGTAGAGCCAGTTGACCTGGTCGACGGCCCACGCGTTCCACTCGTCGAACTGGCCGTCGTTGATCCAGTAGATCGCGACGTAGGAGCCGGATTCGATGCTCGGCACGACGTCGCTGTCGGCCGGGAAGCGCAGCGCCTTGAGGTCGGCGGTGGCCACCCAGCGGCTGCCGGAGAGCATGCCGGGGCCGATCATGCAGCCGGCGTAGTAGTGATCGCGCTCGTACCAGCGGTTGTAGCTCACCTCGTGGCCGCGCTCGGGGTCGACGGCGGTGAACAGCATGCTGCCGACCTTGATCGGATATTCCTTGAAGCTCATGGCTGACCTTTCGGGCGTTCGCGTCGTGCGTTCGGTGCGGTGACACGTGTCGGGCGGGGTGGTGTCCCGGTCGGCGGTGTCGACCGGGACGGGGGATCAGGCCTGTCGGCGGAACCGTGTGGTGCGGTGTTCCGGGTCGGTGTCGAGCTTGGGGATGATGTGCTTGCCGAACAGTTCGATGGTCTCGAGCGTGTTCTCGCGGCTGTCGCAGCCCAGGCCCAGTACGAGTTGGTCGACGCCGACCGCCTCGTACGCCTTGACCGCCTTCAGCGCGCTGTCCGGGTCGCCGCAGATCAGTGCGCCCGCGTCGGCGGCGAACTCGACCAGTTCGGGGGTCAGGTCGTCCATCAACTCGGGCCAGTAGGGGATGCCCTCGGGGTGCGGGAACGTGTCGTGGTAGCGGAACACATTGCTCGTGAGGTACATCGGGCGCGCCTCGACGGCGTTGCGGATCGCCTGTTCCTTGGTCTGTGCGACGAAGCCGGTGCTGACGGCGAGCACGTTGTCGTTGACGAAGTCGGCGATCGGCTCGGCGTTGACGATCTCGCGCTTGTAACCGGAGACCAGCTTCTCGGCGCTCTCCGGGTCACCGATCGAGAAGCCCAGGACGCCCAGGCCCATCCGCGCGGCCATCGCGTACGAGGGCGGGCTGCCGGCGGCGTACCACATCGCGGGGTGCGACTTGCCGTACGGCTTGGGCAGGATCTTGCGCGGCGGGAGCTGCCAGTAGGTGCCGTTGTAGCCCTCGTAGGTGTCCTGGAGGAACATCTTCGGGAACTCCCGGATCACGTCCTCCCAGATCGCCTTGGTCTCGGACATGTCCGTGATCCCGGGGAGGAAGCCGAGGATTTCGTGGCTGCCGGCGCCGCGTCCCGTGCCGAACTCGAAACGGCCCTTGCTGAGGTGGTCGAGCATCGCGACCCGCTCGGCGACCTTGGCTGGGTGGTTGACCTGGGGGAGCGGGTTGAAGATGCCCGAGCCGATGTGGATCCGCTCGGTGGCGTGCGCGAGGTAGCCGCACATGACGTCATTGGCGGACAGGTGCGAGTACTCGTCGAGGAAGTGGTGCTCGCTGAGCCACGCGTACTTGAACCCGGCCTTGTCGGCCGCGATCGCGAAGTCCATGTCGTTCATCAGGGCCTCGTGCTCGGCGTCGGGGTTGCCCTCGCGCCGGAAGGACGGGTTGTACCCCTGAAGAAAGATGCCGAATTCCATAACGCTCCCAGTTCCGAGGTCGGGTCGGTGGTACGGGACGTGCGATGGGGCGCGGGCGCGCGGGTGCAGGTGCGGAGGACGTGGTCGCGGGCGGCGGGTGGTGGTGGCGTGGTGGGCGGTCGCGGGCTGTGGTGGACGGCGGTCGTGGGGGTGGTCGCGGGTGGATGGGGCTGCGGGTGTGGCCGTGTGGTCGTGCGGTCGAGCGCGGGTGATGTGGTGGCGGCGGTCGCGGGTGGGGGCGGTGATGGGCAGTGGTCGCGAGTGGTGGTCGGGCGGTGCGTTGGCGGTGGAGTGGTGGTGAGGGCCGTTGCGGTCGCCGGAGGGGGTGGTGGTGGGTAGTGGTCGCGGATGGCGTGCCGGTCGGGGTGTGATCGCAGGCGCTGAGTGGGGCTGCGGGTGCGGGTGGGTCGAGTCGGTTGTGGTCGGGCGGTCGCGGGTGCGGTCGCCGGTGGTGACTTGGCGGTTGTGGGTGGTGGTGGCGAGGGCGGTCGAGTGGTCGCAGGTGAGGGGAGTGGCGGGCGGGTGGTGGTCGCGAGTGCGGGGGATCGCAGGTGGTTGCGGGGGCGGATGCAGGCGGTGCGGGTGCGGGCGCCGGCGCGTCGTACGTGGCCCCTGCGGGCCCTGCGGGTCAGGGCGTGAAGGTGCCGTCCGGGCGGCGTACCCAGCCGGAGGCGGCCATCGTGCCGCCGTCGACGTGCAGGGTCGTGCCGGTGACGAAGCGCGCGAGGTCGCCCGCGAGGAACACGATCGGCGCGGCGCAGTCGTCGGCCTCGCCGAGGCCGAGCGGGACCTTGGCGCCGTAGTCGTACGCGCCTTCGTCGGTCTCGAACGTCTCCGCGAGCCCCGCGTCTCCGGGGGTGGGGATCGCGTCGGGGGCTACGCAGTTGACGCGGATTCGGCGGTGCGACAGTTCGAGTGCGAGCGACTTGGTGAGTTGCTCGACGGCGGCCTTCATCGCCGCGTACACCGCGAAGCCGGGCGCCGCGCGGAACGCTTCGATGCTGGTGACGTTGACGATCGAGCCGCCTTCGCGCATGAGCGGTGCGCCGTGCCGGATCACGTGCGTGACGGAGGTGAAGTTCTCGTCGACGAGCGCGGCCTGACCCTTGGGGCGGATCTCCATGAACGGCGACCAGAAGCCGCCGCCGGCGTTGTTGACCAGGATGTCGAGCGGGCCGAGGGTGCTGTGCGCCTCGCGGACGAAGCGCTCCACGCCGTCGCCGTCGCGGACGTCGAGTTCGACCGCGAGCGCCCGCCGTCCGGTGGCCTCGATCGCTTTGGCGGTCTCCTGCAGGCCCGTGCTCTCGCGGTCGCAGATGGCGACGTCCGAGCCGAATCGGGCCAGCGCGACGGCCGTCGCGGCCCCGATCCCCCGGGCGGCGCCGGTGACGACGGCGACGCGGTCGGTGAGCAGAGCGGCGGAAGGGTCGAGCAGCACGGAGGCACCTCACTGTGGATCGCTTGCATAGTCGCTTCGCCAGGACCGGTTTCCCGCTCGCGCGGCACGTGGTCCTGCACGCGGGGCACGAAGCCCTGCGCTGGGGTCACCATGCCACCTGACGACCCGTCACCTGAAGGGAGACGCCCGTCTTTTTCCGTTCCGGTGCCCCTGGTTTCCCCGCAGGTCCGCCCGCAATCTGACGCGCAGTCAGAGAAAGTGGCGGACATCACCGAACCGGTGACACGTGATCGCCCGCGCCCGCGAGCGCCCGCCGTCGGGTGGTCGCCGCGACACACATCGCCGCGACACGCGCCGGCGCGTCACACCACACGGAGGCCGTCGCGTCCGCCCCCCGTCGGAGTCGCGGGGCCCTCTCGCGCCGTCCACATCGGCCCGGCCCGTCACACCGACCGGTCGCACCCACCCTCGCACCCGCCGGTTGCACGCGCCCTCGCACCGATGCCGGTCGCACCGCTCCTCGCACCCGCCGGTTGCACCCGCCCTCGCGCCGATGCCGGTCGCACCGCTTTTCGCGCCCGCCGGTTGCACGCGCCCTCGCGCCGATGCCCGTCGCACCCGCCCCGTCGGCCGCTTCGCAGCACCTGCCGGTTGCACGCGCCCTCGCGCCGATGTCGGTCGCATCCGCACCGCCCCTCGCGCCCGTCGCACCCACCCTCGGGCCCGTCGTACCCGCCCTCACGCCGATGCCCGTTGCACCCACCCTGTCGGTCGCTTCGCAGCGCCCGCCGGTTGCACGTGCCCTCGCGCCGATGTCGGTTGGACCCGCTCTCCCGCCGATGCCGGTCGCACCCGCCCCGCCCCCCGCACCCGCCGCACCCACCCTCACGCCGATGCCCGTTGCACCCACCCTGTCGGCCGCTTTGCAGCACCCGCCGGTTACCCGCACCCTCGCGCCGACGCCGGTCGCACCGCCCCTCGCACCCGCCGGTTGGACCCGCTCTCCCGCCGATGCCGGTCGCACCCGCCCCGCCCCTCGCGCCCGTCGCACCCACCCTCACGCCGATGCCCGTCGACCCCCCGTCGCACCCACCCCCTCGCACCCGCCGGCCGTACCCACCCCGTCGGCCGCTTCGCAGCGCCCGCCGGTTACCCGCACCCTCGCGCCGACGCCGGTCGCACCGCCCCTCGCACCCGCCGGTTGGACCCGCTCTCCCGCCGATGCCGGTCGCACCCGCCCCGCCCCTCGCGCCCGTCGCACCCACCCTCACGCCGATGCCCGTCGACCCCCCGTCGCACCCACCCCCTCGCACCCGCCGGCCG
>NZ_WWJX01000769.1 GCF_009865215.1 Streptomyces sp. SID3343 | reverse complement strand
GGCAGGGCGTGGGGTCGGGTGGGGGGTGGGTGTGCCGCTTGCGCGGAGTTCGGCGCGTGCCCGGGCTGCCCAGGGGGCGGCGCCCAGGCGTTCGAAGGTGTCGAGGGCGTCGGTGAGTTGGTGCCGGGATGCGGAGGGGGACTGTGCGCGGCGGAGGCGTTCAGCGTAGGCGAGTCGGATCCGGGCCTGCGTGAACGGCCAGCGGCTTGCTCCCGGGGTCGCGAGCGCGGTGTCGAAGGCCTCGCGGAACGCGGCGGTCGGGGCGGTCATCCCCGTGGCGGCGGCCACGATCGTGGCGAGGCGGGGTGAGAGGTAGGCGACGCCTGAGCGTTGGATGTCGGCGACGTGCGCGCGCGCCTCCGCGGTCCGGCCGGCGCGGACGGCCGCCTCGACGAGGTCGAGCAGGACCCACAGTGCCGCGGGCTTGTGCGAGGGCACGGTCTGCGGCGAGCAGACCTCGACCGCGTGGCGGTAGGCGGTCTCGAACTCGCCGTTGCTCAGCGCGTCGACGGCCTTGGCGTGTGCGGCGAGCTGAAGGACGAAGTTGATGCGGTTCGGTGCCGCCCAGGCCGTCAGGTCGTCGGCGAGGTGCCGGACGGTCTCGCGCTCGCCGCGGGCGGCGGCGACCATCGCCCGGCTGTACTGCAGGAAGCCGCCGAGCAGCCGGTAGTGGTGCCGGGTCGTGACGGCGAGCCCCTCTTCGGTGAGCCGCTGGACGCCGTCCCAGTCGCCGCTCAGCACGCCGTCGAACCCCAGCAGCGCGTACGCCTTGAGTGCCGCCGCGACTGCGCCGCCGCCGCGGCCGTGCTCGACCACCCGCCACAGTGCGCCGCGGCATCCGGCGATCCGGTCCACGTACAGCGCCGCGATGCCCAGCTGTACCGTGTGGGCGTGGTCGGCCTGGTCGCCGATGCCGGCTATTGCCTCGTCGAGCAGCGGGAGCGAAGGCGCCGCCCGTCGGGTGGGCTCGAGGTACGTGGCGCCGAGCAGGCCGAGGACCCGCGGGGGTTCGGGGCCGATCCGGTCGAGGACCGCCCAGTAGTCGTCTGCCAGGTCGGGTCGGGAGCCGAAGGAGCAGTTCGCCTGCAGGACGTAGACGGTCTCGGTGAACAGCGCGTCCCAGGCTGCGACCGGCTGGGGGGTGGTGCGCAGGGCGCCGAGCAGTAGCCGGTGGATGGTGTCGATGTCGCCGCCGGTGTTCACCAGGTAGGAGGCGGCGGCGACGGCGGCCGCCACCGTGTGGCCGTGCCCGCCGTGTTCGGCGAGGTGCGTCTGCGGGTCGGTGAGGTCTCCGGTGACGTCGGCACCGAGGTAGGTCGCGAACATGGCGCGGCGGTGGTGCTCGTCGGGTTCGGGACTCAGCTCGGCGGCGCGCAGGAGGAAGGTGATGGCGCCGACCGGGTCGCCGCGTCCCTTGGTCTTCAGGGCGGCTTCCTCAAGGAGCTGCGCGATCTGCTCGTCGGGTGCCGACGCTGCCTCCGCGAGGTGCCAGGCGCGTCGCTCGGAGCCGGCCGGGTGCCGTCCCGCGAGCCGCCGGTGTGCTCCGCGCCGTTCTTCTTCGGTCGACAGCTCGACGACGGTGGACCGGGTGAGCGGATGCCGGAACCGGATTTCGCGGGTGACCGGGTGGATGCGGATCAGCCGTGCGCGCTCGGCCGGTTCGAGCTCGCCGGCCGGGAATGCCGGGAACCGGTAGCCGGTTCCGTCGAGTGCCGCGAGGAGCAGGTGGGCGCGCGTGTCGGCGGGCAGCGCGTCGATCCGCCGGGCGAAGGTCAGCTGCAGCCGTCGGCCGACCGGTGTGCGCCTGGGCGGAGGTTCGGTCGTCGGGCCGAGAGGCGCCGGGAGTTCGATCAGCGCGAGCGGGTTGCCCTGGGCCTGGGTGATCACCTGCCGGGCCGTCCGCGGCGGCATCTGGGGGAACGCCTCGGCGAGGAGTACCGCCGCGGCGGCTTCGTCGAGCGGTCCGACGGCAATCTCCGCGAGGCCGGCGCCCTCGAACATGCTGCCCTCACCGGTCCGAACGACGCCGAGCAGGCCGATACGCGAGCCACCGAGGCGCCGCGCGAGGATGCCGAACAGCGTGGCGCTCGCGCGATCGAGCCAGTGCAGGTCGTCGACCAGCACCAGCACGCCGTCCCGGCCGGCGGCTTCGGAGAGCAGGGCGAGCAGCGCGTTTGTCAGCGCAAGGTGGTCAGGCGCGGGACCGTGCGCGAGTCCCACGGCGACGCCGATCGCACGTCGCGCGTCGGGTGCGAGTACGGCGGTCTCGGCGGCAAGCGGGGCGACCAAGTGGTGGAGCCCGCCGAAGCTCACCTCCGCCTCGAACTCGATGCCGGACGCACGCAGGACGCGCATGCCGAGCTCGGCAGCATGGGCAGCGGCGGCGTCGAGGAGCGAGGTCTTGCCCACGCCGGCCTCGCCGACGACGAGCATGGCGCCGCTGTCTGTCGCCAAAGCGTCGACGAAGCCGTGCAGTACGTCCAGCTCGCGGGCGCGCCCCACGAGCCGACTGCCCCACATCCACCCCGGCACGTCGCGACTCTACTGGGCCCGCGGACGCCGTCGACAGCGGCGCGGGGCCCGAGGCCGGGGACCCGTTCCGCCCTGCGAACCGGTCGTCCGAACCGGTTCGTCACCTCCCACGTTGCACGTCGGCCACCGGTGGGGCCTGCATGTTTCGCCGACGGGCCCGCCGAGTCGGCGATCGAGCGGCGGACGAGGTGCCATCGCCGTACGTGGTTTCGCTTCCGCCGTCCGTACCGCGTCCTTGGGACGGAACCCGCGTGCTGGGACCGGAATTGCCCAGGGTAGGCAACTCGGTCGACAAGGCCTGCTTTCACGTGACGCGACGTGTCGGCCCGGAGTGCTCGCGCTGTGTCCCCGCCTATGGTGAAGGAGAGCAGCGCGCGCTCTCTCCGCGAAGCGCGGGGACTGCCGTGAGCCGTCGGGGATGCCTACCGCTGCCGGTCAGAGGCCGGCTGGGTCGTCGGGTCGGCCGGGTGTTCCCGCTGCCGGGCTCGTGTTCCGCTGGTCGTCGGCGTTCCAGCTGGCCAGGAGGCGGATCGCGTCGGACGGGTGGAAGGTGCTGCGGTAGCGGCAACGGGCGTTGCCGGCGCATCGGCAACACGTCGGCGCGTAGTGCCACCGGGTCGCCCGGTGGTGGCGTTGAATGGAGGGGTGACGAAGGGGGCGACACCTACATGAGCGATGACATTCCGGGCCGGGACGCGGTCGAGCCGGACGCGGGACGCTACGGGGCGGCGATGCAGGCGTGCTTCGAACGCGCAGGCGCCTCGCGCCGCGAGTTCGCCAAGGCGGCGTTCCTCGATCCGTCCGTGGTCACCCGCTACCTCAAGGGACAACGAGTCGCACCCGCCGAGTTCCTCACCGCCCTCGCAAGATTCCTGGCCGAGCGCGGCGTCCCGCTCGCACCCGAGGAACACCTCGACCTCGACCGGTTGCGCACCGCCGCCCTGGCGGGCAGCGCCAGGCAGCACAACCAGGCCCTGTACTGGAGAGAGGAGACCACACGGCTGACCGCCGCCAAGGAAGACCTCACCGCACGCCTGAACGAGGAACGCGACCGCGGCACCCACGACCGCCGACACGCGGCCCAGGCCCTGGGCGCCCTCGACCTCGAACTCGCCGAACTGAGCGAACGCCTCGAACACACCGACACCACCAGAGCCGAGATCCAGACCCGACACGACGCACTGCACGACCAAGTCCGGGACCGGGACCATCGCCTCGACGCCGCGACCGCCTACATCCGCGAACTCGAAGCCGAACTCGCCGAACACCACGCCACGATCGAACTCCTGCGCCGGGAAGTCGACGTCCTGCGCCACCAGGTCATGGTCCTGAGCCGGGAGCAGCAGGAGCGGCAATGGGCGACACCCGTCCACCAGCATGTTGCCCAGGCGGCAACGCAGGTCACCGCAGACGGCGTGTCCGGCGACCACGACCCACCGGCGCAATCGTGGTCCGGTGGGGTGAGCGCGATGCCGGCCTATACGGGAGACGGGTACTCCCTCGGCGGCCCCGTCCCGCCGGAGGGCGGCACCCGGCGGGACGACTACGACCCACCTGCGCAGCCCTCTGCCGGTGGGGTGACCGTGACCGCGATGCCGGCCTACACGGGGGGCGAGTACCCCTTCATCGGGGGCCCCGTCCCGGCGGAGGTCGGTACCTGGCCGGGCGACTGCGACCCACCGGCGCAGTTGCCTGCCGGTGGGGTGACGGCGATGCCGACGCCCACGGGGGACGTGAACCCGCTCGTCGGCGACTTCGCCGCCGCCGCGGAGGCCAACATCGCGTCCATGGCTTCTACCCAAAGCGCGTTGGAACGCGTCCAGGACGCCGTGCAACGCGTACAAGACGCCGTGCAACGCGTACAAGGTGCCATGGACGACGTCCGAGACTCGCCGCGGAACACCGACGACCCCTCCGCCGTGTCCACTCCCGCCCCTGCCGCCCCGGTTCGGCCGTACGTGCCGTACCAGGTGCCGCCCGGGTACCACGTGGGGAACTTCGTGGGCTGGTCCAGCTTTCTGCTCCAGGTGGTGCTCTCCTTCGGCGTCGCCGCGACGTTCACTGCGGGTCTTCGGGCATCCCCCCGCGCCGAGACCTCGAACCTGATCGTCTACGCGGTCCTGGCGCCGACCGCCCTGCTGCTCGCGACGGCTCTGTTGTCCTTTCCGATGGAAGGTCTGAACGTCACCGTCGGAGAGCCCTTCGAAGCGTGCCGGGTGGTAAGCCCTGCGGCACTGCTGGCGGGCCTGATCGTGCCCTGGCACGTGGATGCCGCGCAGCCCTGGCCCTGGATCGCTGCCCACGTCGGTCTCGACCTCGACAGGCAGCCCTGGCACTGGCTCGCCGACCACATCAACATGGTCCAGCCCTGGCACTGGCTCGCCGACTACGTCGGCCTCGTCTGATCCCGGGTCCAGAGCCATCCTGTTCGCCGTCACGAGATACGACGAGTCGCTGAGCCTGCCTGACGGACGCCGCCCGCATGGCCTCGGAGCTGGGCCTGTACGCGAAGGAGGCCAGGCGCTCGAGGAACTGGTCGACGTCGCGGCGCAGACGCACGCCGCCGACGTCGAAGCCGTCGCACGCGACCGGCTGCGCCTGCTGTACCGCGAACTGGGCTTCAGGCCGCCCGACACGGATCCCGACCCCGATCAGGCATGAGCGCTCGCCTCGACCAGGAAGGGAAGAGGCTGCAGCAGATCGTGCGCCGGGGCAGCACGAGCTCGGTGCGCTACCGGCGCGCGTCCGTCGGCGAGATGTCACTGCGACCACGGATGAGGGCGACGCTCGAGTCGTTTCGGATCGACGTGGACGGAGCGCGGTGTCGGAACGTCGTGTGTGCCTGCTCAGAAGGGCGGATTGTCGGCGTTGCCGCCGGGGCTGTGGTCCGCCTCGACGGAGCCGTGCTCGTCGGTGTGCCCAACCAAGCACACCGTGAACGTGCTTACGGCGGGCCGGTGCCGTCTGCCCACTTGCCTGGTCGGCGGAACCGGCTGCTGGCTCTACCGTTGCTGCGGCCCGGTCTGCGACGGTAGAGCCAGCAGGCGGGAGAGGGCGGCGGCCACCAGAGGGGTGGCGTGCTCGGGCAGGTGGTGGGATGCCCAGTCGGCCGCCAGGGCGACGAAGTCGGAGAGGTCACGATCGACGCCCTCCAGGAGTCGGCCGAGTTCACCGGGCCGTCGCTCTTCCCGGAGTCGAGGGTCAGCCGGACGGTGTCGCCGAGCCGTTCGGCGGTCGGTTCCGGATCGTGGCCGAGCCAGGGCGGGTCGCCGCCGTCGACGACCTCCTGCCATTCGCGCCAGTCCTCCAGGCCGCAGCAGCAGCCGGGCGGCACCACGATTCCCGTGGAGGTGTCCACGACGAGCAGGCCGCCCCCCACGATGGGTTCCTCGGAGGTCAGCATCCCGTGCAGGAAGTATCCGAGCGGGTCGGCCGGCGGGAGCGGGAAGCCCTCCCCGGGGTCGGGGCCGACGTCGTTGCAGCCGACGATGCGCATCATGGCCGTCCCGACCTCGGTGGGAGAGAGTTCATCACCGAGAGGAATGTGGCCGAAGGACTTCGTCTCGGCGACCGGCCAAAAGGCGAAGTCGCCGTCGTGGACATCCACCCTCAGCACGAGCCGCATGGTGATCACGGGCGAAGTGTGCCCCACTCCCCGCCCACCCCGCCCCTCGTTTACGCCCGGACACCCCACCATCAGCCGGACCGAACGGCGAACACAAAGAGCATGTTCGGCTGTACCTCCGTGCGGAGTCGGTCGATCGTGGGGGCCCGGTACGAGCGGACGGTGCTTTCGGCAAGGAGTCGGTGCGCGAGGGGCACCAGTTCGGCGCGGTGTTCGGCGAGGTCGGGATCCTCGGCGTACGCGACGGCCGCGGCCGTCGCGGCGTGGCGCACGTCGGGGTCGTCGTCCCGAAGGAAGGCGGCCACGGCGTGGGAGAACACCGGGCGTATGCCGTCGAGGCCGGGTCGCCCGTCGGCCTCCACGCACGCGTCGTCGATGTCGAGTGCGAGAGAGCAGGGCCTGGATCAAGGCGTGGTTCGGGGCCGCTTGACCGGTGCGTGGTAGTAGTCGAGTTCCCAGCGGGCCCGGTCGGGCGAGGCCCCGCGCGGCAGGGTCCGACGGCCGGTGGCGAACGTGACGTCGCGGTCGCCCATCAGGGCGAACACGACGCGGAGCACCCGGCCCATGGCCTCAATGCCCTCGTCGTAGTACCACTGGGCGACCACGCCCTGGTCGTCGCCGAGGAACGGGCGCTGGAGGAACTCCTGCACCTCGGCGGGCAGGTTCCCCAACACCCCCGAGTCCCGCACGTTCAGGCCCAGGTCCGCCACGACCGCCGGGCGGGCCGGCGGCGGTCCCCCACCCGCGGGGCGGCGCGGCCGGAACAGGCGGGACGCCTTCGAGGGCTTGCGCCCCACCGGGTCCGAGCGGAGCGACCGGTGCTCCAGGGCGTCGGGCTCGAAGCGCAGGCGCTCCACCAGGTACACCCGCTTGCCCTCGCGGACGACGGACGCCGCCCGGCAGGCGCCCAGGGGCCCGAACACGAAGGCCTCGACGAACTCGTCGGCGTCCAACTTCGCCCACCAGGCCAACGTCGTACCGGCCTGCGCCTCCAGGCGCTCGCGCGTCTTGGGGCCGAGCATGTCCCAGCGCTGTTCCCGGTTGGATCCGGACGTGCCGACGGGCAGTTCGCCGGGCGCGTGTATCCGGGCCACCTGTTCGACCGGTCCCGGGCCCGGCGCCGGTTCGGCGACCTCGCCGCCGGTCCGCAGCGCGGGCAGCAACCCCTGGTTCGACGGCAACGGCGGCCGCGGATGCCGCTCGGGTCCCTCTTCACCACGCCACGCACCCGCCATGCCCGCTCCCTTTCGTCGGCCCGTCCGCCCAGTCTGGGCGAACTCCCGTACACGGTGCGAGGTTTCGACAACATGGGGTCACCAACCAAGGGGGACGTTCATGGGCCGGTGTCGTATCCGGATGTGACCACCGCGCACCACGACCCCGACGAGTGACGTGCTCGGCCGACCCGGCGGCCCCGAGCGGGCCCTCCGGGTGGTCGCCGGACTTCGCGTCGGTCGGGCCACGGCGGCCCGGCGGAGCGGTTAGCGGCGTGTGTATTCGTACAGGCAGGCCGTGGTCTCTTTCTCCGGCAGGCCGAGGGCGCGGCCGATCGTGGCTTCGTCGTGGTCGTAACGGGCGGAGGTTGCGGCGTTGGCGCCGGCTTCTCCGACGGTCGTGTGCAACAGCCGTACCGCGCGCAGCGCGGCCAGCGGCGCGTCGAGGGCCAGGACGTCCAGTCGGTCGCCGACCTGTCGGAGCAGTCGGGCGACGTCCTCGGGCAGCTGCATGGCGGCGTGCTCGACCTCCGCGATGTGCGCGGCCCAGTCCCGCTCGCAGACCGCCGGGTCCTCGAGCGCTCTCCACGGATGCCGGTCCTTGGCATCGGATTCGTTCTCGGCGTCGGCGGCGGCACCGTCGAGCTCGGCCACCAGCTCCGGCATCGTGGCGACCGGGTGCGCCTCGCCCTGCCAGCCACAGGAGCACACCGTCCGCAACGCGTCCGCCCTCGGCGCCTTGACCAGGTACTCCCACGACCCGTCGTGATACCGCCAGTCGGTGCTCTCGTAAAAATTGGTACCGCTGCCGATGTCGAAGATCACCGGACGCGGCGTCGAACCATCGACCAACACCACGCCGACCCGGCCTTCGTGCGCGGTCCCGAACTCCCGCGCCTGCCAACCCTGCCTCTGGTCCCTCACACGCGCCTCCTCTTGGTCACGGGCCCCGCCGTCGCGGCCCGTCGTGTTCTTGAGCGTGCCTCACCGGCGCGCGCGTCGAGGGTCGTTCTGCGCGATCGACCCCGCCGAGTGCCCGATTCGGGGATCGCGAGTTCTTGCTCCCGTGACCGCCGACCGCGGGGGCGCTTCGTCGAACGCCCCTCGTGGCACGCCCTCGCTCCGAGCCGTGCGCTCATCGTGTCGTCGGTCGTGGAACCGCGCCCGAGCATTGACTCGTATGTCGTGGGTGCGAGGCCAGCGTAGGAGGCCAGGTGCCCGGCGGTGGGGAAGTTGGTGCCGTTGAATCCTTGTTTGCGATTTCATATCTGGACGCGATTTGATGATATAAAGTATCACTTCCATCGGCGAAGCCCGATTTTTTACGTGAAATCGGAACGGGAATTGGGAAATGGAATCCTATTGACTCTCTGTGGCCGCTTAAATACGCTCTCTCGGGCCAACCGGCGCTCTGGGGGCGCTAAATCTGGGGGGGAAATGAACAGGAATATGAAACGTTTGGTGGCTGCCGTTGCTGCGCTCGGCGCACTGGCCGTCATACCTTTCTCGGCGGCGGCGGACGAACCCGGGCCTCTCTCTGCCGAAACCTTGGCGACCATGACGCCGGAGGCGCAGGGACGACTGCTCGAACCCTTGCGCGCCGCCGCAGATGGGGCGATCAGCGTCGGCCAGGAGCAGTACGCGGACATCTTCACCTCTGCCGAGATGAGTGCGGACTACACCACGCTCCACGTGTATCTGACCGATACGTCGCAGGCCGACGTCTTCATCCGACAGGTTCACGCGAAGTATCCGAAGATCAACACGAAGCTGCTCGACGTGAAGCAGGGGAAAAACTCTCAAGCCGCGATGAAGAGCGAAGCCCTTCGATACGTCGCCAACGAGTCTCTGCCGTTCAAGGTCTATTCTGCAGCCTTCGCGGTGGACGGCGGAGGTGTCACTCTCTCCGTCGACAAACCCAGCTCGGCGAGCGGCTTCCTGGCCTCACGGGAAAGCCTCGACAAGACGGCGGTTGCCCTGGAAATCAGGGTAGAGCAAGGAAGCGAGGGCCGACTGCTGGCCACTCGGGAGAACGACAGCGCCCCCTTCTATGCCGGAGCGGCGCTGGACTGGATCGACGCCGACCGCGCGAACTGCACGAGTGGAATGCCCAGCATCAGCACGTGGGACGGCCGGCAGTGGCTGGTTACTGCAGGCCATTGCTACCCGGTGGGCCAACACGTGTGGACACACGGCGGCACCTATGTCGGCCAGGTCAAGGACAAGAGGCCCGACATCGACGCGGCCTTCATTGAGACTACGACCCGGGCGAACACCTGGGACGGCACAGACGCCGCCGGGTACGCCCGCGCCCTCAACGGTGTCAGGCACACCGCAGTCGGGGACATGGTCTGCAACCTCGGATACAACATCAAGGTCATGTGTAACATCCGCACGGCCGGTGTCAACGTTTGGTCCGCGGGCGATGTCGGGGTCATGGGAATGGTCGGAGGGCAGGTGGACGGCTACCTCGCCGCCGTGGGTGGCGACAGCGGAGGCCCCATAATCACCGTCAACGACCCGAACAGCCGTCAACTCAACGGCATGGTCAGCATCGGGTTCTACTGCGACGACATCAAGCGTTGTCGATCCGTGGGCTGGATAAGCGCGGCCACCATCCAGGACGTCTTTGCCGTCCGACTCAATTTCGCCTGACGTTTCTCGCCGGTGCGACCGTCGTCGCACCGGCGCAGCGTGTTCATGAGCCGGCTGAGAGCCTGTCGTCGAGCGCCACCTTGGAGATCAGCAATGTCGAGGACGTCTCGTTCGACGGAAGCGGCCCTCCTGCGCTCGCCTTGGGCGGAGTCATAACCACGGCCAGGGTGTAATGCGACGGATTTGCCCATACTTGCTGCCAACTCAACTGCCCACACAGCCAATCCGGCGCGGGCTGACGAATCTTGGCAGGCCACTCGTACGCGGGGTCCCAGTCCACGAACCGAAGCGGGCGTCCGGGGCCCAAGGCCCCGGCACGCACCGGACCACCCACCACGACTCCGTCCCGCAGCAGTAGCACGGTCGGGTAGACCTTGGTGGCGTTCAGTCGCATCGGTGCAGGCGCCTCGAGGGTGACGGAGACGAGTGGGGGCACATCCACGTCTGCGGTCCGTTCGATCGTCAACCCCAACAAATCGAACCCATCTAACCGTTCGACCACGGGCGACTCGATCGGCCGGCCACACGTGAACGGGCCCGGCTCCTGTTCAATGCCCGACCCCTGTTCCGCTGGCGACGGGGCGGCGACGGGGGCCGGGCGGTCGGACGGGTCGGATCCGACCATCGTCGTGGCGAACGCTCCCATCACGCACAGCGTCACGGCCACAGCGGTACCCGCCATCTGCAGCCGGCGCCGTCCGCGACGGCGCTGCTCCGCCTCGGCCACCAACTCCTCCGCGGGCATCGGCCGCAGCGGCCGCGCCTGGCCTGCCAGCGTGTCCAGGGCTTCTCGGATGTTATCTCCGTTCGAACTCACGCTTCTCCTCCTCGCTATTCGTCGTGCCGTCGTTCGCCCACGTCCGCCTCAGTGCGCCGCGTGCGTCGTGCAACTGACTCTTGACCGACCCCTGAGTGCACCCCAGGACGTTCGCGATCTCGGCGATGGGCAGATCCTCGAGGTAGTACAGGACCAGACACGTTCGCTGGCCAGCGGGTAACTGCGCCAAGGACTCACCGGTCCACAGGCGCGCGCATACCTGCGTCTCCGGTCCCTCCTGATCGGACGGCGCGTACCGGGTCAGGAAGGCGGGCCGTAGACGCGCCCATCGGCGCGCCCGCCGGAACTCGTCGATGACGACATTGGTCATGACCCGACGGACGTACGCCTCCAACTCGGCGGGATCAGTGGGGGGACGCCCCGCGAGAGTCCGTACCAACGCCTCTTGGACCAGGTCGTCCGCCCGGTCGTCGTCTCCACACAGGACAAAGGCGTAGCGCTTGAGCGCCCAACCCCGAGCAGCCACCAACGACTGCACAGACTCCCCGTCAACTCGCATCCGCCCTCCTCCCACTGAATATTCGAGCCCCGATCGTGCCCATCACTGTCACACCCCCAAGAACGAACAACACGCGAACCGGGTTGGGCACACTTCGAAACCAAGTCCCGGACACCCACCAGAACATGTGCCATGTGCATGACAGGCAGTCCGGCACCTAGCCGATCCCTGGAACGAGGCGCGGTCACTGCCTCGGGCGCAGTCTGCGATCCATGGCCTAGGACCCCGGGCCCGACGAGGCGCTTTTCGAGCTGACCGACGCCGACGATCAAGGGCGGCGGCTAGGAAGTGTCTTCAATCTGCTCGGGTTGAGGCATGATGTCGGGTGTGATTCGACGTCATGAGTTGACCGATGCGGAGTGGGACGCGTTGCGGCCGCATCTTCCGTCGGGGGCGATGGGTCGCCGGCGGTCGGACGACCGGGCGATCCTGAACGGGATCGTGTGGAAGATTCGCACCGGCGTCCCGTGGCGGGACGTGCCGGAGAGATACGGCTCGTGGCAGACGCTGTACACGCGTTT
>NZ_WWJX01000083.1 GCF_009865215.1 Streptomyces sp. SID3343 | reverse complement strand
ACCACGCCGGTCGCGGCCCGGGCGCGACGTCGGCGCCGCTCACCCGACCCGCGAGCAACGCCGCGACGTCCACCGGGACGCCCGCGACGGCCAGTTCGGCCAGTGCGGTGAGCAGTCGGCCCACGCCCTCCTCGCCGGGCACGTCGCACGCCACGGCGGTGTACGGGCGGTCGCCGAGGATTGTCCGGACCATCCCGGTGAGCGCGCGGCCGGGGCCGGCCTCGACGAACACCCGTACCCCGGCCGCGTACATCGCCTCGATCTGTTCGGCGAACCGCACCGGTTCGGCGACCTGACGGGCCATCAGTGCGCGGATGCCGCCCGGGGAATCCGGATATCGGCCGGCCGTCGTGTTGGACCACACCGGGAGCCGGGGGAGCCCGATGTCCACGGTCTCCAGCGCGGCGGCGAGGGTTTCGGCCGCCGCCGCGACGACCGGGCTGTGGAACGCACAGGCCACCGGCAGCGCGCGGACCGACAGGCCGGCCGCCGTCAGTATCGCCGTGGCGGCCTCGATCGCCGGGCCGGGGCCCGATACGACCGTCTGCTCGGGGGTGTTGCGGTTGGCGAGCACGACGTCCGCGTGCCCGCCCGGACCCGCCGCGTCGAGCGCCGCCGCCACCTGCTCGGCGCTCGCCCCCACCGCCGCCATCGTGCC
>NZ_WWJX01000768.1 GCF_009865215.1 Streptomyces sp. SID3343 | reverse complement strand
AGCCCAGGTTCCGCAGCGCCGCGAGGATTCCCGCCGCGCCGGCGCGCGGCGCCGAGTACACCCTCGCGTCCGCCGCCACCGCGCGCAGCAGCGCGGGCTCGGCGTCGCCCACGACGACCCCGTGGGCGCCGATCCCGTACATCGACAGGTCGTTCAGCGAATCACCGGCGACCAACAGGTCCGACGGCGCCCAACCCTGCGCGCGGGCCAGGGCCTGTACCGCGGCGCCCTTGCTCGCCCGCGCCGGCAGCACGTCGAGGAACCGATCGGCCGAGTACGCCCACGAGCATCCCAACGCGGCCACCGCGGCCCGGAGTTCGTCGGTGAGATTCTCGGGGCGCAGGTAGAACGAACATCGCCCGTCCTGCACCACGTCGGCCTGGAAGATCAGCGCGGGGAACCGGGACAGCGCGTGACGCACGCGGGCCGCCCCGGGCCATCCCGCGCGCAGTCCCGCCTGAAGGTCGGCGACGGGGCGCAGGCCCGTTCCGCCGGCGACGGTTGCCCCCACGTCGGCGATCACCCATCGCGGCCTCGGTACGAGCGGATCGCGCAGCACCTCGCGTACCGAAGTCAGCCCGCGACCGGTCGCGAACACCACGGCGATCTCGGGGTGGCGGGCCAACACCGCGCGCAGCAGGCCGCGTTCGAAGTCCGTGCCGCCCAGCAGCGTTCCGTCCAAGTCGGTGACCAAGACCCGCACCGCCACCCCCGCCCGCCCGACCGCGCGGCGCGGACACCGAAGGCGTGGTCACGCCCGGATCCCCGCCCCTCGGCAGCTGAACCTGCCCTCCGCCCGGTGAGCAGGAAAGCAGGAGGGCAGGAATCGACCAAGCAACACAAAACGCTAACACGCCCGCATCACCGTATGAAGCCTCGCCGCCACCAGTGGTCACGGCGCCCGCTCACGGCGGCGCGCTCGCCCCCACGCGTTCGGTGTGGGGCGGGAGTTCGTCCCGGGGCTCAGCCGAGCCGGGGCGGGCCGTTCCTGATCGGTCTCGTGTGGATCTTGGCCATGCAGGCCGGCATCGCGGCGCCGGGTTCGTGACCGCGGGCCCGATAGGTACTCGGGCTCTCGCCGACCAGCTCGGTGAACCGCGAGCTGAACGACCCCAGCGACGTACAGCCGACCGCGAAGCACACTTCGGTCACGCTGAGGTCGCCGCGCCGCAGGAGCGCCTTGGCCCGCTCGATGCGGCGGGTCATCAGGTAGCTGTAGGGCGTCTCGCCGAACGCGGCCCGAAAGCTGCGGGAGAAATGGCCCGCCGACATCAGGGCGTCGCGTGCCAACGCGGTGACGTCGAGCGGCTCGGCGTAGTCGCGGTCCATCCGGTCGCGGGCCCGCCGCAGCCGGACGAGGTCGTCGAGATCCTGCCGTTTCACCGGGCCAGTTTCGCACAGCGACCGAGCCCGGTGGGCGGGAGAGGCAGGCACGACGGGAAGGACACCGACGACGCGACGAATCGGGGCAGGCGCGGTCATCGCGTCAGGTGCCGACGTAGGCCGCCAGGTGCTCGCCGGTGAGGGTGGAGGCGGCGGCGACGAGGTCGGCCGGGGTGCCCTCGAAGACGATCCGGCCGCCGTCGTGGCCCGCGCCGGGGCCCAGGTCGACGATCCAGTCGGCGTGCGCCATGACCGCCTGGTGGTGCTCGACCACGATGACCGACTTGCCGGAGTCGACGAGCCGGTCGAGCAGGCCCAAAAGTTGCTCGACGTCGGCGAGGTGCAGGCCCGTGGTCGGCTCGTCGAGGACGTAGACGCCGCCCTTGTCGCCCAGGTGGCCGGCCAGCTTGAGCCGTTGCCGCTCGCCGCCGGACAGCGTGGTGAGCGGCTGTCCGAGGCCGAGGTAGCCGAGCCCGACGTCGACGAGTCGGGCGAGGGCGGCGTGCGCGGCCGGCGTGCGCGCGTCGCCGGCGCCGAAGAACTCCTCGGCCTCGGTCACCGACATCGCGAGCACCTCGCTGATGTCACGGCCGCCGAGACGGTATTCCAGCACCGATGCCTGGTAGCGCCTCCCGTCGCACTCCTCGCACGTGGTGGCGACGCCGGCCATCATCGCCAGGTCGGTGTAGATGACGCCCACACCGTTGCAGGTGGGGCACGCGCCCTCGGAGTTGGCGCTGAACAGCGCCGGCTTCACGCCGTTGGCCTTCGCGAACGCCTTGCGGATCGGGTCGAGCAGACCGGTGTACGTCGCCGGGTTGCTCCGCCGTGAGCCGCGGATCGCGCCCTGGTCGACCGACACCACGTCCGCGCCGGTGCTCCCGGATCTGTCGACCAACGAGCTGTGCACGAGCGAGCTCTTGCCGGAGCCGGCGACGCCGGTGACGACGACGAGCACCCCGAGCGGGATGTCGACGTCCACGTCCCGCAGGTTGTGCGCCGTCGCGCCGCGGATCTCCAGCGTGCCGGTGGGCTTGCGCACCGTCTCCTTGAGGGCGGCCCGGTCGTCGAAGTGACGGCCGGTGACGGTGCCGCTGTCCCGCAGCCCCTCGACGGTGCCCTCGAAGCAGACGGTGCCGCCCCCGGTACCGGCGCCGGGGCCGAGGTCGACGACGTGGTCGGCGATCGCGATCGTCTCCGGCTCGTGCTCCACGACGAGCACCGTGTTGCCCTTGTCCCGCAGCCGCGACAGCAGGTCGTTCATCCGCTGGATGTCGTGCGGGTGCAGGCCCGTGGTGGGCTCGTCGAAGACGTAGGTGACGTCGGTGAGCGAGGAACCGAGGTGACGGATCATCTTCACCCGCTGCGCCTCGCCGCCCGACAGCGTGCCGGCCGGGCGATCGAGCGAGAGGTAGCCCAACCCGATCTCGACGAACGAGTCGAGGGTCTGGCGCAGTGTCGCGAGCAGGGGGGCCACCGACGGCTCGTCGAGACCGCGGATCCATTCGGCCAGGTCGCTGACCTGCATCGCGCACGCGTCGGCGATGTTGATCCCGGCGATTTTCGACGATCGGGCCGCCTCGCCGAGCCGGGTGCCGGCGCAGTCGGGGCACACGGCGAACGTCACCGCCCGCTCCACGAAGGCCCGGATGTGTGGTTGCAGCGCGTCGATGTCCTTGGACAGCATCGACTTTCGAATCCGCGGGATCAGACCCTCGTAGGTCAGGTTGACGTTGTCGACCTTGATCTTGGTCGGCTCCTTGTGGAGCAGATCGTGCAGTTGCCGCTTGGTGAACGTGCGAATCGGCTTGCCCGCGGGGAAGAAGCCGCAGCCGGTGAAGATGCGGCCGTACCAACCGTCGACGCTGTAGCCGGGGACCGTGAGCGCGCCCTCCTCCAGCGACTTGTCGGCGTCGTACAGCTGGGACAGGTCGAGGTCGGTGACCGAGCCGCGCCCCTCGCACCGCGGACACATGCCGCCGACGACGGCGAAGCTGCGCCGCTCCTTGACGGTCTCCCCGCCGCGCTCCACGGTGACCGCGCCCGCTCCGCTGATCGAGGCGACGTTGAAGGAGAACGCCTGCGGCGAGCCGATGTACGGCTGCCCGAGCCGGCTGAACAGGATGCGCAGCAGCGCGTTGGCGTCGATGGCGGTACCGACCGTGGAGCGGGGATCGGCGCCCATCCGCTGCCGGCCGACGATGATCGCGGTGGTCAGCCCTTCGAGGACGTCGACCTCGGGCCGTGCCAGTGTGGGCATGAAGCCCTGTACGAAGGCGCTGTAGGTTTCGTTGATCATCCGCTGCGACTCGGCGGCGATCGTGCCGAACACGAGCGAGCTCTTGCCCGAACCGGAGACGCCGGTGAACACCGTCAGCCGACGCTTGGGGATCTCGATGCTCACGTCCTTGAGGTTGTTCACGCGCGCGCCGTACACGCGGATCAGGTCGTGGGTGTCGGCAGCGTGCGGCGCAGGCGACTGCGGGTTCGTTGCGGTGGCCTTGCTCATCGTGTCTCCGTCTGTCGGGCGGGCCGCCTCGGCGGTCTCCGTCGGGTCGCCTGGCTCGATCCGCCGGGTGTCGAGCGGTACGTCCGGTGGTGCTCGGTTTCGGACCGGGGAGCCGGTGACTCCCGCCGCCGGCGGCGGCCTTCGTGGCGGGCCTGCTCGCCCCCACCCCGTCTCCGCGAAGACGCGGAGGCGGGGTGGGGCGGGCTCGTCGATACGGGCTCTCATTGATCCTGAAGCAGCCCGAGGACGTTCCCGTCGGGGTCGGTGACGGTGGCCACCAGGCGGCCGCCCCCGACGTCGTGGGCGGGCTCGTGCACGGTGGCACCGGCGGCGGTGACCTCGGCGAGCTTCGCCTCGATGTCCGGCACGTGCCAGTAGGCCACCGGCGAGGTCATGCCCTGTGATCCCCCGGCCGGCACGAGCCCGATGCTCTGGCCCGCGACCTCGAAACCGACGTAGTAGGACTCGTCGGTCTGCGGCGCGACGCCGAGCAGCGCGGCGTACACCTCCTTCGCCTTCGCCAGATCGGACACGGGGTGCAGCACGGTCTTGATTCCCTGGGTGGCAGAGCCGGTCATGGTCGCTCCTGAAGTCGTGGGTTCCATGGGGGCGGGCTCACTCGAAGCCGGACGAGAAGTCCGGACCCCGACGGCCCGATCGCCCCGGGGGGCGATGTCCATGGCAATCACGCTAGTGGGGCTCCATGACCGACGCTTCTCGATTCCTGATCGATCCGAACCCCCGGTATCGGCCCCGGGGCACCCGGTTGCCGGGCGCGTGACGACGTCCGGCTGCCGGGCGCCTCGAGACGTCTCCGGCTCACCGTTCGGTGCCCTCTTTCCCCGCCTCGTGTACCGAGGCGGAGCCGGCCGCCCGAACGGACAGCGCGCGGCGTAGATCGTCCAGTTGATCGGCGATCCACCGACGCAATGCCGGGGTCATCCGTGCTTCGCGCAGGCAGGTCTCCCCAAGCTTCAGCGCCTCGTCGTCCACCGCGTGCAGCGGGAACGCGTACCGACCGGCGGCCACCGCCAGGGCCGACCCTCTGCGGCCCGCCAACGCGACCGCCTCGGGGTAGTAGCGCGCGACGTACGGAGCGACCAGCGCGGCCTGTTCGGGCTGCCAGAAGCCCTGCGCCGTCGCTTTGAAGACGTAGTTGGAGGTGTCGTCGGTCGCGAACATCCGCGCCCAGGCAGCCTCCTTCGCCTCCTTCGTCGGCAGCGCGGAGCGGCAGCGGGCCGCGCCTTCTCGGCCGGTCGCGCTGGGGTCCCGGGCCAGTTCGGCCTCGATCGCCGCTTCGTCCGCGTCTCCGAGAACGGCGAGGCGGTGGAGGATCCGCCAGCGCAGCTCCGGGTCGAGTTCGGGCCCGCCGACGACCCGGCCGTCGCTCAGCCAGTCCCGGATCGCTTCCGGCCGGGCGGCCGTGTCGACGAAGTGGCGTACCGCGATCAGCCGCAGGCCCGCGTCGCCGTCGTCGTCCGTGCGGCGCAGCAGCGCACGACAGACGTCCGCGATCACCGCGTGAGCGGCCGAGCGCCGGTCCGCGGGCACGTAGCGGTCGGCGACCTGGGTGCGGGCGAACGCGAGGACGCCCTCGGTGATCGCGAGATCGCTTTCGCGAGGCAGGTGGATCCGGGCGGCGTCCAGGTACGCGGAAGGGTCGAGTTCGCCGTCGCGAACCAGGTCACGAGCCGCGTTCCAGACGACGGCGCGGGTCACCGCGTCGGGGATGTCCGACAGGACGCGTACCGCCGTCTCCCACGACGAGGGGTCGAGTCGGATCTTGGCGTAGGTGGTGTCGTTGTCGTTGAGCACGACCAGGGCGGGGCGACGGCCGGGCCGCTCCTCGACGGGGCTGTCACCGGGCACCACGTCCAGTTCCCAGCGGCCGCGCACGAGGACTCGGGTGGGGTCCGCGGGGTCGACGTCGTACGCGCCGACGGCGATGCGGTGCGGACGGGTCCCCTGGTGGGCGACGGCGAGCGACCACGTGTCGGGCGACTCGGTGACCGTCGGCGTCAGGGTGTCCACGCCGGTCGTCCGCAACCAGGACTCGGCCCACGCGTGCACATCGCGCTCGGTGGCTCGCGAGAGCGAGTCGATGAAGTCGGCGAGCGTCGCGTTGCCGAACCTGTGGCGGGCGAAATGGATGTTGATGCCGGCGAGGAAGTCCTTCTCCCCCATCCAGGTCACCAACTGCCGAAGCGCGGACGCTCCCTTGGCGTAGGAGATGCCGTCGAAGTTGAGGAGCGCGGAGGCGGTGTCGGGGACCGCGTCCGGGTCCGGGGAGACGGGGTGGGTGGACGGCCGTTGGTCGGCGTCGTAGCCCCAACCCTTGCGCGCGACGGCGAAGTCGACCCACGTGTCGGTGAAGCGGGTGGTCTCGGTCAGGATCTGGAAGCCCATGTATTCGGCGAACGACTCGTTCAGCCACAGGTCGTCCCACCAC
>NZ_WWJX01000767.1 GCF_009865215.1 Streptomyces sp. SID3343 | reverse complement strand
TTCGGCTTCATCGAGCAGGACGGTGGCGGCCCCGACGTCTTCGCCCACTACTCGAACATCGCCGCCCAGGGCTTCCGTGAGCTCCAGGAAGGCCAGAAGGTCTCCTTCGACGTCACCCAGGGTCAGAAGGGCCCGCAGGCCGAGAACATCGTTCCCGCCTGACGCTCTTCGGCACCCCCGTGCGAGGGGCCCGCACCATGTGGTCGCGGGCCCCTCGCACGGCGTTTGCGTGTCCATCGTTCGCGGCCCGCCCCCGAGGTCGAGGCGACCGCGAGCGAAGCAGCATCCCCGCCCGGTAGGCGGCAGCCGACGGCCCACGGCCGCGCACCGTCCACCGCTCCCGGACCCGAGGTCCGTTCGTGCCGGCCGCTTTCTCCGAAGCGCCGCGTCGGAAGTGTGTGCGCGGACTCCTTCGCCCCACTTCTTTTCTGCTTTTCATTTCCGGCTCTTTCTCGTGATGCCTTGCGCGGCTTTGGCTGCCGGGTCTCCGCGGTACGGGCCGTTACGAGAAAGGTTCACCGTGAACCCCAATCCTCGCTCCAACAGTTCCTCGTACAGCTCCTCCTCCCGCGGTCGTAGCGGCGGCACCGGCGGCTACGGTCGCCCCGCCGGCGGCAGTGGCTACGGCCGTTCCGGTGGCTCCCCCGGTCGCTCCGGCGGTTACGGCCGTCCGGGCGGTTCCGGCGGCTACGGGCGTCGTTCCTCCGGGCCGCGCGGGGAATTCGCGCTTCCGGTGACCATCACCCCGGCGCTGCCCGCGGTGACCTCGTTCGCCGAACTGGACATGCCGTCGGAGTTGCTGACGACGCTGACCTCGCTGGGTATGACCGAGCCGTTCCCGATCCAGGCCGCGACGCTGCCGAACTCGTTGGTCGGTCGCAACGTGCTGGGCCGAGGCCGGACCGGGTCGGGCAAGACGCTGGCCTTCGGCCTGGCGTTGCTCGCCCGTACCGCCGGTCGGCGCGCGGAGCCCAAGCACCCGCTCGCGTTGGTACTGGTGCCCACCCGCGAGTTGGCGCAGCAGGTCACCGACGCCCTTACCCCGTACGCTCGTTCGCTGCGGCTGCGGATGGCCACGGTGACCGGCGGCATGCCGATCGGCCGGCAGATCAGCGCGCTGCGCGCCGGTGCCGAGGTGGTCGTGGCGACGCCCGGCCGGCTCAAGGACCTCCTCGACCGCCGCGCGTGCGTGCTGGCCGACGTCGGTGTCACCGTCCTGGACGAAGCCGACCAGATGGCGGACATGGGCTTCATGCCCCAGGTCACCGAACTGCTGGAGCAGGTACAGGCGGACGGGCAGCGGATGCTGTTCTCGGCCACCCTGGACCGCAACGTCGACCTGCTGGTGCGCAAGTACCTGCACGACCCGGTCGTGCACTCGGTGGACCCCTCCGCCGGCGCGGTCACCACGATGGAACACCACGTGCTGCACGTCCAGGGATCGGACAAGAACGCCGCGACCACGCAGATCGCCGCCCGCGACGGCCGGGTGATCATGTTCCTCGACACCAAGCACGGGGTGGACCGGCTCACCGCGCACCTGCTCAACAGCGGGGTCCGCGCCGCCGCGCTGCACGGCGGCAAGTCGCAGCCCGAGCGCACCCGCACCCTCACCCAGTTCAAGTCCGGCCACGTCACGGTCCTGGTGGCCACCAACGTCGCCGCGCGCGGCATCCACGTCGACAACCTCGACCTGGTCGTCAACGTGGACCCGCCGAGCGACCACAAGGACTACCTGCACCGCGGCGGCCGTACCGCGCGCGCCGGCGAGTCCGGCAGCGTGGTCACCCTGGTCCTGCCCGGCGAGCGTCGCCAGATGGTCCGCCTGATGTCCGACGCCGGGATCACGCCGCAGACCACCCAGGTCCGCTCCGGTGAGCCCGAACTGGCCCGGATCACCGGCGCCCAGGCGCCCTC
>NZ_WWJX01000082.1 GCF_009865215.1 Streptomyces sp. SID3343 | reverse complement strand
GTGGCCGCCCGCGCCCTGTGGGCGTCGGGCCAGGGCAACCCGCTCCACCTCCGCGAGGCACTGCGCGCCGCGGTCGCCGAGGACCGGCTCGGCCCGGCCCACGGCATCTGGTGTCTGAAGCGACCCTTGGCCGACACCCTGCGGGGCGTCTCGTTCGACGAACGGATCGACCGGCTGCCGCCCGACCGGCGGGCGTTGCTCGAACTGCTCGCGCTGTGCGGCCCGATCGGGCTGCGCGACGTACCGCAGGAGACACCGGCCGACGCGTTGGCCGACCTGGAGGCGGCGCGCCTGGTCGTGCTGCGCCGCGACGACCGTCGGGAACACCTCGCGCTCGCCCAACCGGCCCACGCGCCCGTCCTTCGGGCGGGCGTGGGGCGACTTCGGGCCCGGGGCGTCCTGCTGGACCAGGCCGCGCGGGTACGGGCGCACGGGGCGCACCGCGCCGGCGACGCCCTGGCCCTGGCTCGTTGGGAGTTGGCTGCCACCGGTACCGCCGACGCCGAACTCCTGGTCCGCGGCGCCGCCGAGGCCCTGGGCGCGGGCGACGTGGAGACGATGTGCCGGTTGGCCCGGGCCGCCCTGCGCCACGGACCCGACGTGCGGGCCGGCGTGATGCTGGGCGAAGCGCTCGGGCAGCAGGGCGAGTTCGCGGAGGGCATCGCGGT
>NZ_WWJX01000009.1 GCF_009865215.1 Streptomyces sp. SID3343 | reverse complement strand
CGCCGCGCGGGCCGGGGAGCACGCTGTCGTTGGACAAGCCGGGGCCGGCGCCGGTGGAGCCGGTCGTGGCCGTCGCGGCCGAGTCGGCGCCACCGGTGAGCCGACCGGCGATGGCGGTGGACGCCGAGGCGGCGGGTGCGGGTGCGGCGGAGGATGCCGCGCCGACGGCCGACGCTGTGACGGACGCCTCGGTGGACGCCTCGGCGGACGTGGCCGAGCAGGGGGACGGGCCGGTCGAGCAGGCGACGACGGCTGAGGCGACGGCCGACGCGAAAGAGGCCGCGCCTGCGGGGACGAAGGAGACCGCCGCGCCTGCGGCGAAGGACGGCACGACGTCCGACGCGAAGGACCGGTCGACGAACGAGTCGACGTCGTGACCGTCGTCGTCGGTGGTCCGCTCGCCGGGCCGGACGGGCTGCTGCGGTGTCCGTGGGGCGCGACCGGCCCCGACGACTATCGGGCCTACCACGACACCGAATGGGGCGTCCCCGTGCACGGCGAGGACCGGCTCTACGAGCGGCTGTGCCTGGAGGCGTTCCAGTCCGGGCTCTCGTGGCTGACGATCCTGCGTCGCAGGGAGGGCTTTCGGGCGGCTTTCGCGCAGTTCTCCATCGCGCGGGTGGCCGCGTTCGACGACTCCGACCGCGCGCGGCTGCTCGCCGACGCGGGCATCATCCGCAATCGGGCCAAGATCGACGCCGCGATAGCCAACGCGAGCGCGGCACAGGCTCTCCAGGGCGGTCTGGACGCCCTCGTGTGGTCCTTCGCGCCCACCAGGCGCAAGGCGGCCCCCAAGCGCCTGTCGGACGTTCCTGCGGTCACCGAGGAGTCCACGGCGCTGGCCAAGGAACTCAAGCGCAAGGGTTTTCGCTTCGTGGGGCCGACCACGGCCTACGCCCTGATGCAGGCGTGCGGTCTGGTCAACGACCACCTCAAGGGCTGCGTCTCGCGCTGACTGACGGCCGTCGGCCGGCCCGGCGCGGGCCGGCCGACCACCGCGGGGTCAGCGTCCCGTGAAGACGGGCTTGGCCTTGTCGACGAACGCCGCGACGGCGATCCGGTGGTCCGCGGAGCTGCCCGCGCGCAGTTGGAGCTCCTCTTCCTTTTCGAGCGTCTCGACCAGCGAGTGCGACGCTCCGTAGGCCACCGACTCCTTGAGCGCCGCAAGCGCGACGGTGGGCCCCTCGGCGAGGCGGCGGGCCAGTTCGAGCGCGGCCTCGGCCAGTTCGTCGGCCGGTACCACCCGGGTGGCCAGGCCCAGTTCGAGCGCCTCGGCTGCCTTGACCGTACGCGGCAGCATGAGCAGCTCGGTGGCCTTGGCGTGGCCCACCAGACGCGGCAGCGTCCACGACGCCCCCGAGTCGGCGGTGAGCGCGACCCCGGCGAACGCGGTGTTGAATCCGGCCGTGTCCGCCATCACCCGGAAGTCGCACGCCCAGGCGATGGACGCGCCCGCCCCGGCCGCCACTCCGTTGACCGCGGCGACCACCGGCTTGGCCATCGTCGCGAGTGCCGTCACGAGCGGGTTGTAGTGCTCGCGCACGGTCGAGAAGGTGCTTTCCGGACCGGTCTCGAGCTGCCGGATGTGCGCCTTGAGGTCCTGGCCGGCACAAAACGCCCGCCCGCTGCCGGTCAGCAGGACGGCCCGAACCTCCGGATCCGCGGCCGCGCGCAGGATCGCGTCACGCAATTCGATCTTGGTCGGCTCGTCGAGCGAGTTCATCGCGTCGGGACGGTTCAAGGTGACGGTCGCGACCCCGTCGGCGAGCTCGTACAGAACATTGTCGGCCGTGTCGGCCATGACTTGCCTCCACATCACATACATCACCGCAGGTGGGATGTGCACAGCATGCCGGACCGCTTCCCCGGGCCCACGTGCGGCCCTGACGGAGCGTCAGTCATTTTCGGACACGGGACGGACCGGTTCATTCCGCTCCGTACGGACGAGGTTGTGGAGGTCGACGGGACCCGATGTTGCTCACCCCACCGTTCGATGCGGGATAATGGTCCCTGATCAATGCTCTCGAAGACCGGTGGCCGGTTTGAGCACCGGTGCGTCGATATGCAGGAAGGGGAACGAGCATGGCGGCCATGAAGCCGCGAACGGGCGACGGCCCGCTCGAGGTGACCAAGGAAGGGCGGGGCATCGTCATGCGCGTTCCGCTTGAGGGCGGTGGACGGCTTGTTGTCGAGCTGTCGGCCGATGAGGCCGGCGCCCTGGGCGAGGCGCTGAAGAACTCCGTGGGCGCACCCCCAGGGGCGACGCCCTCGACGAAGTAGTGACGCCGACGGCCCCGGTGACGACATGGAAGCTCATGTCGCCACCGGGGCCGTTCGTGTATCCGGGGCCGGGCGCGCCCGCGGCGCGCATCCGGGAGCAGGGCGCGCGGCGCGTATGTGCGGGAAGCGCGGCGAACGGGCGGGGTCAGGCCCGCCGAGCGGCGCACAACAGGCCGTCGCCGACCGGGAGCAGCGCCGGCACGAGCGACTCGTGTTCGCGCACCACACGCAGTACGTCGCGCACCGACGCGGTCTCCGCGTCGCGGTGGGCCGGATCGGGCACCCGGTCGTGCAGCAGCGCGTTGTCGAAACACACCACGCCGCCGGGCCGCAGCAGCCGCAGCGCCTCGGCCAGGTAGTCGACGTATTCGAGTTTGTCGCCGTCGCAGAACACCAGGTCGTAGCCGCCGTCGGCGAGCCGGGGCAGTACTTCCAGCGCCCGGCCCGGGATGAAACGGGCCCGACCGCTGGGAAATCCCGCCTCGGTGAAGGTCTCCTTCGCGAGGCGTTGGTTCTCCGGATCGGCGTCCACGGTCGTGAGCACGCCGTCGGACCGCATGCCCCGCAACAGATAGAGGCCGGACACCCCGGTGCCGGTACCGATCTCGGCGACGGCCTTGGCCTCCACCGCGGCCGCGAGGAAGCGCAGCGCGGCGCCGCCCCCGGGACCTATCGGGACCACGCCGACTTCCCGGGCGCGGGCGCGGGCGCCCGCGAGGACGGCGTCCTCGCCGACGTACTCTTCCGCGAACGCCCAGCTCGCCTGGCGATTGCCGGAAATGGCTTCCTCCTCGTGTCCCGGCCGCCCCCGCGCGTTCGGGGAGGTCGGCCACTTCAGCGCAAGCGTATTACCGAGGGGTCGTCTCCCAGGCCGGGGAGCGCCGCCCGCGGCGATCGCGCGCCGGCGGATGGGCCGGTCGGGGAACCCGACCCGCGCGCGGTTCGTTGGCCACCTCGGAAGACAGGAACCGAAGGCTCGTGGCCTCGCGGTGCCTGGCAGTGGGCAGGCGGTGAGACGGTTCGGGCGCCCGGCGCCCTTATCCGGGCTTAACAGGCAGGACGTTTATGGTGGTTGCGCTACTCGGAAGAGGAGGTGTGGCAGTGGTCGACCCCCGCGGGCAACAATCCTGTGCCCGCGACGTGTCGCCGATGCCGGATCACGTGGCCGAAGCCGCAAACGCAATCAGCAGTCCTGCCCAGGCCGCACCGGCCGACTGGGTCCCGCCGTCGTGGGAGGACATCGTCCGCACCCACTCGGCTCGGGTCTATCGGCTCGCCTACCGCCTCAGCGGCAACCCGCACGACGCGGACGACATCACCCAAGAAGTGTTCGTCCGAGTGTTCCGATCGCTGTCGAGCTACACGCCCGGCACGTTCGAGGGTTGGCTGCACCGCATCACCACGAACCTTTTCCTCGACATGGTTCGGCGCCGTCAGCGCATCCGCTTCGAGGGGCTCGGTGACGACGCGGGCGAACGGCTCGCGGGTCGCGAACTCTCGCCCGCGCAGGCATACGACGACGCCCACCTGGACGCGGACGTCCAGCAGGCGCTGGACGCCCTCGCCCCGGAGTTCCGCGCCGCGGTCGTGCTGTGTGACATCGAGGGCCTGTCGTACGAGGAGATCGCCACCACGCTCGGAGTGAAACTCGGGACCGTGCGCAGCCGCATCCACCGCGGCCGGTCCCAGCTCCGTGCGGCGCTGCGGCATCGTGCTCCCCGGAACAAGGCAGGCCAGGAGACGGCTGCGGAGGTCCGGACCACGGTGCGGAGATGAGGGACCGTGATCAGTGAGCCCGGCGACCGCTTGGGCAGGGGGGTAGTGAGTGCGACACGGGTGAGGCGCACCGCGTCCTCCCGAGTGGCATCCGAGGTGGTCTCGTGAGCCACCTCGACGACAAACTCGCCGCCTATGTGGACGGCGAGCTGGGCCACGAGGCCCGGGAAAAGGTGCTGGCGCACCTTGCCGAATGCGCGGAGTGTCGCGACGAGGCGGAGGAACAGCGCCAGGTGAAGCAACTGCTCGGGAGGGTCCAACAGCCGGGCCCCTCGGGCGATCTGATGGCGCGTCTGCTCGCGATGGGCGATCCCGCCCGGGAGGAGCCGCCGCCACCCGCGGCCGGTGAGCGTTTCACGTTCCCGACCGCCGGGCGTCCCGCCGGCGCC
>NZ_WWJX01000766.1 GCF_009865215.1 Streptomyces sp. SID3343 | reverse complement strand
GGGCCCGCGACCTGCGCTCCGGCCCCCGTGCGCACCGAGCGGTTCACCGCGGCGGCGCCCGCAGGCTGCTCCGGCGACGCGCTGATCCACCTCTATTGCATCGATCGCTGCTTTTTTGACGCAGTGATCGATGCTTTTGTGGTACGTTCAGATCGCTAACGCAACGATCACTGCGAGGTCGTCGGGAACGTACTCGCGCTGTCCGCCACCCGCGAGCCCCAAGGCGTAGGCGTAATCCCTGCGCCGGAGATCGCGGTGATCACGTTCTCCGTTCTCGTCCCGCGCCCGAACCAGACCTGACCGAAGCGCCGGGCCGTCACGGCCCCGCACCTGAGTGAAGCACCCCCTCACGCCCCCGTGCCGCCGGCGCGCTCGCCGGCGGCACGGGTTCCGGCGACCGCCGTCTTCATCACAACCGACCGCACCTACGAAATCCCGATCAAGGAGACACCGTGACAACAGGAAACGGGACCGAGACGAGCCTTGAGGTTCGGCGTTCGGGCCATACGACCATCCGGTACACGGCGGCCGGTCCGGTCGACGGTCCGACCGTGGTCCTGGTCCACGGCTGGGGGTGCGACCGCGGCGACTTCGACGCGGTGACCGAGCACCTCCCCGAGCACTATCGCGTCCTGGCGGTCGACCTCGCCGAACACGGCGAGTCCCGGTCGACACGAGAGGTGTGGACCATGGCGGAGTTCGCCCGCGACGTGGCCGCGGTGCTGGAGGCCGAATCGGTGCGCACGGCGGTCGTGGCCGGGCACTCCCTCGGCGGGGCGGTCGCCGTCGAGGTCGCCCGACTGCTGCCCGACACGATCACGCGCGTGGTCGCCCTCGACGCGCTGCACTATCTGTCGCTGTTCCCGGCGGCGACCGAGGAACGGGCCGAGGCGACGGTGCGCATGTTCCGCGAGGACTTCGCCGGAGCGGTCCGGGGCCTGGTGGAGGGAGGCTCGCCGGCGGGGACCGACCCGGCCCTCGAGGACGCGTACTTCGAGAGGATGGTCGCCGTGCGGCAGCCCGCGGGGCTGCGTTCCATCGAGGGCCTGGTGCGCTGGGACATGGACGCGGCGCTGCGCGAGACGAGGCAGCCGATCACCGTGTTCGCGATCCGTGACCTGGTGACACAGGAGGCGATCGACCGCTACCGCGACCGCCTCGACATCGTGCTCGTCGACCTGGGCAGCCACCACTTCCCGGTCGAGGCCCCCAAGGACACGGCAAAGCTCCTGACCGACATCAGCGGCTGACAAGGCGTCGGTGCGACACGACAGCGCCCTCCCCGATATCCGCTCCGCCGATCGCCCAACGCACCCCGACAAGACTTCGCCGTGCCCCGGATCCCCGTGCGGGAACAGTCCCGTCATCGCAACCGGGGTCACCGATGCGCTACTTCACCAGGAAGAGAGCCCGGCCAATGTCCAGCCAAGAGTTCATCGGACCCGAGATGAGCCCGCTGCGACTGCGGGACGTCACGGTCCCCCATCGAGTGTGGATGTCTCCCATGGCCCAATACGCCGCGGGCTCCGACGGAAAGCCGACCGACTGGCACCTCGTCCATTACGGCTCACGAGCGGTCGGCGGGGCCGGACTGATCATGGTCGAGGCCAATGCCGTAGGGGCGCTGCACCGGACCACGTCTGCGGACCTCGGCATCTGGAACGAGGAACAGGCCACCGCGCACCGGCGCTTGACCTCGTTCATACGCGAGCGCGGCAGTATTCCCGGAGTCCAGTTGCAGGCCGCCGGCAGGAAGGGGTCACACCAACTGCCCTGGGTGGGGGAGGGGCAAAACGGTTCCGTCGGCGTGGCCGAGGGCGGCCGGCAGACGATCGGGGCGTCGGCGGTTCCCTTCGGCGACCTGAACGCACCCCGGGCGGCCGACCACGCCGACATCGACGAGGTGGTCGACGCCTTCGCCCGCGCGGCCCGGACGGCCCACCTGGCCGGGTACCAGGTGGTCGAGATCCAGGCCTCGCACGGGTACCTCCTACACGAGTTCCTCTCCCCGCCGGCCAATCACCGGACGGACGAATACGGCGGAAGCCCACAGAACCGCATGCGCCTCGCGCTGCGCGTGGCCCGTGCCGTTCGGGAGGCGTTCCCGGCGGAGAAGGCCGTCTTCGTCCGGATCACCGCCACGGACTGGATCGAAGGCGGGATCTCCCTCGACGAGGCGATGATGTTCGGCAAGGAACTCGCGGCCGTGGGCATCGACTTGCTCGATGTCACGTCCGGACTGGTGGTGCGCGACACGCACGCCCGCCCGCCGACACAACAGGGGGTACACGTCGAATTCGCGGCAATGCTGAAGAACGCCACGGGACTCGCGGTCGCCTCGGTCGGGCAGATCGACGACTTGTCCCTGGCCGGCGAACTGGTGGCGAGCGGCCGGGTGGACGCCGTGATGATCGGGCGCCCCCTCCTGCGCGACCCGTACTTCGCCCTGCGCAAGCGCCCCAAGGACCAAGCGGCCTGGCCCCGCCAGTACCGACGCGCTCTTTGAGAGCCCTGTCCTCGTACAACCATGGCGAACGGCCGCACAGCGCCGGGCAACGGATCGGGGCCGCCACGCCCACGAACTCGGCGCCCGGGTGCTCGCCGGGACGAGCGGCGACCGCAACCGCTACGCAGCAGTCACCACCACGCCCCCGGCAGCCGGGCGCACGCACCATCGCACCGTGACCGAACAGGCCCGCTCCCAACCAGCACACCCGGCCTCGCGGACCCGGCACGCCCCCGCCCACCAGCGGCACCCAACACGGACATCGCACCGACAACCGGCGACGACACCGACCAACCCGAACACGACACCCACGAACGTGGACATGTCCGCCGGGTCGGTGCCGGTCTCGTGCCGGTGATCCGCCGGTGTCGTCGGCCTCGTGAACGGCAGCCGTCGGCCTGCTTGTTCGTTGTCGGCCAGAGCGGTGGCCTCGCACCCGGGCGGGCCTGGCCGTTCTCCGCCGAGGAGCCCGCGGTGACACCGGTCTCGGTCGGCTCACGTGCCCCCCACACGGCCACCGCCGGCCCACACCGAGCGGACGGCGCTGGGGTGATCCCCACCGGGCGGTCGGGTCCGAGGTCGCCGGCCGGCCGGTGCCGTGAGGCTTCCCCCACCGTACGGAGTCACCCGCCGTACGGAGTCACCGGCGGCTTCGGCCGCACGGCTGTCATCGGCCCGGAACCTTGACTTTCCAACCGGGAAAGTGAAACTCTGTGTTTCCCGACAGGAAAGTGAGGCTCCGTCATGACGAACACCGCTCCCGAGCAGGCCCGCGCCGCGCTGGACGCCGTCGATCGTGCCCAACGCCTGGTGGCCGACGAAGTCGGTCTGCCCCGCGGCTACTGGTGGGCGATGGCGGCCGGCTGGCTCGGGTTGGGCGTACTCGGCAACGTGTCGCCGTGGCTGGGCGGGACCGCGGCCGCGGCCTTCGGCGCCGGGCACGGGATAGTCGCATCACGCCTGCTCGCCGGTCGCCGGCGCACGGACCGACTGCGGGTCGGCGCGGCCGTTGCCGGGCGCCGCACCCCCCTGGTCGTGGTCGGCATGCTGTTCGGGCTCGTCGTGATCACCATCCTTGCCGCCTTCGCGTTGCACGCCGACGGCGCCGACCACGCGAGCATCTGGGCGGGCGCGCTGATCGCGGCCGTCATCGGCTTCGGCGGGCCGGAGATCCTGAGCGTCCTGCGCCGTTGGGCACGGGCATGACGAAGGCGCGTTTCGACGAATTGATCCATCCCAGCACCCGGCTGACTCTGGTGGCGACCCTGGCCGCCGCCGACTGGGCGGAGTTCGCCTTCCTCAAGGAAACGTTGGGGCTGTCCGAATCGGCGCTGTCCAAGCAGCTCGCCACCCTGGAGGAAGCCGGATACCTCGCCACCGAGCGTCGCCTCAGCGGCGGCCGTCGCAAGGTACGGGCCCGCCTGACCGACGCCGGCCGGGACGCCTTCGACGGCCACGTCGCGGCACTGCAGGCCATCGTCGCCGGTGCCACAACCTCCCCCGAAAGCCCCGCAACTCGTCCCTGACGCGGGTGGGCGCCACGCGAGTACCCATCGTGCGGCGCCACCGTCGGGCCCACGTCCGGCCGGCCGCACCGACAGCCCTGTCGGGAACGAACGTCCGGCATCACCACCGGCGGCGAAGCGGCCCGACGAGCCGATTCCCGGACCACCGCCCGCGTCGTAACCCCGGTGTCAACCACGCGACACCGAACCGACAGCATCCCGTCTGCACGACCATCCCCGGTCACGATGAGACCCCTGGAAAACAAACCTCGCGACACCCCCAAACCCCCTCGAAATGTGCAAATCCGGGGCGGAGTCGAAGCCGGAACGCAGCAAAGGCTCTCGCGAACACCGCCACCACAGCCCGACGTTGCCGCCTGCCCACCGCCTCGGTTCCGACCTCTGTGACACTGCGCCCGACGCGGTCGTGACCATCGACCGGGCCGCTGTCCGGACACCCGCGTGCACGATAGGTTGTCGGGAACGAGAGAAGAGCATCCGTGGACACCCGCATCCCCCGGATCCGCCGCAAACTGGCCGCCGTCCCGTTCCACCCCCATCGCAGCCACTCCTTCGGCGAAGAGCGGCACCGATTCCGACTCGGCCCGACCGTCCCAGCCTCCCGGCTGACCGCCTTCGAGGACACCCACGCGGTCGTCCTCCCCAACGCCTACCGGCAGTTCCTGCTCCACATCGCCGGCTCGGGCGCCGCACCGTTCTACGGCCTGTCGGACCCCACCGGCCCCGAGCGGCCTCCTCTCTACACGATGGACCCACCGGGCACCGCCCGCGGATTCAGCGGCGTCGTCCCCGGCGAAGCCCAGCGCGATCTCTTTCTGCACATCATCGAGATGGGATGCACCGACATGGCCCTCATCGCGGTGACCGGCCCCCTCACCGGACGGATCGTCATCGGCAACTCGGACGGCTTCTGGGGCCCGAACGTCTCCTCCGCCCGCGACTTCCTCGGCTGGTACGAGCGATGGCTCGACCACATGACGGCCGGCAAGGACAACCGCGCGCTGGAACTCACGTCACCGGCACTGCGCGCCCATCCCGAAAGAAGTCGCCTGGCCCCGCTTCTGTGACGCACAGTCGCACACCACACAACCTGAGCCGGAACCCGAGAAATGACGTCGGCGAGCTTGGCGGACCACAGGCCGCTGCTCGACCACCAGTCCTCAACCACGAGCCCTCGCCCACGAGTTGCCGACCGGGCTGCCCTACCCTTTTGCCGTGGCGAACTTGCGGCGGTCTCTGGGCGATTCGTTCTGGGCCGTGGATCGGCTCCTGGGTGGACAGCGACGTCCGACCCGAAGCCAGAAGTGGGCGGCCCGGCACCCGATCAGTGCCGGTCTCTGTCTGGCCGTCCCCTTCGCGCTCCTCTTTCTGGTGGTGTCACCCGAGCGCGGAATCGGTAGCGTCCTGCTCGCCATGCTGGGCGGCCTGATCATGGGAATCATCTTTACCCTCGTGGCCGGCGGCGAGCGACTTCGGCAGCGCCGACTCAAGCGTCTGGGGATATGGGACGGATCCTGAGCGAGCCGAGGAACGGGCGAAAAGGGCCCCGGCCACAGGGTCGCCAAGGCCGGGACCCGGACCCGGATCGGCCCGCGTCCCGGTCGGTTACGCTGTATGTGCGACTCCTCGGGTCACTCGCCACCTGGCACTGGCGGGTGCGGAGGTGGGCCTGGGCCTCCACTCCCGACGGCTGCGGCTGTGGTGTCGCCGCGCGTCGTCGGGTTCAGTGGCCGTAGGCGAAGTGGTTGCCGGCGCGGCGGCCGAAGGCGGTGGCGCACAGCACGGCGGCGTTGACGGCGGTGAGTGCCAGGACCAGCGCGACCTGGTCGCCGACAGGTACCGGTTCGGGGGTATGGAATCCCTCTCTGTGTGGGTGGGCGAGGACCCACAAAGCGGTCGGGGCGGGCAGCGTGGCAGCGAGGGCGAGTGACGACAGAAGGACCGTGTAGGCCCGTGCCCATCCTCGCGCGCTGGCTGCGACTCTCCGGACGAACGGTCGCGCTCGGGCCGCAGCACTCACGGGTTCAGCCGTATGTGGCGCCCTCCTCACACTCTGGCTGACGTCGGCCTTCACCGCACGGGCCACCCCGGAACCGGTCCCGCTTCGAGCCCGCGCCGGACGTCTTCACCGATCCCCCCTGGCAACGCTCACCATCCGGGCGGAAGGCACCACGGACGGGTCGTCGACCCTTTGGCACATGGGCCACATCGACCAGGCGTACAGCGACCTGCCCCTGACCGGACTGGGCTGTGTTCAGCAGAGGCAGAAATCTCGATCCCGGGGCAACCGGCCTTGACGGTCAAGGGCCGGACTCTTTGCAAATCCCCGCTGTAGGCGACACGGCAGCGGCCCCTGCGAAAAGCGGCGCGCTCCGCAGCGGACCACAGACGCGTCGCGCGGAGTCGAACGTGCACCCTGCCTGGGATGGCGAGCTCCGCGACGATCTTCTGGATCGACGCGGAGTCGTCGGCGCACGGATTCACTTGTGGTGTGCGGCTGTACGCGCGGCTGCGGCTGGGCGAACGTGCGGGCGCACAGGACGCACGGCGCCGTTGCGCGTCACCCGACACAGCGGTCGTCGTGCGGATATGGGACCAGCCCGACCCCGCAGCCGCTGGTGCGGTCGCATCCGGTGGTTTCGTGGCCGGACGCGGAACGGGCGACGGTGCCGGGACACGGCGGAGGACGCCGGTCGGCGTCCTCCGCCGTTCCGTCACCTGCCGAGGCGACCGAAGAACAGGCTGCCCGGCGCGTCGAGGTCGGGGGAGTAGAAGAACTCCCGGATCGCGCGGATGTACTCGTGGCGGCTGATGACCCCGTCGCCGTCGGTGTCCAGCCGCGCGAACGTGTCCATCGCGTCCGGGGCGTCGATGCCCCACACGTCCAGGAACCGCTTGAACTCGGACCTGCTGATCGTGTTGTCGTCGTCGGTGTCCATGACGTCGAAGATGGCGTGGGCGAGGCCCTCGACCATGTTGAAGCGGCTGGTGTCGACGCTCGCCGCCCGGTTCGCGTGCTGGTACTGCTCCCTGTTCAGCTGGTCGGGGCCGTTCGCGTGACGCAGCAGTTCCATCCAGTACATCTGGTGGGCGGTGGTCAGCGAGCGGGCCCGCCGGTCGTTCCGATCGATCTTGTAAGCGGTGAGGTAGCGGTCGACGATCCGCTGGTAGTCGGCCCAGTCCACGTAGCCGTCCGTGTCGGTGTCGGTGACGGAGAACAGCGCGTTCAGCTTGACGGTGATCGGATCGGCGATGGCGGTCGTCATGGTCGCCCCTTTCGAGGGATGGCGGTCGGGTGGGCTTCGGCGGGCTGCCGAGCGCAACACTCATGATCGCCAACCAAAGCCGATATAACGCGCATATCGGGGCCAAAGTCACCCGATGACGGGAACCGTGTCGTGGACACACCGCGTCGAGGTCGTGAGCACGTGGTTTCTCGGCGCGCTTGGTCACCCGCCGCTTCCCGCACCATGGCCGACCCCGTCGATTCCTCGAGATGTCCGGGGTCGGTGGCCGCGCGGGCCAAGGGCCCCTTCGCGGTCCCCCTCTGCTCCCATAGCCGGGACAGCCACGTCAGCGCGCGGGGGCGTCCGACGCCGGCGGCCTCGCGACACAGGAAGTCGGCGCCCTCACGGTCCCCGCGTCCTCCCGCAACACGGCCGGCCCTACCAGCGCGCGTGGGTCGCGGGTCTGCTCCGCTTCGGCGTAGAGGCGTTCGGCGTGGCGAAGCCGCAGCCGTGTGCGCGGCGCGGGCGAGATCGAGAACGTCGTCGGGGATGTGGGTGCGGTCGAGAGTGGCTTGCCGGAACAAGGTGCCGGGCCACTGAGCCCGGGGGCGAATCTCCGAAGGAACGCCTGCCGACGCAAGTCGACGTCGACGCCGGTCATGCCAGTGACGGGGGACCACAGCCACAGCGGCAGCGGGCCTCCGCCACCGGGCAGCCGGTCGACCTCCTAGCGAATCAACGCCCCCTCTATCGAAGGGATTTCGCCGTCGTGGTCGATTTACGCGAATCGGGTGGCGAGTCGAGGGTGGATGCGATCCCAGGCCGTCACCCGGGCCGTGCCGTAGCTGTCGATGACCTGCGCGGCGGCCGCCGCGTCCGGCTCGCCCCAGGTGTCCGGTGTGGCGAAGCGGAAATCCCTGCCGTCGGGAAGGCGATCCACAGCTCGCCGTCGGCAAGCCAGGTCACCACCAGCCGGTCCCTCGCGGCGTTCACGACCTTCAGCAGTCTCTCCCCGGCCGCGCCCGGCAGCACCTCCGGGTGCCGGCGATGGGGGCCCATGGGGGCGAGAGGCTTCATCGTGCGTCGTAAACCCTGTACTCCGTATATGGCGAGGCCGGGGAGCCCGGGTCGGCTTCGTCGGCGCCCACCCCCGCAATGGTGACTCGTCGGGACCGTCGTCGAGTTCGCCGAGGCCGTTCCCACCCTTCCCGGGGACCGCGCCGCCGAGACCCCGCTCCCGCCTTTCGCGCCCGGAGCGTGCCGACGCTTACCCCCGACGCCGGTATCCCCCTCGCCCGCGCCGTCCCCGAGCCTGGCCGCCGTCCCCGTCATCTCGGCCTCGACATGTGCGTGGGGTACTTCGAGGTCCCCTTCGCGATCACGGTGGGCGACGGCCGCACGACCGCCGACCTGCAGCGAACGCCGTCTCCCACGCACCCCGGCCGCGTCTCGGCACGAGCCCGCCACCCACCCCACCATCTTCACCCGCCACTGCGCCGTGCTCGGGCCGGGGCGCAACGCAGGGTTTCTCGAACTTGCCGAAATCGCCCACGCCGGAGTTCGGCACCCACGACAGGCATGGCCTGCCGCTGCCCGCCGCTTGCGGTGTACCCGGGCACCAACTCCGAGAGGCTCCCACCTCAGCCCTCGTGATCCGCCACGAAAGCCGATCAGTATGCGCGAAGCCCCGCACACCGCAAGGGACTTCGACAACATGGAGTCACCACGGTCGAGGGGGCTTTCATGGGCTGTCAAAGGACGACGATCAAGGGTGGCGGCGGGACGAACTGCGGCCGGCCGACGAGACCGGGCGAGCGGTACTGCCCCAGGCACACGGGCGCCAAACGACCGAAGAAATCGTCGCCGAAGCGGTCGAAGAACTCCGGCCCCGGCGACGGGTGTGGCGGCCTGTTCATTCTGGCCCTCACCACACTCGTGATCCTCGCTCTCGGCCTCTGGACATGACCTCCGCACACCCAACCCCGGCGCGAACAGCCCGGTCGTCAGGTCGCCACCAAGGACGGCGCATCCAAGACCCGCCCCGGCCCCGGACGCGCCGGGCGTCTGGGTCGGTCACGGACGTGTGCCCTCCTTCACGTCGACGCCGAGAGCTGCTCGGGCAGCCGCCAGGGGCTCTCTGGATTCGATGATCCAGCCCCCGCCCGAGTCGAACGGTACTGAGACGACGATTTGGGTGCCGGCGCCGTTACGGAATTCGGCGGCCTCATACGGGTCGTCGGCCATGGATCGGAGGTAGGCGCTGCGGCCCGACAGGGGCCAGTCCGCCGTGAACGGCTCGTCGAGGTCGGCCTTGTGCTCGGCTTCCTCGACGGCATCCAAGCCGACTCCAGTCCGAGAGAACCTCCGAGCGGAACCCGAGGTAGGCGGTTCTTCCGTTCAGGAAGTCACTGGTGACGACGGCCTCTGGGTCGTAGTACCGAACGCCCGGTCCTACGAGGGTGGGCTCGGTCGAGCGCAGGCAAACGCCGACGCTCCGAGCGGGTCGGCCGGCCTGCTCAGCTCGCTTACCTCGGGCTGGTGTTCGTGTTCGTGTCCATGGCCGCGAACCTACGGCAGGCATTCGGGACCGACCCGTCGAGTGCGGGCCCCGCCCCACCGCCGGGCAACGAAAGCGTCACGCGGCGGCCGGCTCCGTGCCGATGAGGCGGTGCGGCCACCGTTCGGGCAGCCCGACGACGTCGCCCCCGAGGTCGACGAGGGCCCAGCGGCGAAGCACACGCTCGACTCTCCCGTACAGTGTCCGGCCCGCCGCGGTGCGCTCGGCAAACAAGGGGAAGCGGTCGGGCCGCAGCGCGTTCAACGAGCGCCCCAGGCCTCCACGTTGTAGCCGGCGATCCGCGCTCGGAGGCCCGGGGCATCGCCTGTTTGCCCTGGAGGAGTCGAGCCGGTTCACCGTCGACGTCTACCCGCCCGGAGTCGACGGCCGTCTCGATCCAGTCCAGCGTCGCTCGAACCCGGGCGACGCTCTCGTGCACGAACGTGCGCTCGTCGTCGCGCAGTTGGCGGTTACGCATGCCCGAGACGCCCCGGCCGGCCGCCGGGACGAATGCGTGGCAGGCCGTGACCCAGTCCAGGAACTCCACCGACCGATCGATCCGGCGGGCCGCCGGGGCAACGGGGCGACGGAGCCGGCCTCCTCGAAGTGCTCGCGGGCCTGCCGGCCCTGTTCCACCTGGGCGTGGTTGACCTGGTGGCGGGCGGAGTCGTCCCTCATCGCGCGAAAGGCGACGTCCGGGCGTGGTGCCGGCCAGGACCGGGCCCCGGCCTCGTCGCGCCGCCGGGGAACGGCGGTAAAACCACTTGGGAGGCAGCGAGAAGGGCACCGAATCCTCACCGGAAAGGCCCCCGGTAAACAACCCTCTTCCCAGGCATGCGCTCGAATGAGTGGGGCACACGTGGGTCGGAGGTAAAAACGATGATTCCCCTGCTGATAGTCCTGCTTCTCGCCCTGATTCTTTTCGGTGCCGGTTTCGCGTTGCAGGCACTGTGGTGGATCGCCGTGGTCGTCCTGGTCGTGTGGGCGCTCGGGTTCGTGCTTCGCTCGGCCGGCAGCGGCGGTCGCCGTGCCCGCTGGTACCGCTGGTAGCAGCGCCGCCGGGCCGCGACACAAAGCAAAACGGGCTGTGGTCCGACTCGGGGAACCCGAGTCGGACCACAGCCCGTTTCGGAGTTCCCCGTCGAATTCGAAACGGTCCCCGGGAACGACGCCGTCGCTTCCGAAGATGGATTACCGTTTCGAGGGAAGGCGTCGAACACGGCCGGGGCCGGCGTGAATCCGCAGGGAATCTGCACCTCCACACGGCGACCCCGGTCCCACCGTGGTGTGTTCGGCGCCGGCTGCTCGGAGATCGCCCGATCCCGGAGCTGTCCCAAGGTCACGCCGGCGCCGCGCCGGCGACGATCCGCCGAGCCCGGTCGACGACCACGGCCGGCCGGTGGGCGCGCTCCGTGCGGTACATGTACCCATACGCCCCGACCAGACCACCGGCCCGGACGGACAGACGGTGACCGAACGTCGCAACGCCCGCGTCCGCTGTGCCCGGTCCTCGTTCACCGGGCGTCGCACCACGGGCGGGCGCGGTTCGGGCCTTCCTTCCCCGAGGACCCGGAACCGCGCCCGGGGTGTACCTGCCCGCCGTAGACGGTTTTACGGGTCACTCATCCGGGTGGCTCTCGTCCGAGGGCCGCCCGGGCCACCTGCGCCCGGAAGGCGATCCACAGCGACGTGAACGCCCGAGCACTCGCGCTCTTCGGCCGTCCCGAGGACGGAAGTATCTCCTGGTCGTACGGGTCGCGGACTCGCCCCGCCGCAACCACCGCCCCCCGACGACCCCTACGCCACGTTCGAGGCGGTCCTGCGCAGGCACCGCGACGCCCAACCGATCCTCGAACGAGGCGCAACTGCCCGAACCTCAGCCTTTGGACGTGCCTCCGGTGTCGAGTGCCTGTGGCCTTCGGTGAAGGAGGGACGCGGACGCCGGGGAACGACGACGACCTCTGCTACCGGAACCGGCTCCACAACAGGGCGTGGCCCCGCCGGACGAACATCGCGTCCGGCTCCGGACGCCGCGGATCAAGGCCCCCAACATCCGGTGCGGGTCGCCACGGTCGTCGACGGCGGCCGAGCACTCGGTCCCCGACCCATGGTGGTGGCGCCACCCCGCATCCTCGTCGGGGGCGTCGACGACCACTCCGCTCGGCCGAACCGGGCGACCCGACCCGGTGAACCGATGCTCGGTGGGTGTTTCAGGAGATTGCGATCGGGGTTGCGCCGTAGGGCAGTTGCGTCCGGTTGACGTCCCATGCACTGTTTCCGTCGCTGCGGAGATTCTCTACGAGGCGTTTCTGCGCGGACGCGTCGGCGGTTACGACCAGGAAGTCCCGGTGGGACCCCGTGGGTACGGTCCTCAGGTCGAGGGAGACGACATGGGTACCCACGGTCGCGTCGATCGTCGCCTGCGCGTAGTAGCGAAGGCCAGGTGGCGTGCCTTCGCCGGCGACCTTGACGACCAGCCACAGCGCATCGCCTTGGCTGGGAGGGACGTCCACCGCCACTCGGATGTCGGCCCGATCGCCTGTTGCCGGGCGGCCGTCGGGGGTCTCCACCGCAAGGATGCGGACCCGCGCCGTGGTACTGCCGTCGGGAGTGGGCTCCGACCGCCTGGCGTTGCCCGACGAGTTGTCCTGCTCCGGCATGGCGAGGTCGGCCACGACGATGCTCCCCACTGTGACCGCTGCTGTCGCCGCAAGGGCGAACCCCAAGATTTGGCGACGCGTATCGGCGGATCGGGGGTGCCGGTGGATCGGCGCGGGCACGTTCGCGTCAACGGGTCGGGGGCGCCGGTGAATCGACTCGGGCACGTTCGCGTCAACGGGCCGGGGGTGCCGGTGGATCGGCGCCGGCGCGGTCGGGTCCGCAGGCCGGGGGCCGACTTCGGCGATCGCGGCTTCGTTCGTTCTCGGGTGTGGGGTCGTCGGGCGCGGTGTGTAGGCGGGCGTCGTCCGCAGGACCGCCGCGAGCACCTGACCGCGAAGGCCGGGACGCGAGGGTTGTTGTGACGGGGCGAAGGCCGGGGTCGCTCGACCCACGGCCGCCAGAAGCCGTCCGGCGAAGCTCTCAGTCCGCATCGAGTCGCCCTTCTGCCATGGCGGGTGATTCGCCGGGCCCGACAGGTCGGGCGGACCCGCCGGCAGGCGCGGTACGCGCGAGCTGTTCGAGGACTTTGGGAGCCGCGACGCCGATTGCGACGACACCCACCGGCCCACCGGCCTGGCCGGCGGCAGCGAACACCGCGGCAACACCGACCCCAAGGAGTAATCTCAATACCACGGAAAGCAAATAGGGCCCTAAAGGGACCTCATGCTCAACTCTCCATGGATATGCACGAACACGACGGATAGCCCCGTACAAATCCAAAGCTTCCACCGCTCCGGCACCCAGGAACCCCCACAGACTTGCCTGCCAGACTTCCACGTCACCCCCTGGAACCGTCGTCCATCGCCTTGGACCCCCCGAACGAAAGTCAGGGCACCACACTGGCAGGAGACGGGGGACACGGGTGGGGCAACAACAGGAGTCCTGCCAAAGACACAGGACATTCGTCTGCCGGCCTTGTTCCCTTCACTTGGCGGCACTGGTACTGCAACCGCATAGGTCGTGACTGTAGGTCAGGCTGTTCGTCGGACCATTCGTGAACGGTGTCGTCGGGGTCGGGCCGGCGCGGTCGTGGGCGGCGGGGTTGAACGGGTTGCACGATCGGTTCGGGTCGAGGTTCGCCCATGCGGGGCCGCGAGCCGCGGCGTTGGCGTACATGCGCGGCTGATGCCTCCGTTGGAGCGCAAGAACGGGTGGCCGGTCGCCGAGCAGGCCGGTCACACCCGGCCGAACCGGCTGCAGCGCCTGTCGAACGCGGCCGACCGGGATGCGGCCGAAGCCCGGGACGACGTACGGAAGTTCGTGGTCGAGCATCTCGACGACCGACGACCGACGACCGACGACCGACGACCGGCGACCGACGACCGGCGACCGACGACCGACGTGCCGTCCCGGTCGTGGACGACACCGGCTTCCTGAAGAAGGGCACCGCCTCGGCCGATGTCCAACATCCATACACCGGCACCGCCGGCGCGCCTGTATCTCAATGACTGCTTGCTCAGCATGAGTTGGTGGAATAGTTGGCCAAGAACGTGCGTCCGCCCGTCCCCGCGTTACAGGCCAAGTTCGACCGGATCCTGCCGCATCTCGACGAGCACCGCCGTCGGCTGTACCTGGCCGGCGAGGCCGCCGCCATCGGCCACGGCGGGATCACCTCGGTCGCTGTCGCCTCGGGGACCAGCATCGCCACCATCGCACGCGGCGTCACCGAGCCGGCCGTGGACCCGGTGCCGACGAGGCAGTTCGGGCTCCGGGGGCCGGCCGCAAGCCGTTGACGGTCACCAAACCCGGCCTACTGGCGGCATTCGAGGCGCTGATCGAACCGCACACGCGGCGTGATCCCGTCTCCCCGCCCCCATGGACCACCCTGTCGCTGAGGGCCCTGGCCTCGAACCTCACGTCGCGGGGCCATCCGGCGTCCCCATTCCTTACGGAATCCACGACATCGCCACCAGCACCGGCTGGGTCAACGTCGGGACCGACCACGACACCGCCGAGTTCGCGGCCGAGTCCATACGCCGCCGATGGCCAAGCCGCGGACGGGAACGCCACCCCGACGCCGGCCGGTTGCCGATCACTGCCGACGCCGGCGGCTCGAACAACCCCCACCGCTGGACCTGGAAGAAGCACCTGGCCGCGTTCGCCCCTCGAAAGCGCACTGGAGCTTCACCGCTTGGACACCCCGGCGCTGTCCGTCGCCTCCCGGCGGGCCGAGTCGACTTCCTGCGCCGTGACCTCCGACCGATGCCCAACAAGGGTCGGCACGAGACCGGTCGGGTCGCCCGCCGCGCGGGTGACCCGACCGCCCAGGGCACGCAGATGCTCCCTGAGTTCGGGCGGCTGGTGTACCTCGAACTCGCAGCCGAGCATGGACAGTCGGAACGCGAGCCATTCGAGCGTGTCGACGTAGCCGGTGAGCCGGCAGCTCTCGGCGTCGATCGCTTCGAGACGAGCGCCCGCTTCGAGATCGAGTGCGTCGCCGAGCCTGGCGGCGATCTGCTCGGCCGGCGCGTACAGCGTGGCGTCGGCCCGGTGGGTCGGCGCGGCGGCGAGCCTGGTGCGCTCCACGTAGGCCGCGGCGTCTCGATCGGGCAACGTGCGGGCGGCCACGCGCGCACCGGTCGGGCGCAGGTCGCCCATCCGGTCCACCCGGAAGCTGCGCCAGTCGGCACGATCGTCGTCGTACGCGACGAAGTACCAGCGGCGCCCGGCGGGTACCAGCCGGTTCGGCTCGACCAGGCGCGCGCTCTGCGCTCCGCCGGCGGTGCGGTAGACGAAGCGCAGCTTCTCGCGGTTGGCGATCACGCCGGCGAGCACGGCAAGTGCCTCGGGTTCCACGGTCGGACCGGACATCACCAACGGCACGGTAGCGCCGGCCAGCGCCCGCACCCGCCCGCGCAGCCGCGCCGGCAACACCTGCTCCAGCTTGGCCAGCGCCCGCACGGACGCCTCCTCGATCCCGGCGACGGCGTTCCCGGCAGCCGAGCGCAGCCCCACCGCGATCGCGACCGCCTCCTCGTCGTCGAGCAGCAACGGCGGCATAGCCGTCCCGGCGACCAACCGATAGCCGCCCTCGGCGCCGCGGGTGGCCTGGACCGGGTAGCCGAGCTCGCGCAGCCGCTCGATGTCGCGGCGAATCGTGCGCGGGCTCACCGCCAGGCGGGCGGACAATTCGCTGCCGGGCCACTCCCGCGGGGTTTGGAGGAGGGACAGCAGGCCGAGCAGGCGGGCGGGCGTCGCGACGGTCATGGTTTCGAGGATGCCATTCCTTGCGGACAGGATCCGACCTATATGGCGAATATCGTCGAAGACACCGAGGCGGCGGCGCCGAGAGCGCCGGATTCCCGTTCCAAGAGCTTGTCACCGGAGGCAGCGACATGAGCGTCAAGACCATTCCCGAGGGCTACACCACCGTCACGCCGTGGATCCTGGCGCACGACACGGCGGGTCTGATCGACTACCTGACCCAAGCGTTCGGCGCCGAGGAGGCGGCGGGCTCGCGCTTCGTCGGCGCGGACGGTCGCATCCAGCACGCCGAGGTTCAAATCGGCGACGCGATGGTGATGATGTTCGACATCGACCCGACGACCCCCGCACCGTCCGCTTTCCTGCGGCTCTACGTCGAGGACGCGGACGAGGTGCACCGGCGCGCGGTGGCGGCCGGCGGCACCTCGGTCACCGAGGTGACCCACCTGTTCTTCGGTGACCGGGTGGGTCGGGTCCGCGACCCGTTCGGCAATCTGTGGTGGATCCAGTCGCGGATCGAGGACGTCGCCCCGAAGGAACTCGAACGGCGACTGGGCGACCCGGAGTTTGTGGCGGCGATGGCCTACGTCCAGGGCGCGGAGTTCTTCGGGAAGGACGGCCGGGAGGCGTAGCCTCGTAGGCTGTCGGCCGGAACGCGGACCGCGTTCGATCCGGTGATCCTCGATTGCGATTGCGATTGCGACGGCGTGTTCGTGGACAGTGAGCGGATCGCCATTCGCGTCCCCGCCGAGGTGAGGACCGCGTTGGGGTGCGCGTTCACCGAGGCCGAACTCGTCGAACACTTCGTGGGGTCCTCGCGCGAGAAGCACACGGCGCTGGTCGAGGAGCACCCGGGCCGGCGCCTCGACCCGGATTGGCACCACGAGTTCCGGCACCTCTGCCCGATCCGCCTTCGACGCCGAACCGGCACCCGCAGACGGCGTATTCGAGGCACGCGAACGAAATCTCCGAACCCTGGAGCGTCGCGTCGAACAGTCCGGCGCCTGATTCGCATCCCCGACCAGGCGAGCGCGGCGGGGGAGCCGATGGTCCGGGCGAACAGACCTCGAAGTGCCCGACCTGCTCCCGACAGGCGGGCCGCCGCGCCCATCGCGATCCCGAACGCCTGCCCACAGGTGCGCCTGGCTCGGAGCCCGTCCGGCACGGCCACCGCCCCGGCCGTGCCCACCGGTGCCACGCGCTGTGCCGCCCACCCGGCCGACAGCGGGGCGCCCAACCACCCCCGCCCGGACTTCCGCCCCGCGATCGACCCAACACCCCGACGCCGCGCCGCAGTCCACGTCCGCCGCGGCGACGTCGTCCAACGCCCCGTCGCCGTGCCCCTCCCGGGAGCTGCTTCGCGTAGGTGGTTGACGCCGGCAACTGGGCGTCCAACGCGCCGGGTTCCATGCGTGAGACGAACAGCGGCTTCGACCACACGCGTGCGCACGAGATCGGAGCCGTTCCACCTTCGGCACCGGGGAGACGCCGGACTCGTCGAGGCCACACTCGTTCTTCGCGGCCTGGAAGCCTTCCTCGATCGTCCATCGGGCGCCCGCGACGCGCACGAGTTCGACAAGTGGTGTGTGCTCGGGGCCGACGGCGAGGAAGTACGCGATGTCCGAGGGATCGCTCAGGCTTCGTCGGGCCGACTTCCAACGCCCAGGCCCGAGTTCCTCGTCGTCGAAGTCAGGGATCGTCGGCTGCCTCGCGCACGCTTACAGTAGTCGTACGTTCGCGGGTCCTTCGCGCCGTCGCCCCACGACATCCGTATCCACGCCTCGGCGGGTGCGTGGCCGATCAGCGGGTCGATCCGCCCACGGCCGTCGAGGTGACGTGCTGTGATTTCGGGACCGCCACGACACGCGACATGGTGTTCCTCGCAGAAGCGCCGGAACCTGAAGTCGTGCCCGAACGCCTCGTCGGCGGCGACCCACCCGACCGGCATCCCGGCGGCCAGGGTCCGCGCGATCACGACGCGGGCGATCTCGGGCTTGGTGGCGAAGGCCCGATCGGCGGGGATCCGCGCCGCGTCGCATCGATTCCGTTCGCCCGTCCACGACTTCGGCAGATAGAGCCGGCGGTCGACCAGGGCCCGGCCCCGTCGCGAGGCATAGGCGGCGAACACCCCTATTCGGCAGGTGTCGATCCTCCCGGACCAGCTCCGGCGAGGCAGCCTCGCCGGAGCGGGCCAGGACGGCGTGGACGCGCCGATATCCGTAGGTCTCGTGATTCGCCGCGAAGTTCTCCTTTATCGCCGCGGTCAGGCGTTGGTGTCGTCGTGCCGTGGCGGATTCCGGGCGGGTCCCCCGAGGATGAGTCGCTGGTCCTACCGATGAGGGGTGAACGTTTGACAGTCCCGGCGCCGTGGCCTCGCCGGTTCATGCGGGGGAGTGGTGTGTGGTCGCGAGGAGAGTGGTGCCCAGGGCGGTGGCGGTGTGCAGAACGGTGTTGGCCTGGCGAAGGCTGACGATCAGGCCGGCGGCGCGAAGGGCTGCGGCGTGTTCGGAGGCGGATGCGGGGGAGATGCCAAGGTGTCGGGCCAGTTGTGTGGTGGTGTGGCCGCCCGGGCCCGCGAGGGCGTGCAGTACGGCTGCGCGGGTGCGGCCCAGTAGCGTTGTCAGGGCCTTGGGTGCGTTCTCCCGGGGGCGGGGCGGTTCGGAGACGAGGCCGTTCGCCGAGAGGTCGCGCAGTGGTGGGTAGATCAGCACGGGGGTGTCGACGTCGTTGAGCAGCGCCCGAGGGCGTAGGCCGCAGAAGACGTGCCCGCACAGGAGGAGTCCGCGACCCTCCAGGTGGAAGTCGATGTCGCCTTGTCCGGGTAGGGCGGGGAGTTCCAGGACTGGTTCGTGCCAATGCACCTGCGGGTGCAGTCCGGCGAGCACGGCGCCAACCCCGGCGCGTGCCATGGTCTCGACACGCCAGGCCCGGTCGGCGTCCAGTACGGCCCGCATGGGGTCGGCGAACGGCGTTATGGCGACGTCGTTGTAAGCGGCCAGGGTGTCGGCCACGACGTCCAGGGCTTCTTTGTCCCCGTCTGCCAGTTGGCGTACCCACGCCGCCGGGCGGCGATGCGCCGACAGGCGGCGCACATCGGTCGTGAGGCGTTCGCGTGGTGTGGCTCGTATCGCCTCGAAGGCTCCCGCGCCGGGGAACGCCGGCGCGCTGGGAGTGAGGAAGTCCGGTACCCAGCCCGCAGCCGGGACCAACGAGCCGAGCAACGACGCGTGCGGGGGCAACCGTTCCAGGACGTAACGCCGCCACGCCCGAAACAGCGGGACGGAGCTTTGGCGCAGGACTTGCAGACTCATCACCGCCTCGCTGATCGGAAGCGCGGTGTGGTGAGCGAACGCCACCCCCGCCAGATCCCGGGCAGTGAAATGGATACGTAACATATGTCCCCTAATATCCGTTGATTCGCCACCGCAGCCGGTGGCCAGGGACTTTCGGTCGTGCCCGAAAGCCGTTGTCGCGCACCGTCTCGACCGAAGAGGCTTTACCCAGTCGCAAGAGTCCCGCAGGAGGTCGACCCGCGTGGCCGCCTCCTCGGTTCTCGCTGCCTCTTCAGCGCCACACGAACGTCGCGCCCGCGACCGGGCATGCCGCTCACCCGCGCTCGTCGACGAAACAGCCGCGGCGTAGATGCTCCGCCACCGTGAACAGGCGGGTTCAATCGGCCGGCGAACAGCCTGCCCCCGCGAGGACATGTCCCGACCGAAAGGAATCCCCATTCTCGAAATTTTCGAGAACAACGAGACCGCGACCCCCGACCAGGTGGACGCCACCACGGTCCACCCCCGCCGCATGCCGGGGAGAACGCCGGAACCGACTGGAAGCCATCCTCGGACGCGAACGGGCTCGTGGCGGACAGCCCTTCACCCTCGAACACACCACCGACGCCGTCCTCGCCCCTTTTCCTACCGAGCCGTCTTCACCGACGTTTCCCCTGATCCCCGACCGGACCCGAACCCTCATCTCACCCCTGCCCCCGAACCGACCAACCCCACACACCGCACGCGGCAATCCGTCGGTGTTTCCGTCCCGCCACGTTGCCACGGGCCGTGTGGGTCGACGTAGCAGACCAACATCCTTGTCGTAAAACGCAGTTGGCGTGTCGGGCCGGTCCGTTGCACGGACTCGGGTCAGTGACCGGCGTAGGTGCTCGGGCAGTTCCGAGGCATCGCCGCCGGCGACGGACCACGGCCTCCCACGCCATCGCGGTGCTCATCATGGGATACGGCTCATGGGATACGGCGCGTTATATTTCCTCCGAAAACGGGCCAACGCCACCTTTCGGATTCAGCTCTCGAACAGGGCGCATCCTTGTGTATCCCGCCTTGGATCCGCAGCGTTGCCGTAGGGCAGTTTCGACGAGAACGATTGGTTCCGCTTTACCGCGACGATCTTTGCCGGTCCATATTCCCGCAGGTCGCGAGCAGTTCGCGCTCTCCGTGAAAGAGCGGAAGGATCTCGTGTTTCCGGTGAATGATCTTCCACGAACCGTTCTCGGGAAGAAACCCCTTCCCAGAGCAGCCCGTCGGTTGTTAACGTCGAGTTTGCCGACAGGACATGCGGCCGTAGCCCTCGAGGGGCGCCCGGCGACACGAAGATCGCCGCGTAAATTGGCGCTCCGCGCCAGTCGACCCCCAGGGGGTCTGACGTCCGACGAGCTGCGTCTCGATTCGGATTTGATCGGCGACGACTCGCCGTCCCAACACAAACGAAATGGATTCGAATGCATCACGGGATCCTTGCATTACTTGCCGAGCGGTCGAACCTCACCGCGATCGGGGCTCATGACGGGATGACCGCGCGTCTCGGACAAAACGCCGGGTTCGATGCCATCTGGGGCAGCGGCTTCGAGATTGCGGCCTCGTTCGGTGTGCCGGACGCCAACATCCTCACGATGACCGACCAACTCAGGCAGTGCGACATCATCGCCCAAGCGGTGGATATCCCGATCATCGCGGACTGCGACAACGGTTTCGGCAATGCGATCAATGCTGCGGTGACAACGCGCATGTTCGAGCGCCATGGCATCGCCGGCATCTGCATCGAGGACAACGAATTCCCGAAGAAATGCAGCTTCTACGAAGGAGTGCAACGAAACCTCGTGCCCCTGCGCGAGCACGCACTCAAGATCAGGGCATGCAAGGAAGCCCAGACGGATCCGGACTTCTTCGTCATCGCCCGCACCGAGGCGCTCATCGCCGGGAACGGTATTCAGGAAGCGCTCGACCGCGCCTACGCCTATGCCGAGGCAGGGGCCGACGCCGTACTGGTGCACTCGAAGCAGCCTGTGTCCGACGAACTGGTCACCTTTGCCGAGAAATGGGACTCCGCCGTTCCCTTGGTCGCAGTTCCGACGACCTACGATCGGGTGAGCGCCCAGGAATTACACGAGCTCGGCTACCGCATCGTGATCTTCGCCAATCAAGCCATGCGCTCGTCGATCAAGGCCATCGAGGAAAATCTCCGACTTCTGCGGGCCGACGGGCGTTCGAGCATTCTCCGCGACCGCATGGTCTCACTCGAGCATGTCTTCGATCTGGTGGGAGTGAAGGAGCTACGGCGCGACGAGGCCTTGTACCTCAGGGGTGCGGCGGAGGAGCTGTTGACGTCGTGACGAAACTCGCCGCTCGGGTGGCATCGGTGGCGGGATCCAGGACATCGGGTGCCAGAAACAAAGCCCGTCTGCTGTCCGCCCAAGGCAGAAACGTGGTGAACTTCGCGGCCGGTGAGCTCGCCTCGTTACCGCCGACCGGGGTCTTGGCCGCGACTTCCGAAGCCCTCTCACACGCCACGAACCGATACACGGACACTGCGGGAATCCCGGCTCTGCGCGACGCCATTGCCGCACGGATGAGTGTCGAGACCGGAACGCTCGTCGATTCGGACCGGATCGTGGTGACCAACGGCGCCAAGTACGGCCTGTACTTGACCGTACTGGCGGTGGTCGAACAGGGGGACGAAGTCTTGGTCCCGGCGCCCTACTGGGGCAGCCTGGTCAGCCAGGTACTCCTGGCGGGAGGACGCCCGGTCGCCGTCGACACGACGGAGAACGACTTCCGGCTCACCCGCGAGCTACTGGAGCGGCACGCGACGGACCGTACCAAGGCGATCCTCGTCAACACTCCCAACAACCCCACCGGTGCGGTGTATCCAGCCGAGGACTTGCGCGAGATAGCCGACTGGGCAGCGGAACGAGACGTGTGGCTCGTGAGCGACGAGTGCTACAGCTCGCTGGTCCACCCGCCGGCTCGGCACGTGTCCCTTCTGTCGGTCGCACCCCACGTCCAGGAACGCCTGGTGACGGTGAACTCGTTTTCCAAGAGCTTCGCCGTGACGGGCTGGAGGATCGGGTACGTGCACGCGGCGCCGGCAGTGGTGGACGCCATGAAGAAGATGCAAAGTCACACGACTTCGCACGCTTCGAGTGTCGTCCAGCACGGTCTGGTGTCGGCGGCGGCCGGCGCGGAGGACGCCTTCCGAGCGGACGTCCTGGTGACGCTGGCACGAAGCCGGTCCTTGGTGGCCGATCGATTGGGGCGGATTCCCCACCTGCGATTCCGGTTCCCGGACGGTGCGTTCTACTTCTTCGTCGACTGCCGGGATGCGTTGGGCCGCAGCCATCAGGGGCGACGCATCACGGACGCCGACGTGCTGGCGGACATGCTCCTGGAGCACGCCGCGGTCGCCGTCGTGCCGGGAAGCGCCTTCGGCCTCGACGGGTTCTTCCGCCTGTCGTACGCCATCGACGAGAAGGACATCCTGCTCGGCCTGGACCGTCTGGAGGGATTCTTCGCCGATGTCCGATGAGATGAATCCCGAGCTGTACCTCTTCTTCGGAACGGTACAGCGCACGGAGTTCTACGCCCCGCTCCTGGAAGCCGGACTCACGGTCGGATTGTTGCGCAATACCGACAGCCCCCTGAACTCCGAGATACCGCAGGGCGTTACGGTGCCGGCCGAACTGAGCTTCTCGGACGGTCCCGAGGCGGTCTGCGATCGGGTGCGCGACCTCGGCCGAACCCACCGCCTCGCACTGATCAACATCGACGAAGCCACCGTCCGACTGTGCGCCGAGGTGGGACGACGTCTCGGCCTGCCCGCCCTGTCGCCGGAAGCCGCGTACAACGTGCGCAGCAAGTCCCGTATGCGCGAGCTGTTTCTTGCGCGGATCGGCGCTCACACCACCTGCCGAACCGGTGCCGTACGCGACCGGGCAGAAGCGCTCGATACCGCTGCTCGGATCGGCTACCCCGTGGTACTCAAACCCGGCAATCTGTACGGCAGCTACTTCGTCACGCTGTGCGCCGATCCGGCGCGACTGTGCGACGCCTACGAGCACCTCGCCACACAACTGCCCGGCTTCGCCCGAGAGCACGACATCACCGACGTGGCCGCCGAGATCCTGGTCGAAGAGTTCATGCCCGGCACGAACCACTCCGTCGACTGCCTCGCGCACGACGGGACGATCTCCACCACCCCGGTCGTGGACGTGGTGACCGGGGCCGACATGGGCGGCACGGATTTCCACCACTTCGCCCGGATCACGCCGTCCAGCCTGGACGAGGCGACACAGACGCGGATGCGAGAGCTTGCCTGCCAGGCACTACGAGCTCTGGGAATCACCGTCGGTGTCGCGCACGTCGAGTTCATCCACACACCACAGGGCCCGCGCTTGATCGAGGTCGCCGGACGACCGGGCGCCAATCGGCCGATCCTGTTGCGCCGGGCATTCGGGATCGACCTGATGCGGAGCTGGGCGCAAACCCTGCGAGGCGCCCGACCGTGCGCCCTGCGAACCATCACGCACAACGCGTCGGCGGTGGTCACTCCGTACCCGAGCACCAGCGGGACCTTGATCGACCTGCGCGGGCTCGACGCACTGGAGCGCCTCGAAAGCGTCGACCGGGTCGTGGTTCGCAAGCAGACGGGTGACGTGGTGACGCCGCGTCAGGACGGTGCCCGATCGATGTTGCGGATCGAAATGCAGGCGCCCGACCGGCCCACCTTGGATCAGGATCTCGCCGAGGTACGCCGAATATGCGACCGGATGTTCGTCGTCGCGTGACCATGCGACGACGAACGACGCCCCACATACGAAACCGAGGAGAGTTGTCGTGAGGACTGGCCCAAGCACCAACGGTAGTCGAACCACCGCGTTGCGCACCGTCATCCTGGGGGTCGCGGCAAGCGACGCCCACGCGGTGGCCAACCACCTCATCGCGCGCACGCTGCGAGACCGCGGTTACCACGTGGTGAATCTGGGGGTCAATACGTCGGTCGCCGAGTTCGTCGAGGCGTGCGCGGAACACCCGGACGCCGAGGCCGTGATCATCGGAAGTCTGAACGGGCACGCCCACGAGGATCTGCGCGAGTTGCCGGCGATACGCGCGGCGGGCCTGATCACCTGCCCCGTGATTCTCGGCGGGAACCTCTCGGTCGGCAGCCACAAGTCGCCCCGCGACCTGGAGCGCCTGTTCACGCTGGGGGTCGACGTCGTGTTGGAGGACGCGGCCGAACTACCGGGCACCCTCGACAGGTTGCGGTCCTCCGCGTCGCAGCTCTCGTCGACCAGGGCATCGTGAGTGCCCGCTTTCCGTCAGCCGTACCCGATCTCGCGGACAGCGTGGGTTACATACGCTCGCTGAACAAGCCGAGCGTTGCCGACGTACTGCGCGCGGCGCATCGTGACGGTCGTGTGGCGGTACAGGCGCGGTGCGGGGTGGGAAGCCAGGCGGCCCAGTTGAGGCTGCTTCAGGACTTGGAGGAAGGCGCGCGCCCCGACATTCAGACGCTGACCATCGACGCGCACACCCGGATGCGTCGCTTCGCGCAGGCATCGCGCTGCGTGAAGGCGAACCCGCAGGACCTGAACGGGTACCCGTTGGTGGCACACGGCTGGCAGCGAGGACGCGAACTCAACGAGGCCACCCAGGCCCCGATCCAGATCCGGCACGGCTCACCCCATCCCTGGGCACTCTTCGAAGTGACCATCGCCAGCGGCATCACGGCGTTCGAAGGGGGCGGTATCTGCTACAACCTGCCGTATGCCAAGAACTTCCCCCTGAGCGAGTCACTGGCCGTCTGGCGCGACGTCGACGCCGTGTGCGGCGACCTCGCCCGACAGGGCATCGTCGTCGACCGCGAGTTCTTCGGCACCCTCACGGCCGTGCTGATCCCACCTTCCACGAGCCTGGCGATCAGTGTCCTGGAAGCGTGGCTGGCGGCGCGAGAAGGCGTACGGTGTCTGTCCATCGCGTATCCGCAAGGCGGCGAGGTCATCCAGGACGTGGCCACGTTGCGATGCATTCCGCGGCTGGCCCGTCGGTATCTGCCCGGCGATGCCCACGTCTACCCGGTCCTGCACCAGTACATGGGCCCGTTTCCCGCGGAACGCCCCCGCGCGGACGCCCTCATTTTCTATGGAGCGCTGGTCGCACGACTGGGCCGCGCCACCAAAGTGCTCACCAAGACCCACCAGGAAGCCTTCGGGATCCCCGATACACACGCGAATCTCGAGGGCTTGGCCACGACCGGGCTTGCCGCCACATCCCTGCTCGATTTCGTCACCGTCAACGAGGACCAGGTGTCCGAGGAGGCCGACTGGATCGAGCGCGAGGTCGCAGAGTTGGTCGAGCCGATCCTCGCATGCGGCGATCCGCGTGCGGAGATTCCCCAGGCGTTCGCCGACGGGCGCCTGGACATCCCGTTCAGCGCGAGCAGGCTGGCCCGCTCGGACATCATTCCGATGCGGGACCCGACGGGCGCGATCCGCTACCTGACGTCGAGCAACCTCCCCTTCTCCACGGCAACCTCACGACGCAACCAGTCCCTGCTGGAAGCGTCCGGCCCCGGCCCTCGACCGGACTTGATCGAGCAACTCACGAGGGACATCAACTTCTTCGCCGGCCCCGGCGATCCCTCCATCACCGTCGGGCGCCGCTGATCACCCGGAGAGGAATATATGACATCTCCTTGCATCGCCTTCTTCAACCTGAGAACGCATCAACTGGCCTACCTGCCCACACTGCGCGCGGCATCCCGACTGGGATACGAGGTGCTCCTGATCACCGATCGACCACCCGACGACCTGCCTCGTGGACTGGTGCGCGAAGTGTCGATCACCGACACCTACGACGTGGCAGCCGTCCTGAAGACGGGAGGCGAGCTGGCACATCGCCACGACATCGTGGGAGTCGTCCCCTGGCGGGATCGTGACGTGGTCCCGGCGGCAGCCCTTGCCGACCGACTCGGGCTGCCCGGAACCCCGTTACCGGCAGCCGCCATCACCCGCAACAAATACCTGATGCGTGAGTCCCTGCGGGACAGATCGTCCCTGCTCCCACGCTTCGCGCTCGTACGCACGTGGCGCGAGGCAGCGGCGGCGGCGGCGGACATCGGATACCCGGCCGTGCTCAAACCGACCGTCTCCATGGGCAGCATGGGGGTCTTCCAGGTGTGCTCCGAGCAGGAGCTCGAACACGCCCACCGAACCCTTTCGGCCTACGCCCAAAGCGCTGTTCATCCGGTATTCGCGAGTGCCCCGGGCGAACTCATCTACGAGGAGTACCTCGAGGGCTCGGAACACAGCGTCGAGGGGTACGTCCACGACGGCCGGGTGATCGTCGTCGGCATCACGGACAAGACCACATCGCCACCGTTCCACCTGGAGATCCGACACGTCTTCCCCACCTCACTCGGTTCGAGGGAGCAATACCGAGTGCGGGCACTGGTGAGTGAGGTCATCCGCGTCTGCGGCCTCGACAACTGCGCATTCCACCTGGAGTGCAAGGTCGACCGTGACCGTATCCGCCTCATCGAGGTGGCGGCACGGGTCGGCGGCGACTACATCACGTCACACCTGGTGCCGCTCGCGACGAAGGAGCCCTTCTACGAGAACGTGCTCCGACTGTCCGTCGGCAGTCGCCCACTGACGCCCGCGACAGGGATCGGCGCTCCGTCGATGTTCGCGGGTGTCGTCAAGATCATTGCCGAACACGAGGGCAGATTCGGGGGATTCAGGGGAATCGAGCGAGCCCTCGCGGTGCCCGGCGTCGAGCACGTGACGGTGGAACGCTCGCTCGGCGACAACGTGCTCCTGCCACCACGGGACTACACAGGATGCGTGTTGGCGGCGGTCATCGCCTGTTCCCACAGCGCGGCCGAGGTCGACGCGCGCCTGGATCAGGCCGCACGCACACTCACGCCGCGATGGGCGGAGTAACACGCAACGGCAGGTCACCCGTGACGCCGACCGGTTCGAGAAGGGACTTGGAGACGGGACTTGGACAAGAACGGTGAGACCCCTGTGGACGGCCCCAGCGCGACGGAGAGCCAACCGAGGCGATTGCCCGGTCGGTTCTGGGTTTTGTGGGCCGGAACGGTGGTCAATCGGCTCGGGCTGCTGGCGCCCGCGTTTCTCGCGCTCTACCTCACGGACCAGCGCTTGGCCACCGGTTCCGCGGTCGCCCTCACCCTGAGCGTGTACGGCGCGGGTTCGGTGAGCGCCGCACTGATCGGTGGCGTGCTCGCCGACCGGATCGGCCCGCGACGGACCATCATGGCCTCGCAACTACTCGCGCTCGCGACGGCCCTCGCCCTCGTGGTGAGCCGCGACCTCCAACTGGTCGTGGGGCTCGTGTTCCTCATCGGTGTTCTCTCGGCGATCCATCGGCCGGCGTCGTCCGCCCTGGTCGTGGCACTCGTGGCGCCGCCGCAACGGACACGCGCGTACGGCTTGCTCTACTGGGCGCACAACATCGGTGCGTCGTTCGCACCCCTCCTGGCGGGGCTCCTGCTGCAGGCGGTTCCGGCCTCGTTGTTCGCTCTGACGGCCGTCGGCGCCGCGGTCTACGCCGCCCTGTCCCTGGCGCTGCCCGAGATCGCGCCGGTGCGACGAGACGAACGCCGCGGTGTCCGCGGAGCCGTTCGGGATCTCCTCGAGCCGTTCTCGTCGCGAACGGTGGGCGGTTTCGTCCTGCTCTCGTTCCTGCTGTCCTGCGTCTACATGCAAAAGCAGGGGGCGCTTCCGTTGGACATGCGGCACAACGGGCTCTCACCCGGTCGCATCGGCCTGGTGCTGGCTTTCAGCGGAGTACTGGTAGTCGTGCTGCAGCCGCTCTCGGGACCGGTGGCCCGTCGTCTTCGACATCGATCGTTCGTTGCCGCCGCCGGACTCGTCGGTGTCGGATTCGGGCTCAACATCCTTGTGGCAAGCACGCCCGGGTACCTGCTGTGCGTGTCCGTATGGACTCTCGGGGAGATTCTGCAAGTACCCATGGCTTCCGCTTTCATCGCGGATCACGCGCCCGCCGGACGGACAGCGTCCTATCAGGGTGCCTACTCGTTTTCGTGGAATCTCGGATTGGTCGTCGGGGCCCCGATCGGCCAGCTCGTTTTCCAGAGCGCCGGACCCACCATTCTGTGGTCCGGTGCCTTTCTGCTGTGCCTGGCGATCGCGTTCGCACACCTGCTCAGATCGCCACTTTACGAGCGCGGCGAGGAATCACACCGGCCGGCGGGCGACGAATCGCCACGTCGTGGACCCGAACGGGTTTAGCTGCCGATCGTCCTTCGCGTAACGCATATATTCGCCGACGACTGCGATCTCGAAACCTTCGAGCAATGCCTCGACTTCGGCGAGAGTGTAGAAGTGATGTGTCGCACCGATGTCCGCACCCACGTCGGCAATGAATGTCCCAGGCTCGATCTCCTCGCCGTGGCCGTTCTTCCAAGCTTTGTCACCGGCGACGGAGCCGAGGAACAGGCCGCCTGGTACCAGATGAGCCAGAACGTTCTCCACTGTCCTGCGCGTCTTGTCCACCGTGTTGTGATGGATGGCATCCCACGAAACGACGGCATGGAAATCGATGTTCGGCCAGGGACATTCCACCATGTCCGCGACCGCGGTTCGAACCCTTTTCTCCAAGCCCTCCGAGGTCGACCATCGCACGGTTTCCTCTATGCCTGTCTCTGCGCCGTCGGAGGCATACACCTCCCACCCCCGGTGGGCCATGGCAACAGTGTGGCGTCCGGCCCCACAGCACAGGTCCCACGCGCGCAGCGGTCGAACGGAATGAAGGTCCTCGACTTTTCCGAGGAAACGGTAGAAGTTTCCCTCGGGATGGCGGGCGATGAACTGCTCGTCGGTCAGCAACTGATTCCAGTCCGTCACGCAAACGCTCCTCGGATCGTGGCCAACACTTCCGGAGTACATGCTCTCGCAGTTCGACACGAATTCCAACACCTCCATTTTTTCGATCTTCACCGTCTTCGTGAACCCTTTCCGAATCAGGCTTCGCATCCCGGACACGTCGGCCGGCCGTCCGAAACACTCGACCGCCGTACTCGGCGAGCATGCGCGCCGGCGGGTCGCCTGCATCACCCGAATAGACGAATGCAGCACAGGAACCGGGAAACAGGAAACAACCAGCCAAGAGTCCACACCCTTCGCCAGGCTTTGCCGGGTACCGGCGAAGCATGAGGGATGCGTGGTTTTTCCTCATGTGGCGCATCGTGTGTTTCGGTGTCTCGTTCGCGAACACCCAACTCGCCGCGTGGCTCTACTACTACGACAAGGCCGGGAACCTCACCGCCACCTCCACCACGACCACCGCGTGCGGCTCCGCGGGCACGACCTACACCTACAACGCCGCGAACCAGACGTCGACCAGCGGCTGGACCTTCGACGCGAACGGCAACGAGACCGCCGCCGGCGGCGGCCTGCCCCGCACCGGCGAGACGTACGGCGACTTCGACCAACTCACCGCCCTCACCCGCGGATCCACCACCACGAACAACACCTACGCCGGCACCACCAACGGTGAACGCCTGACCTCCGGTGCCACGACGTTCTACGCCGGCCCCCCTCGGCCTGACCGCCACCGTGGACAACGGTGTCGAGACCGGATTCGTCCGCGAACCCTCGGGCAGCCTCACAGCCATGAGCGCCGGCGAAGCCCACTACTACTACTACCTCACCGATGCCCAGGGCTCCGTCATCGCGATGACGGACAAGCTCGGCAACAAGGTCAACACCTACACGTACGACCCGTACGGCAACGCCCGCACCACCACCGAGGCAGTTCCCAACCCACTCCGCTACACGAGCACCTACCTCGACACCACCGGAGCCCGCTTACGACCCCACGGTGGGCCGCTTCACTCAGTCCGACCCCGCAGGCCGCGAGGCCAACGGGTACGCCTACGCGGCGGGCGACCCGATCAACCGGGCGGACCCGACCGGAACGTGGTCGCTCAAGATCGGAGGGGAAGCCTGCTTCGGCGTCTGCCTCGGCTTGAGCGCCTCCGTGGACCATCACGGCAAGGTCGGCATCACCCCGAGTCCGGGAATCGGCCTGCCGGGAGTAGGCGCCGGAGCCGAGGGTTCGACGGGCAACGTCAGTGACGGCTGGGGGGCCGGCGGCAAGTGCTCGGCGGGCCCGGCAAGCGTCTCCGCTCGAACAGTGGCAGTTGGTCGTACGGCGGCGCGTTCGGCACCAAGGCGAGCACCCCGTACTGCGGCATAAGCGTCGAATACACACAGGTCATCGACTAGCCTCGGGAGGACCCTCATGGACGTCGCGACCACCTCGGCCCGAGTCGAGGACGGAATGCTGCTTGCCGGCCGTCAAGGACCGGGATGGCTCCTGGTCGTCTTCCTGATCGCGTGGGTGGTGGCCACGGCCGTCGTGATTCCGCTGTATCTGCGGTACCGCCGCCGCAACCGGACGCAGGGGTAGACATGATCATCGTCTTCGGCCTCATGGCGTGCGTATTCGGAATCGTGTCGGCCTGGCTCGGACCCCGACTGGGCGCCGACGCGGCACGATCCTCGCGTGGCCTGTCCCCCCGTAGGAGCAGATTCACGTTCGTGGCCACCGGCGTGATTCTGTTCGCCGTCGGCGCCTTCGCGATCGTGGGCCGACTGGTTTGACAGCTCCTCTCGCCCGGCACGTGGACGAACCGGTCCACGTGCCGGGCCCAGTCGCAGACGGCGCGCTCGCTGCACGTGCCCACGCCCCCGCGCGGATACGACGAGAGGTGGGCCACGGTCCGACGGCACGCGCACCCGCTTGTCCTGTGCACGCCGGCTCCCCTCACACCCCCATGTGGGGGGCGCCTGACGGCGCGCGACCGGTCGAACGTCACGAGCCGCCGGGCCAGGAAGGCGAGCAACTCCCGCCGTTGCCTGTCCTCCTTGGCGACGACGTCGGCCAGGGCGTCGCGGGGTTGATGACGGTTCGACGGCGGCCAGGACCAGGCGGCGGAGCTCGGTGGGCGCCGGCGCCTCGACCTCCCATCGGACGGGGTGGTCGACGTCGATGCCGTGGCGTGCGGCGAACGCCGGCCATCGCGGGTCGCCGCATTTGCCTTCGGTGGCGGGCAGTTCGTACGCCCTCACCTGTTCATCGGTGAGCAGCACCCGCTCCGTACGCGCCCAACACCCCGTCCGCGCGACCCAGTCCCGCTCGACGTCCTCGCCGCTGCTGTCGAAGTCGCCGATGTTTCTCCGGGGCGTCACGAGCGTGCGGTAAGGGTTCACGCAGCTCAGAAGCGGTCGGGGCGACCATATCCGGTGCAACACCTGTGGTGCACGGGCTCGCCGGGAGGTTCACCCCGGACGCGCGCCACGGCCCTTTCCCTGACTCTGTTGCGCGGCGGCGCCCTCGACGCATCTCGTCTTTGAGAGCGAAGATAGCGAGATTAAGGGCTTTCTTGGCGAGTGCCATCCCTCTATGCTTCTGCTCGCAAGGCGCGCTCTTACTCGCCTCTTCCGGCAAGGGAATGACGTGAAGCTCCACCTGATTGTCGAAGACCCCGATCCCGCCTTCCAGAAGGCTCTCCTGGCCCTGCTCGGCGAACACGCCGGCAGCCTGAAGGCCACCGGACCGGCCACCGACTGGGCCGACCCGGAGACGGCCTCCCGCTACTACCTCTCCCTTCCGGCCACCGCGCAGCGCATTCTGCGCGAGGCAGCCAGCCGTGAGGACGGTTATGTGCCGGCCGATGTTCTGCGCGGTCCGCATGGCGAGGGCAAGCTCACGGGCAGCAGCGGCGCGTTCAAGGCCGCGCTGAAGCGCGGCGTCCGTCGCGACTGGTGGATCGCGGACCAGGTCTCGCCAGTCCTCGCCGAAGGCCCCGGTTTCGGAAAGGTCGCCGGCTACCGCATCCGCACTGATGCCCTTCCCGCATTCCAGGTCGCTGTCGCCACCCACCAGCAGGGCGAGCTCGCCGGCCAGAAGGACTGCCTCGCCGAGGCGATCACCGGCGAGGGCGGAGAGTGGGACGCGCAGCGCTCCGTCGCCGCGCTCCACGAGATCGGCCACGCCGTCGACGAGAAGCGCGCCCGGCAGATCCTGCGCGACCTCGCCGCGGACGGCATCCTCCAGCGCGTCAACGCCGATCGAGCTGTCTACCGCCCTGCTGACGATCCGGAGCAGTAGAGGTCATCGGGAGGGAGCGGGGGAGGGCAGTGCCGATCGCGGCACCGCCCACGGCCGTGGCAACCACTCATCTCAGAACAGGAGGAGTTGGTCGCGGCCGGCCTTGTTGGCCGATGGCCGTCGCTGGGAAGCGGCAGTGCCTGAGCGGACACTCCAGCGCTCGGGCCGCAGGATGGTCCGCGGGCGTCTGCGTTCCGGCGAGGCGTTCGATGGTGGTCTCGACGATCGCGGCGAGCGTGGTGGGGGCGACGAGGTCCGCGTCGAAGGTCTCGGTCCAGCCGTTCGGCATGGTGCCCCGGTTGAGGTAGGGGTCGTGGCCGGCTTCACGCAGGTGCTGGAGGACGGCTTGCTCGACGGCGTGGGCCTCGATGCCGGTGGCGAAGTGCCAGTCCCGGGCGAGTACCCAGCCGGATCGGCGGTAGTGGTTGACCCGTTCGTTGCGGCCAGCGGTGCCGCCGATTCCGACCTTGACCGCGTTGTGCTGGTGATGCTGCATGACGTAGACGCGGGCGGGGGCGGTGAGGTCGAAGCCGTGGCCGGCGCAGAACCGGCAACCCCCGCCGGTGCGGATCTTCATGAGCGTCGGCGAGACCTCGCTGCCGCAGGTCGTGCAGCGGCACCGCCACGGAGTCGTCGAGGTAGCGTACGGCTCCAGGGGCTCCAGGAACTCCAGTCCGGCCGCGCGCATGTCGGCGGTCGCGACCTCGGAGTCGGGTTTCCTGGCCTCGGCCGCTCTCATGTCGGCGCAGCGTCGGCAGCCCCCTTGATCTGCCAGGATGCCCCCGAGGGACGGTGGGTCTCGCTTCCGCAGCCGGTGCACTGGCAGCGCCACGCCTGCCGGCGGTGGCCGGAGTAGCGCTCCAGTGGCTCCAGGCCGGCGGCGCGCATGAGGGCCTCGGCCTCGTCCGCCGGCCGGCGACGACGTCCGTCCGGTGCAGGTGGACAGTACGGGCATGCCCGTAGGCCGCGGCGCAGGTTGTCGGGATCTCGACGTCGCGACCGCAGGTGTCGTGACGGCAGGCCCACGGCCCGGCCGGGCCCGGGTATGACTCCAGCGGTGTCAGACCGAACATCTGGAGCTCGGTGGCGGCCTGCTCGCCGTCGGTTCGGGGCAGTTCCCGGCGGCGGGCCCATGCCTGACGGATGCCCACCCCGGCCTTCTTGCGGGAGCAAGGCCGGCACCCGCCCTGGCCCTGCTTGATGGACCCGTGGGTCGGCGTCACGGTGGCGCCGAAGGCCGTGCAACGACACGGCCACGGAGTGTCGGTGCCTGGGCAAGGCCCCAGGGGCTCCAACCCTGCCGTACGCATCAGGGCGGCGGCGTCTGCGGGGTCGGGCCGGGGCGTTCGGCGCGCACCACCGGCAGATCCCGACACCGCGCTTCACGTTGGAGTACCGGGCCTTCACCTCCCGCCCGCACACGTCGCGCCGACACCGCCAGTGGCTCATCGCCCCCGGGTGATCACGACCGGATCGCGCGAGTCCTTCCGCAGGCGTCCCATCGCCATCCTGACCTCCCGTCAGCACATCGGTGCTCAGCGGGAGGACCTCATTGACCACTGACATCGCGGCCACCACTGGTTTCAGGATTCGTGAACTCGGCTCTCGGTGGCGCACAGCACCTGCCGCTTCCCCAGGTGCGCGAAGTGGCGGTCAGCGGGCACCGGAGGCCAGTAGTATCCAGCCGACGGCGGGTGCCGCAGCTGTCATCAACCGGAGCGGCGCGGAGCCGACGGCTGCCTCGGAGATGGGAATGACGCATGGGCAACGCCTGGACGAGGCTTACTCAGGAAGCGGGAGAACGCGGCGGCCCCGATGCTCTGAGGGCGTTCTACCGGGCGCAGGGGCAGAAGTCGGCGGTCACGTACATGGCCTTCTGCGCTGCGGCCTCGGGGGTGGCATACGGGGTGAACAAGTACCGCAAGTACGCCGAGGACAAGAAGATGGATCGCAGGATCTCCGAGTTGGAGACCGAGGGAACTCCGGCCGAGATCGGCGCCGGCTAGCCCCGCCCCAGCCTCTCGCGCACGGCTTGGCGCTCGATCTCCTCGCGCTCCAGGGTCCGTTGGTGGACCGCCGGGTCGCGGCGAGCCTCGATGGCCTGGCGAACGATGGCCGCCAGGATGTCGGGCGGCAGGGCCTCGGCCTGGGTGGTGGCGGTGCCGGAGAACGACCGCCGGTCGGTGGGCTTGGGCGGCGCGGTCGACAGGTTGTAGAGGGCGACCTGCTCTGCGGTTGACGGCGACCCGCTCGAACTCCACTTCGGCGCCGGCGGCCGCCGCGAACGCGATGACGTCCTCGGCGAGCGAGGCGAACAGGTGTTCACCGCTCTGGTCGTAGTCGCCCAGATGCAGGATGCACGACTTCATTCCGGTGGCGGCCGCCCGCATGGCGGCGTCGTGCTTGTCGGCGAGCCCGTCGAATCCGCCGCCGGAGAAGCACGCGATACCGAACTCCGCGCCTATTCGGGCAAGTTGAGGAACCATGCCGGCTGTTATCCCGCCATACTGCTCACGCCAGTTGGTGCGTAGAACCGAGAGAGTTCGCAGCTCAGGCCGCCGAACAGGTCCGCCGTCCGAGCAACAATGGTGTTGCCCCTCTGGGTGGTCCTCACGCTTGAATACGGCTATGGAAAACCCAGTGTGGGGCGCTCTGCCCGCCGGAGCGCAGGACCGCATAGATGCCCTTCTGGCGAAGAAGCACCACGTTCAAGCGATCAAGGCCATCCGGGACGCCTCCCCGCAGCCCGTGCCGGGCATTCATGAGTGCATGGACCTGGTCACGGAGCGCTGTGCTGCACTGGGGCTGTTGCGTGTTCCCCGTGTCCCGACCGCACCTTTGAACCTCGACGCGCTGACCGCCAAGGTCAGAGGGCTTCCCCGTCGGCCGGCCGCGATCGAGGCCGTGTGGGACGGAGATACCGAGGGATGGTTCGTCCGCCTCCTTGCCGTCATGACCGCGCCGAACGCCGAGCACGATCTTGCGCTGGTCCAATACGGCGGAGACTTGCGCTTGTTCAATGGCGAAGTGCCGCCCTGGCCGGAGGCGGAGGATGCGAGCACCGTTGGGCGGGCCCTTGCGGAGCGATTCGGGGTGCCGTTCCACTTCGGGAGCCCTGAGGCGCCGACCGACACCTCCTTGCGCTGGTGGGATTCACTCTGAAGAGCACCCGACCAAGAGGAACCTCCTTGCGTCGGCGATCTCATGGCATGTGCGGCCGCCGTGGCATGACCCGGACCTTGGCCGCCTCGGCGTCCCGGCCGGACAGCGCCGTGTTCTCCAGCGCCATCAGATCGAGAGCGGTCGCGTAGTTCTGGAGCCGCGCCTCCAGAAACCGGCAGTGGGCCTGAAGGTCGATGTGCTTCCTCTTGAGCTCCTCGAAGGTGTCGGCGGACCGGACGTGGCTCCGCCGTTGGGCCTCGCTCTTGGCGACCTGCTCTTGGGAGAGGTTTTTGAGGTCGGGGTGCTGGTGGGTGAGGTGCCGGCGCTTGAGGTCGGCTTCGATGGCCGGCCGGGTGATGTTGAGCCGGCCGTTGGACCGCTGCGGGGTTCCCGCGAGGAGCCGGTTCATTGCGGTGATGATCGCCCGGCGGGTCGGGTCGGTCTCGCCGTTGAGCGGAATCTTCGTCATAGGTCGGCGGCTCCTTGCTGGTGCGCATCGATGATCCGCCTCAACCGGTCGAGCTCGTGTCGGCCACGCTCGTGTCGCAGTGGTGGGGCGAGGGGGGTTGGCGACGATCTCGGCGAGGCCGGCCGCCTGCTCGCGGACGTGCTCGATGTCGCGGTCGGTGCGAACCAGGTTGGGGCATTTGGGGCGGCAGTCGTTCAGGTCGGGGGTGACCATCGGGCCGTCGGCCGTCCCTCGGAGCCGGCAGGCGGCGGTGGCCGGGTTGAGGACGCAGGTCATGCCCTGGCCGTGGTGGATCTGCAGGAGCGGGTTGCCGACGAGGTCGCGGGCCTGGCGCTCGCTGGTCAGGACGCGGCCGGCGAACTCACGACTCGCCGCTGTCACCCGAAAGTGATAGGCATCGGCAGCCGGGCCGCTGACGTGCTCGCCGTGGGCGAGCTTCTGCTCGTCCTCGGCCAGGCCCTCGATGCGGAACAGCCAGTCCTCGAAGGAGAATTCGTCGGGAAAGCCGGACTCGAACGTCCCAGCATAGCCCTGGAGCATCCGAATATGGGCATGGCCGTACTGGATCGAGGCGGCGATCAGCCCTGCGGCCGACGGCGGATGAACCACGCCAACGTGCGCCGGAATCGGCTGGGTGCCAGCGATCCGTGCTCGTCGGCAGGGATCGCGTCCGGGCGGCGTCCCAGCGCCTCGCAGTGGGTGTTGACCCAGGCCACGAAGGCAGTCAGGTCCTTGACGATGCCGTGGCCGGTGCGGGCGCCTCCCCGGCGCTTCTGGTTCGCCCACTGGCGGGTGTGGGGGTCGATCGACCTCGGGAAGACCAGCGGACGGGGGGAGCCGTTCCATCACGGCGATGGCCCGGGAGACGATCTCGATCACGACCCAGGGGTCGTGCCGGAGTTCGCCTGCGGGGATCTTGGTGCCGTCCTCGTCCTCGGCGCCCTTGAAGTAGAGCCCTTCCATCAGCCACAGACCCGACTTGTGGTCGTGGGTGACGAGAGAATACCAATCCGTCCACGCCGGCTGGGCCCGGCGCGTACGGTCGCGACCATGACCGACAACACCCCTGCCTACCCCCGCCGTTGGTACGGGACGGGTCAGGACGACCCCCCCGTCTCCCGACGGCACGACCGGTGCCGAGCCGGTCGGTGGGCCCCCGTGCGGACAACGGAAGGCCCGGATATGAGTCCTCTCCCGTTGCGTCGCGCGCCCGGGCGTCGTGGGCTGCGGTTGTGGCCCGTGGGACCCGTCCTGGCCCTCGTCTTCACCGGTGCCGTGCTGATCGCCGCAGCCGTGTTCGCCGTCACCTGGAACCTCCTCGACGCCCAGGGCCTGGAACACGAACGCCGACTGTCCTCGAAGACCCTCTTCGACCTCGTGAAGCTCTCCTTCGGTGTCGTCGCCGGCGCCGGCGCCCTCGTCGTCGCCTACCGACGCCAACGCGTCGACGAGGAAGCCGCACTACGCGAAGCCACCCCCCTGCACACCGAACGCTTCACCACCGCCGTCACCCAACTCGGCCACGAATCACCCGCCGTCCGCCTCGGCGGCGTCCATGCCCTCACCGGCCTCGCCGACGACGCCCCCACCACCACCAACCTCCGTCAAGCCTGCATCGACGTCCTGTGCGCCTACCTCCGGCTGCCCTACACCCCCGAGACCGCCCTGCCCGCCGGCGACACCATCGCCCACCACGAGTACCTCGCCCTGCGCCAGGTGCGCCACACCGTCATCCGCCTCGTCCGCGACCACCTACGCCTGGACCCCGCCACCAACCCTCACTCCTGGCGCGGCCACGACCTCGACTTCACCGACGTCGTCTTCGACGGCGGCGACTTCACCCAAGCCGTCTTCACCGCCGACCCCACCACCGGCCTCACCGGTACCGTCGACTTCACCCGCGCACAATTCACCGGCGGCAAGGTCGACTTCTCCCGCGCGCAGTTCTCCGGCAGTGCGGTCGACTTCGTCGGCGCGAGGTTCTCCGGCGGCGCGGTCGTCTTCTCCCGCGCGCAGTTCTCCGGCGGCAGGGTCGGCTTCACCCACGCACAGTTCTCCGGCGGCTCTCCGGCGGCAGGGTCGACTTCGTCAACGCGGAGTTCTCCGGTGGCGCGGTCGACTTCTCTGGCGCGGAGTTCTCCGGCGGCGCGATCGGCTTCGTCGGCGCACAATTTTCCGGGGGCACAGTCGACTTCTCCGGCGCGTCGGGGAGCTGCCCGCCCGGCTTGTCGTTTGCGGCCGGGATCCCCGTACCGGCGGGGTTGACACTTGCCCCCACAAGGACCACGAGTCCCTGACCAACGGAATCGATGACCGGCAACCGCCGTATCCGCACGGCGTGGCCCTGATCGCCACCTACGGGCACTACGCCGGCGGCCGGTCGATGTACGACCACGCGACCCCGCCGGACGGCCGCCTGCACTGGTCCGGCGACATGCCCTGACCGCCCGCACGCACCCGCGCACCGCGTCCGCGTGGCTTTGATCATGAGCTGTGAAGTCGGTTCGTCATGACGCCGGGAGGCGCCTGCCGATCGGCTGGGGTGATGTTCACGAGAACGGGAGGCACCGGCGGATGCGGCGCGGCATGGTGCGTGAGTGACCGCGATTCCCGCCCGCCTGGACCTGCCTGCCCGCCGACGTCGCCATGCCCGGCTGATCGCCGCCCTGACCACGGCGGTCGGCGGTATAGGCGGACATGTCGATCACCACACGCTTGGCCGAACTCGCCCCGGAACTTGCGTTCCGCAGGCGGTCGGCCTCCTCCAGGGCGGCTTGGGCGAGCGGGCGCCGAATCTTGGTCCGGCAGGGCTCGCGGTCGGTGAACGACTCCAACACCGCGCGTTCCAGGGCGATCACATGGCCGGCGTCGCGGATGCTCTGCCCCCCTCCGCGCGGGACGCGGTGATGGCGGGCGGCCACGGCCCGGCCGGCCGTGACGATGTGGAGGTAGTCCTCGCCGAGCCGGCGCGTCACCAGCATCCCCCACCCGGCTTGTGAACCTGGACCAAGTGCGGGAAGTCCTTGGATTCGGCGATCACCGCCCGCCACCGACTCGAATGCGCGAGCGCGCCGACCAACAGATGGGTGTGTTCGCGGCTCCCGACTGCTCGGGCGGATCGGGCAACTCCGTCCAGTCGAACCGGATTTCCTGACCCGGGGGATGGGCGATCACCGCGACGTCGCGGCCGTTCGAGACTTTGCAGGGCTCGCAGTGCGGACGCACCCGGTGCCGGCGAAGCGCCCGCGTGAGGGGACCCGGGGCCGCCCCCGGGCCGGACGGCGGCGCAGGCCCTGCTTTGCTAAAAAGAGCCACCCTGGGGCACCGTTGCGAGAAGGAACAACCCGATGCCGAATACCACGGCGCCGAATACCGCGAAGAGCCAATAGCCGAAGCCTCCGTCGTAGCCCTTGAGAATGGCGCGGTCAGGATCGGCCGGATCGTAGTAGATCACCACACGGGTGCCCAGCTTGAAGCGGCCCTTCCCGCTCCTGTGCATGCTGGGGCAGTATTCATGTTCGCTGCCTTCAGGGGTCTGCCACGCCACAATGGGGGAGTGCAATTTCTGTCCACTGTCGCTGGAGCTGTGGCTATGACGGATAACCTCCCCGTTCGCCATTGCTCCGGTTCGCCGCAGTTTTCTGGTCTTGCCAATGTTCCGCACTCCGATGATCAGAACAAACGAACCGAGGATCAGCGGGATCATGAAGGCGTACGGGGCGCTGTACCCAGAGGCATTGTCCATGGCAAGAGATACGCGTTGTTCCCGTGCCGTGGTTCCGGCGCTCTTGCCGAGCGCACGATTTCGGCCGTCTGCTGCCGGTTGCCGGGACGGGCTGTCAGAGGCTGAAGGTGCTTCAGGCCGCTTTCCGGTTCTCGATGCTGTGCTGGTGACGCCGGCCTGTCCGGCCGTGGAAGCCTTCGCGCGAGCGCGTGCCGGCCGTCCTGGAGATTGGCCTGAACGTGATCCGGCGGTTGCTCCGTCCCGGCTGTTTTGAAAGAACTTGTCGAATTGATCATGCGTTGACCATTGGATTTGCAGGATCTGGGACTTTGGATCTTGGCTGTGTGTCCTGGGTTTTGGTGTCTTGCTCGGCTTTGTCCGGCCGGTGGCTTGTGGATTTGCAGGATCCGGGACGGATGGTCGGTTCCGTTGGGAAAACCCGTGGACGGTGGGCGAGGTTGCCTTCTCGTGCGAGTCGACGCGCGCCAGGGGCGTCGACCAGGGCCTGTGGACGTACGACCGGTCGGCGTGCGGCTACAACCACGTGACGTGGGCACTGTTCTTCACCTACGGCTGACCCGCGAGCACGGTCCCCATCCTCGGACCGTACGCCTACCGTGCGAAGCGACCACGTCCCCGAGGGCCGCGAAAGGCCCCTGCGACAACTCGTACGCGACCGCGAGTCGAAGGCGGCCCGGGACCGGCCGCGAATTTGCCCATCGAACACATGACCGATCCCCGCCACGACGACCGCGAGCGGGGCGACCACACGCTCCGGTCGTCGGACCGGACGTGTTCCCGATGCCCCGCAAGGCCCACCCGACCGAACTCCGCGCGGTGGACCGAACCTTGGACGCCCGCGCCGTCACCCGATGCCCGCGACACGGCCCCACTCGTTCCTGGTAGGGCCAGTCGCTCGGGTGCGCGGCGTCGGCGTAGGTGTATGCCAGGAACGGGGTGCGGTTCGGGGGGTAGTTGGGGTTGGCCGGGTTGTTCGCCCAGCCCGGTCCCCACAGGCCGTCGGACCCGGTGCAGGTGGGGCCGGGCAGGCAACCGGTGTTGTTGACAGGATGCGCCCGGCCCGGTGGGGCCGTGGGTCCCGGGCAGCGGCCCGGCGAGCATCTCCGGCACCAGACCGTGGGCGGTCAAGTGGTCGGACGGGGCCGTCAGTTCCGGCGCGTCCCGTCCCAGCCTCTTCATCTCGTACACCGCCAAAATTACCCGGCAGTGCGGGGCGTGGGCCTTGAACTCGCGGGCCGGCGCGAGGGCGGCCTCCGACTCAGCTCGGTCGCCGCCGCTGTACCGGCCGACTCGCGCGGGCTCTACCCCGACGCTGGTCCGGCGATCGGCTTCTCGAACCAATGGTGGGCGTAGGGCTCGTCGTTGAAGGCGGCGACCTCGCGGAAGCCGTGGGAGCGGTACAGGCCGATCGCGGCGTCGAGCGCCTTGTTGGTGTCCAGGCGCAGTACGTCGTGGCCGTGCCGGGCCGCCCGTGCCTCCAGTTCGGTCAGCAGCCGGCGGGCGAGGCCCAGGCCCCGGGTGTGGGGTGCGACCCACATGCGCTTGATCTCGCCGGGGGCGCGGGGCGGGAGTTTCAGGCCGGCGCACCCGACGGGTTCACCGTGCAAGCGGGCGACCAGGAACAGGCCGTGCGGCAGCCGGAGTTCGCCCGCGTCGGGCAGCAGGCTCCGCTCGGGGTCGAAGCCGGTGTCGAAGCTTTCCTGCAGCTCGCTGAAGTAGGACTCCAAGCAGTGCCGGGCGTCGGGGTGGTCCGGGTCGACGGCGTCCAGCGTGACCGTCGCCGCAGTCAGCAGCCGCTCCACCTCGGCCATGGCGGCGACCAACCGCGCGCGCTGGTCGGTGTTGAGCGGCTCCAGCAGCGAGCCGGCCAACTCGTCGCTGCGGCCGTCGAGCGTGGCGCGCTCCACACGGCCTGCGTCGGTGAGCCGGACGGTACGCACCCGTCTGTCCCGGGGGTGCGGCTCCACTGTCACCAGTCCGTCGGTCGCCAGGGAGCGCAGCAGACGGCTGACATATCCCGAGTCGAGCCCGAGGCGCTCGCGCAGCCGCCGTACGTCCCGGCCCTGCTCGCCGATCTCCCAGAGCAGCCGAGCCTCGCCGATGGGCCGATCGCGCCCCAGATAGCGTTCGTGGAGCACGCCCACCCGTTCGGTGACGGTGCGGTTGAACCGCCGTACCCGCTCGATCTGCTCGGCATCCATTCTCTGACTCTAGTCAGGTAACGAGCGCGAGGTCGAGGCAGGCGTGATCAGGCGCCCGCGGTCACCGCTTGGAGCTCGGCCGGCGAGGCCCGGCTGCGGCCGGGTTGCCCACCCAGGCCGGCAGGCCCCGGCGCTCGTCGAGGTCGGCGCGGTGCCACTTCTTGGAGCGCGGCACGGTTTCGACGCCCCACGGGCACGGCACTGCGGCGACGGTCGGGTCGGACGAGCACGCGTTGCGAACGACCACGTGTTCGGGTGCCCTGGCGCGTTCAGGCCGAAATGGACGTCCGCGCGGTTGACGCACACTGTGCTCTCGCGGCGGTGTCGGCCGGGGGCGGAGCGATGCAGGTCCAGTGTGCGGTGGTGGATGTGGTCGGTGCGCTAGTGTGATGCGCCAGAAATTCTGGCGATATATTTCGCTAGGGAATTGAGGATCTCGTCGGCGGACTTGCTCCAGACGAACGGTCTCGGGTCCTCGTTCCAGGTCCGGATCCATTCACGGATGTCGGCTTCGAGGGCCTGGACCGATCTGTGGGTGCCTCTGCGGATCAGCTTGTCGGTCAGATGTCCGAACCATCGCTCGACCTGGTTGATCCAACTGGAGCCGGTGGGCGTGAAATGGACGTGGAAGCGTGGGTGCCGCGCCAGCCATGCCTTGATCGCGGGGGTCTTGTGGGTGGCGTAGTTGTCGCAGATCAGGTGCACGTCGAGTTCGGCCGGCACGGCCTTGTCTATCCTGACCAGGAACTTCTTGAACTCCACGGCCCGATGGCGACGATGCAGCGAGCTGATGACGCTGCCGTCCTCGATGTCGAACGCGGCGAACAGGCTCGTCACGCCGTGTCGTTGGTAGTCGTGGGTGCGCCGTTCCGGCATGCCCGGCATCATCGGCAGAACCGGTTGCGAGCGATCCAACGCCTGGACCTGGGACTTCTCGTCCACACACAGCACCACGGCCTTCTCCGGCGGATGGTGGTAGAGCCCGACGACGTCGACGACCTTCTCGACGAACTGCGGGTCCGTGGAGAGCTTGAACGTGTCCCGGACGTGGGGTTTGAGGTCGAACCGCCGCCAGATCCGTCCGATCGTCGACCTCGACAGGCCGGTGCGTTCCGCCATCGAGGCCCGCGACCAGTGGGTGGCGTCCCGCGGCGAGGTTTCCAATGTCGCGACGACGACGTCCTCGACCCGGTCGAGGAGGATCGAGGGCGGTCGGCCCGGCCGCAACTCGTCGGCCAGGCCCTCCAGTCGGGACTCCACGAACCGTCGCCGCCATCGGGTCACCATCGACGCCGTGGTGCCCAGACGAACGGCCACTTCCTTGTTCGACGCCTCGTCCGCGCAGGCCAGGACGATCCTGGCCCTGAGCGCCAAGGCCTGCGAGGTCTTCGCCCGACGAGCCCACCGCGTCAACTGCGCACGCTCGACGTCCGTCAACACCAGGACGGCCTTCGGCCGACCGGATCGGCCCGCGTCTTCCAAGCCCTCCAGCCGCGACCGCGCGAACCGCTTCCGCCACTTGCCGACCGTCATCTCCGACACGCCCAGGTCGGCGGCTACCCGCGCGTACACGACGTCGGGCTCGGCGCACCGCAACACGATCCGCGCCCGCACCGCCAACCTCGACGAACCCCGCGACCAGCGCTCCAACTCGCCACGCTCGTCCTCCGTCAACACGAACTCCGCCGAACGCGACATGACAAAGACGCTAGCAACTTAGAGCTGGAAAATCTGGCGCATCACACTAGCGGTGGTTTGTTAGTTCGGGAGGTAAAGGTGGAGGCCGTGGCCTGGACCGACCGAGTTCATCAGGGCTTGTAACTGTGTGGGTGGGGGCGCGTTCGACCATGCCCGCCAGTAGCGTTGCAGCGCGATCCAGGGAGCGATCCAGGCGCGGACGGCCCGGATCGCCCGGGGCCAGGACGGCGACGGGGGTCTCGGGACGGTTTCGGGCCCCCTCTCTCCGGTGTCGTCGCGAGGCTGCGGCACCGGGTCGTTCGTCGACTCGTGTTCGGTGAACCAGGCGTCCTAGGAAGTGTCTTCAATCTGCTCGGGTTGAGG
>NZ_WWJX01000765.1 GCF_009865215.1 Streptomyces sp. SID3343 | reverse complement strand
CCGTCGGCGGCGGGCCGGGCGTACAGCGTGAGGTCGAACTTGGAGCCGCCCTCCTCGGCGGCCACCAACTCGCCGCGCACGCCCGGCAGCCGCAGTTCCGGTTCGGGCATGCTCAGCATGTTGAACATCACCTGGAACAGCGGAGTGCGGGCCAGGTCGCGCTGCGGGCACAGCCGGTCCACCAGCCGCTCGAACGGGACGTCCT
>NZ_WWJX01000764.1 GCF_009865215.1 Streptomyces sp. SID3343 | reverse complement strand
GTCACAGGACGCCGCGTATGGCCCCCGCCCATCGCCGCCATCCCACACCCGCACACCCACCGCGCCCACCGGTCCCACCGAACGTCATCGCCCACCCACAGTCCCCACCGCCCACCCGACCCGTGCTCATCGCGTGTCGTCGCACACTCGGCACACGCCCACCACTCGCCGGCGCACACCTGCACACCCACCGCACCCACCGCACCACCGCACCCACCGAACGTC
>NZ_WWJX01000763.1 GCF_009865215.1 Streptomyces sp. SID3343 | reverse complement strand
CTCGACGACGAGGAACTCGTGCTCGACGCCCTGGAGTTCGCGCAGCTCGCGGGCTTCGTGACCTATCCGGGTCCGGACCGTGCGCAGTTCGCGCACGCGCTGGTCCGCGACGCGCTGTACGAGGACATCCCCAGGCCGCGACGGGCGCGCTGGCACGCGGCGGCGGCCGAGACGATCGAGCGGCTGCACCCGAGCGATGTGGCCGCGCTCGCCTACCACTTCGGGCGCGCCGAGAGTCGGTCCACGGCGGCCCGGGCGGGGCGCTATGCGCGAGCGGCGGCCGAGCAGGCCG
>NZ_WWJX01000762.1 GCF_009865215.1 Streptomyces sp. SID3343 | reverse complement strand
CGGGCGATCACGTGGGGTTCGGCGCTCGCCGCCGCGGCCTTGAACGTGGCGCACACGATCCACCGGAGCGTTCCGCTCGCGGTCGTCCTGGGGATCGCGTCGATGCTCGGCGTGCTGCTCTGGGAGTCCTACGCACACAGCCAAGCGGAGCACGCCGGCGGGAAGACGGGCGAGCAGTTGCGCGCCGAGCTGTACCGCACGGCGCGGTTTCGCAAGGTGAGTCGGCGCATGCGCGACCTGCTCGCCGCGGTGCCCGGCTTGACGGAGGATGCGGCGTGGATCGTGGCGTGGCGTGCGGTGTACGGCGCCGATCCCGGGGTGACGCGTCGCACGCTCAAGCGTCATCACAAGGCGGTGCGCAAGGTCGCCGAACTGCTCGCCGACGCGCCCGAGTCGGGTGTCGAGCCGGTCGCGTTGTCGGTGTTGCAGACTCCGACCGCAACTCTCGCCGACGTCGCCCCGGGCGGGTCGGTGCTCGACTCCGACAAGGCCGTGCGGGACGCGTTGATCCTCGCGTTCGACTCGGCGCGGCCGGTCGCCGAGCTGCTCGGCAAGGTCCGCTCGACTGCCCCGACTGATGAGAAGCAGTCGACCCCTGATCAGCACATTTCATCACAAAGCGGAGTGATCGAGTCGGGCGTGATCCGGTCGACCGGTGGTCGTCCGCGCAAGTCGACCGGCAAGGTTCCGCCCGCTGCGAAGTCGACCGGCCGCAACCGGTCGACCGATGAACTACTCGTACAGGCACGAGAGTTGACGGCCGGTTGGCCGGTCGACCGACTGACGGGCGAGGCGGTCCGCAAGGCGGTCCGCACGTCGTCGGCGAACGGCCGGACCCTGCGGGACGCGCTGCTCGCCGAACGCACCGCCAGCGGCCTGCACCTCGTGGTCGACGGCGACGCCACCGGCGAGGCGTGATGGCCCGGTTCCGGAAACGCTTCTGGGACCCCACCGGCGCCCGCTACGGCACGCCGACCTACCCGTGGCGGTCCGCCCCCGACGGGCTCATGACGCGCCGACAGCTCCGGGCGGAAGGGTTGCGGCCCGGCGGGCAGGACCCCGCCGCGCAACTCATGTGGCAGTCCAGGGCACGCGGGTTGCGCGTCGCGTACCTGTACCGCGTCGACCGCGCCCGCACGGTCCGGCCGATGACACCGGGCCGACACCGCGCGCTCGCCGCGGCGATGACCGCCCGGCGCACCTGCCCGACCTGCCGCGCCGATGCGGGATACGTCATCCCGACGTCGCTCGGCTGCTGCGTGGCCTGCGCCCATCCCGAGGAACAGCGCGTCGCCTGACCACCGAAACCAGGGAGCCGTAATGAGCTGCACCACCGGCCCGGACTTCGAGGACGTCGACCGGGGCGACACCGTCACCGCCGCACTGCCGCCGCGCTGTCACGGGGCGACCATGCGGGACCTGTCCGAGGACACCGACCCCGAGACCCGCGCCGCCATGGACGCCGGCCTGCACGGCCGGTGGCAGTGCTGGGACTGCGAGTGCGAGATCTACACCGACGCCAACGGCGCGGTGACCGAGCGCCCGTACGACGCCTGCGACGACCACTGCACCTGCCACCGCTGACCGTCTCCACAACCGCGGGCCCCGGCCACGCCTGGCAGCAACCGCCGGGGCCCGCCCTCCCCAAAGAGGAGAGATCCAGCATGTCGCACGACACCTTCGACAGTCCCGACTTCGAGTCGGATCCCTTCGACAAGCAGGGCGACGACACCCCGCCCGGCGGGTCGGTCCTTCCCTTCAAGCAGCGTGAGAGCGTCGACCCGGACGCCGAGACCCGCGTCGACCCGGACCCCGACCCGATCGAGGACGACGACGACAACCCGCCGGTGCCGGTCGACCCGCCGGGGCGTGAGCGGCCGACGTGGAACGAGTCGGTGCGCGGCGAGCAGCGCCGCGCCGTGCTCCCGTCGTGGCTTCGCTCGCGTGATGCGTTGCGTGAGCAGGCGCGGTGGGTCTTCGACCACTACCGGCACGTGTTCGCGTTCCACGCCGTGCGCACCCCGGTCTACGCCGGAACCCTCGCGGTGCGCTCCCCGCTCGGCGCGGTGCGCCTGGTGGGCCGTGCGTTCCGGTGGGTGGGCGACGCCGACGCCCGGCCGGTGCGGGCGGAAGCGATCCGCAGGGCCGACGCCAACGAGTACCTGAAGCTTGCCAAGCACCGCGACGGCAAGGCACGGCTGCGCGGAACCATCCTCGCCGCGGCGTGCCTGTGCGCGAGCGTGCTGTTCACCGCGCTCGTGCTCGCCGGTCCCACGTGGGCGCTGCTGTTGACGCTCGCGGGGATCGTCGCGGGTTTGGGGTTCGTCGGCGCCCCGGAGGATCGGCCGGTGATCGGCCCGTCCGTGGTCAAGCCGCAGGTGCAGAAGCTCACGAGCCACTTTGTGTTGCGCGCGCTGGGCGCGTTGGGGATCGCCGAGATCAACAAGGCGATGGCCAAGGGTTGGGGCGGCAAGGCGTTCGTCGCCCCGATCACCCGCGACGGACCCGGATGGCGCGCGGACGTGGACCTGCCGTACGGGGTGACCGCGGT
>NZ_WWJX01000761.1 GCF_009865215.1 Streptomyces sp. SID3343 | reverse complement strand
CCCAGGCCACAGCACCCCGAGCCCGGCCGCAAGGCACACCTCCCCGAAGGGCGGCGCGTGATGGCGATCATCTCCCGTCGGCAGTACACCGACCTGTTCGGCCCGACCGTCGGCGACCGTTTCCACCTGGCCGACACCAACCTGATCGTCGAGGTCGAGCACGACCACAACGCCGGATCGTACGGCGACGAGGCCGTCTACGGCGGAGGCAAGGTGATTCGCGACGGCATGGCGCAGGACCCGGCCGCCACCGCCGCCCGGGGCGCGCTCGACCTGGTCGTCACCAACGTCGTCGTGCTCGACCCGGTGCTCGGTGTGGTCAAGGGCGACATCGGGATCAAGGCCGGCCTGATCGTCGGCGTCGGCAAGGCCGGCAACCCGCACACCCAAAACGGCGTGCACCCCGACCTGTTGATCGGCCCCGGCACCGAGGTGATCTCGGGCGAGCACCTGATCGCCACCGCGGGCGGCATCGACTCGCACATCCACTTCATCTCCCCGCAGCAGGCACAGGAGGGGCTGAGCAACGGGATCACCACCTTCTTCGGCGGCGGGACCGGGCCCACCGACGGCACCAACGGCACGACCTGCACGCCCGGCCCGTGGAACATCTCGCGGATGCTTCAGGCGGCCGAGGAACTCCCCGTCAACATAGGCCTGTTGGGCAAGGGCAACGGCAGCCTGCCCGACGCGCTGCGGGAGCAGGTCGAGGCGGGCGTGGCCGGCCTCAAGGTGCACGAGGACTGGGGCGCGACGCCTGCCGCGCTGGATTGCGCGCTGCGTGTCGCCGACGAATACGACGTCCAGGTGGCCGTACACACCGACACGCTCAACGAGTCCGGGTTCTTCGAGGACACCCTGTCCGCGATCGACGGCCGTACCATCCACACCTTCCACACCGAGGGCGCGGGCGGCGGCCACGCGCCGGACATCATGCGGGTGGCCGGCGAACCGAACGTGCTGCCCTCCTCGACGAATCCGACCCTGCCCTACAGCGTGAACTCGGTCGACGAACTGCTCGACATGGTGATGGTGTGCCACCACCTCAGCCGGGACATCCCCGAGGACGTCTCGTTCGCGGACAGCAGGGTGCGGGCCGAAACGATCGCAGCCGAGACCGTGCTGCACGACCTCGGCGTGATCAGCATCTTCTCGTCCGACTCGCAGGCGATGGGCCGCGTCGGCGAGAGCTTCGCGCGGCTGTTCCAGACGGCGCACCACTGCAAGGCGATGCGCGGCAAACTGCCCGAGGACAGCGAACGCAACGACAACGCCCGGGTGTTGCGCTACCTCGCGAAGCTCACCATCAACCCCGCACTGGCGGTCGGCGCCGCCGACACGATCGGCTCGCTCGAACCCGGCAAGCTTGCCGACGTGGTGCTGTGGCCGATCCACTCCTTCGGCGCCAAACCCAAACTGATCATCAAGGGCGGCATGGTCAACTGGGCCCTGATGGGCGACCCCAACGCGTCGCTGCCCACGCCGCAACCGGTCTACTACCGACCGATGTTCGGCGCCTACGGCCGAGCGGCTCAGGAGACGTCCGTGACTTTTCTGTCGCGCGCGGCGATCGAACGCGGTGTCCCCAAGGAACTGGATCTGCGCCGGCGGATCGCGCCCGTGCGCGGTTGCCGCTCGATCGGAAAGCAGCACATGGTGCGCAACTCGGCGACGCCTCGGATCGAGGTGGATCCCGAGACGTACAAGGTCACCGTGGACGGCGAGCCCGCCACCATCGAGCCGGCGCGCGAACTGCCGCTCAACCACCTGTTCTACATCGCGTGATCCGAACGCCGAAGGTCCGCCCCGAGCCCGATTACACCCCCCAGCTCGATTCCACCCCCGAGCACGACTACACCCCTGAGCCCGATCACACCCCCGAGCCCGATCCCCCACCCGATCGCATCCTCGCGCCCCCGCCCGATCCCACGCCCGGGTCCGTGCCCCCGCCCACCCAGCCATCCGACGCCTGGCTGGTCGCGATGCAACTGACCGACTCGGCCTTCCCGAGCGGTCTGTACACGCTCTCGCACGGTCTGGAGGGCTATGCGCAAGCCCGCGCGGTGGACCGGGCGAGCCTCGCCGACCTGCTCACGGACCTGCTGCGACACGGAGTCGGCCCGGCCGACGCGACCGCGTTGGTGTTGGCCCATCGGGCCGCGTGCACCGGTGACTGGGCCGGGGTGGGCGCGGTCGACGAGCGGCTGTACGCCGCGAAGTTGGGCCGCGAGCAGCGCATCGCGGCGACCCGGACCGGCCGCCAACTGCTGGACCTGGCACCGGAGGTGTTCGCCGACGCCGCGGCCGGGATCGCCCCGTACGCCGACCTGGTCGCCGCCCGCAAGGCGCCCGGGTGTCAGGCCGTCGTGGCGGGTGTGGTGTACGCGGCAACCGGCGTACCCGAGCAACAGGCGGCCACCGCCGACGTGTTCGCGTTCTGCGCCAGTTTCACCGGGGCGGCGTTGCGGCTGCGCCTGGCCGACCACCGGAGCGCGCAGGTCGTGCTGCGGCAGGTCGCTCCGGTGATCGACGAGGTGGTGGCGGCGGCCCGCACCCGCGAACTGCCCGACCTGGGTGGGTGCGTACCGCTGTCCGACGTCCACGCCGGACATCACGAACGAGCCGACGCCCGCCTGTTCGCCAGCTGATCGGCGCACCTCCCACACCACACCTCCCACACCACACTCCCCATACGCACGAGGAAAGAGAACGAACCATGGATCACAACGTGTTGCGGGTCGGCATCGGTGGCCCGGTCGGTTCCGGTAAGACCGCGTTGATCGAGGCGCTCGTGCCGGTGCTGATCGAACGTGGCAGGCGCCCGGCCGTGATCACCAACGACATCTACACGCAGGAGGACGCCCATCACGTGCGCCGCACCCTCGCCGGGGTGCTCGCGCCGGAGCGCGTCGTCGGGGTGGAGACAGGCGCGTGTCCGCACACCGCCGTGCGCGACGACCCGACGATGAACCTCGCCGCCGGCGCCGAACTCCTCGACGCGTTCCCGGATGTGGACACGCTGCTGTACGAGAGCGGTGGGGACAATCTCACCCTGACGTTCAGCCCGGCCCTCGTCGACCTCTTCCTGTTCGTGCTCGACACCGCGCAGGGGGACAAGATGCCGCGCAAGCGCGGGCCCGGCATCACCGAATGCGAACTCCTGGTGATCAACAAGGTGGACATCGCCCGCTACGTGCGCACCGACCTCGAACTGATGGAGCGTGACGCCTTCGCCGTGCGCGGCGGTGCCCCGGTGCAACTCACCAATTCGCTGACCGGCCAGGGGATCACCGAGATCGCCGACTTCCTCGACGCGCGCCGAGTCGACGCCCAACCGCTTCCCGCGTGAGCACCCGGCCGTTCACCACCGAGGGCTCCCGGCTCGACCCGGGGCACTACGAGCCGGTTCGGGTGCCGGGCGAGGTCGCCGCGTACGCGGCGGTGCCCGATACCGTGCCGGTCGGCGGTGCGGGCAAGGTCGGCCTGCTCGAACTCGGCTTCGCCGCCAAGCGTGGCCGGACCGAACTGGTCCGGCACTACCAGAAGTCACCGCTCCAGATCACCCGCCCGCTCCACATCGACCCGGGCCGCCCGGATCTCGCGGTCACCTACGTGATGTCCACCGGCGGCGGACTGATCCAGGCGGACCGGCAACGGATCGACGTCGAGTGCGGCGCCGACACGGCCGTGCTGCTGACCACCCAGGCGGCGACGAAGGTACACCGGATGGAGTACGACTACGCGGCCCACACGGTGAACCTGAGCGTGGGTCCGGGGGCCTGGTTGGAGTATCTGCCCGATCCGGTCGTGCCGTGTGTGGACTCGCGCCTGCACCAGCGCACGCACGTCACCGTCGACCCGGGCGCGACCGTGCTGCTCGGTGAGACGGTGGCTGCGGGGCGGCTCGCGCGGGGCGAGCGGCACCGATACGCCGTGTACGCGTCGGACTTGGAGGTGCGGCGACCCGATGGCACCCTGCTCGTCGTGGATCCGGTCCGACTCGTGCCGGGGGCGACCGGGAACGGCGTCACCGGACCCGCCGTGCTCGGTGGGTACGGGCTGATGGCGTCGTTGTTCGTGGTGACCGCGATCGTGCCCGCCGCGCGGGTCGCCGACGTGCTGCACGACGCGCTCGCGGCGACCGGCCTGACCGGCGCGGCGAGCGTACTCCCGTACGACTGCGGCGCGTGGGTGCGCGTACTCACCAACGACTCACCCGCGCTGCGGCGGGGGATGTACGCGGTGTGGGACGCGATCCGGCGGGAGTTGATCGGCGTACCGGCTCCCGACCTGCGCAAGACGTAGCCCACCCGGCACGCCCGCCCCAAGCGCGAGCCCTCCGACCTGCAAACCTCGCTCCCTGCCGGCCCTCCGCCCCCGGCGAGCCTC
>NZ_WWJX01000081.1 GCF_009865215.1 Streptomyces sp. SID3343 | reverse complement strand
GCCCGGCCCGCACGGTCAGCCCGGTGACCGCCTCGTCGAGCCGACCGGTGTCGATCAGGTGGCGGAACAGGCCCAGCGGGGCGAGAAGTTCGCCGGTGTGCGGGTCGGCGGCGGCACGCACCGCGGCGGCCAGTTCGCGCCCCGCGTCGGACCCCGTCTCGGGGTCGGCGACGCGTTCGAGCAGCATCGGCCCACACGCGAGCGCACCCGGCGGCAGGTCGATCCGCGCGAGCCGCTCGGTGACCTCCACCTCCAGGCTCCAGCGCTGTTCGAGTTCGCGGTACAGCGCGGTGATCGCGCCCTCGGTGCCGGCCGCGCGCTCGCGCAACTCCCGGTACACCCGCCGAATCTGCTCGTCCCGCGCGGCCCGGATCTGTTCGGGCCACACCTCGCGCGCGGTGCGCGATTCGAGGTCGGCCCAAAAGTCGGGGCTGTACAGGACCGCCGCCCACGTTCCGCAGACCAGATGCCACATCGCCGCGGTCCGGCCCGGCTCGTCCGCGAGCCCCGCGCGCAGCGCCGACAGTGCGATGCACTGGAGATTGCGCACGTCGGTCGGCACGGCCCGTTCCAGCTCGAAGCGGATCGCCAGGGCCTCGTCGTGCCGGCCCTCCCGGGAGAGCGCCAGCGCCTGCCAACCGCGCAGCAGAGGCCCGGCTCGGCGCACCGCGGGCAGCTCGGGTTCCAGGCGCGCGGCGCGGTCCACGTCGGC
>NZ_WWJX01000760.1 GCF_009865215.1 Streptomyces sp. SID3343 | reverse complement strand
GGTCGAGCCGCCGCGAGCGCCCGCCCCGCACGCCCACGCACCGCAGGCCCGGGACGAACCCGCCCCCGTCGAGCCGACGACCGCGCCGGCCCCGTATCGCGCGGACGGCGCCCCCGGCGATTCGCCGTACGGGTCGCACGAGGTGCCGACCACTCCCGCCGGCGGCACGCCCATTCCGGGCCTGGCCGACGCCCGGCCCGCCCCCGTCGGCCGGCCCGAGCCGACCCACGACGCCCCGGCACCGGACGCATCGGGCCCCGCGGATGCTGCGGGCCCGTCGGCTCCGTCGACTCCCCCGACGCCCTCTGCTCC
>NZ_WWJX01000759.1 GCF_009865215.1 Streptomyces sp. SID3343 | reverse complement strand
GCTCACCGCGCTGCTCGCGGGCGGCGCGCCCCGCGACGGCGAGCGACTGTTCCCCGAGTTGACCGCGCGCGAGTGCGAGGTCCTGGACCTGCTCGCGCGCGGACTGGACAACCGCCACATCGCGCGCCGGCTGTTCCTCGCGGAGAAGACCGTGCGCAACCACATCACGCACATCTTCGAGAAGCTGCACGTCGGTTCGCGCGCCGAAGCGGTCGCCCGGGCCCGCGACTTCGGGTTGGGCACCGACTGACCCGCCGCGGTCCGCGGAGTCCACGCCCGGGACACGGACGGGACCGCTGCCTCGCGCGCCCGGGACGCCG
>NZ_WWJX01000758.1 GCF_009865215.1 Streptomyces sp. SID3343 | reverse complement strand
TCCGCTGTGAACTTTCGGTCAACCGAGCACACTCGGTCTTCATCAGCTCTTCACGGACAATGTGATTCGTGACATGGTACATGTCACGTGGCCGACCGGAAGCTCCCCGTCCGGTGCGCCGCGGTTCGAACTGCCGTACCGATGAAGGCTTTTCAGGTCTCGGCAGGGTCCAGGCAAGTGCTTGTCCCAGCACGCTTCGGCCCCTCGGGTCGAAAACCGGTACCGAACCGCTCATGCCGTGGCACCACCCCTCTCCAGAGGCGCTTCGACGCGCCCTCTGTCCCGCAAGGAGACGGTCTTTGCGCACCACTCCGGCACGACACAAACTCGCCCGAATATCGGTCG
>NZ_WWJX01000757.1 GCF_009865215.1 Streptomyces sp. SID3343 | reverse complement strand
CCGGTGGCCGCGTGGTCGCCGGCGGCGGGGCGACCGGCCGGGCCGGGCTCACGCGCGGTGGCGGATTGGTGGTCTCGGTCTTGTTCTTCGAGAACGACCAGCCCTCGAAGCTCCCGGGCGGGGGTTTGCGGTTCATCACGCCCCACTGGCTGTAGGTCCACGTCCCGTTGTTCGGCGCGTGCCAGTAGGACCAGTAGGCGGTCGCCGGCGGGGTGTCGATGCACGGTTCGGAGTTGGGCCCGGGCTTGCCCTCGATGCGGCAGACGAACGCCTCGCCCCAGCGGGTGGTCCCGGCGATCTCGATGCCGGCGTTCCTGAGCGCGGCGTGGCCGGTCGCCTGGTCGCCGGGCGCGCAGCGGACGATGGTGGTGCCGCCGAGCTCCCGGAAGTCGACGATCACCGTCACGCCGCTCGCGTCCGGGCAGAAGCCGGGCGTGCCCTTGGCGGTGTCCACCGCGTATGCGGCGGGAACCGTCGCGGTGATCTGCGCCGCGGTCGGCACGATCAGGACGGCGAGCGCCGCCGCGAGGCGGCCGAAGCGGCTGGTGGTCTTCACGCGTGGTCTCCGATCTTGCGACGGGCGCCGGCGTTCTTGCGACGGGCGCCGGCGCGGATCGCGAAGCCGGTGCCGAGCAGGCCGAACGAGAGCAGGAGCAGGCCGCCGACCTGGGCACCGGTCCTGGCCAGACCGCCGCCTCCGCCGCCACGGGATCCTCCGGAGGCGGCCGATCCGTCGGTCGAGCCGGACCCGCCGACCGTGCCGGCCCCTCGGGCGGTCGCCGACGCACCGGCGGTCACCGGCCGGGACGCGGATGCGAACACGGACGCCGTCGCGCTCGCGGTCCGGGAGAGCGACGTGGTGGGGCCGGGAGCGGTGGGCACGGGGACGGTCGGGGCGGGCGTCGTGGGGCCGGTGGGCGCGGGCGTGGACGGGCCGG
>NZ_WWJX01000756.1 GCF_009865215.1 Streptomyces sp. SID3343 | reverse complement strand
TGCTGCCGTTGTCGCCGGTGGCGGGTGAGCTGGGAATGGCGGCGTTGCCGGCGGTGTACTACGCGCTCTTGGTGGCCGTGCTCGTGCTGTACGGCATCGCGCTCGTCGTCGCGCGCAGGCGCTACGACCGGCGCCGGAAGATCCGTTTCGCGGCGTAGACGACGGCCACGACGAGCAGCACGAAGAACACGACGAGCAGAATCAGCACGATCACGAGGAACTTGCCGAGTTTGGCGAGGAAGCCCTTCTTTTTCTTCGCGGTCGCGTCCGCGGCGTCCACGGTCGCGGTGGCTGCCGGGCCGGCCGTGGCCGTCTTGGTCGCCTTCGTGAGTACTACGGACGTCGCGGCCGGGCGGGGTGTGCGGGGCGGCGGCGAAGTCACGGCCGTGGCTTTTGCG
>NZ_WWJX01000755.1 GCF_009865215.1 Streptomyces sp. SID3343 | reverse complement strand
GCGGCGTTGAGCGCGGCCCCCTTGCCGATCCGCGCGTCGGGGCGGCGGCGCTGGACGAGGTGGATGCGCTCGTCGTGCGCGGCGGCGGCCAGGACCAGTTCGCGCGTGCGGTCCGTGCTGTCGTCGTCGACCACCCACAGGTGCGCCTGGGGAGCGGAACGCCTCAGCTCGGCGAGGGTCTGGGCGACCACCGCCTCCTCGTCGCGGCACGGGATCACCAGGTGCCAGGCGAAGGCGGCGGGGTCGCCGGGCGCGGCCGGCGTGTCGTGGCGGAAGGCGTGCCGGGTGCCGGCCCAGTAGATCAGGAAGCGGCCGAACACGAGCACCATGTAGACGAGCAGCCCGAAGGAGAGCACGGCGGCACCCCACAGGATGCCGTGCTGGTGGGCCAGGACGTACTCACGCACAGCGCCGGGGATGAGACTCTCCAATTCGATGTGAAGGCCCGCACGCGCTCTTGCTTACAAAAGGGCGTGCGGTCCGCCTGACTAACCATCGAATCTAAGGCAAATTCGGACATAATGGAACTCCG
>NZ_WWJX01000754.1 GCF_009865215.1 Streptomyces sp. SID3343 | reverse complement strand
GGTCCACGCTCGAAGCGGCCGAGCCGCTGTTGCGGGCCCGGCCGGCGCTGGCGCCGTTGGCACGCGCGCTCGCGGCTCACCCCGACTATCGAGGCCACGCCCAACTGCGGCTGCCGGCAAGGGCTTCCGGCGCGTGGGAGGCACTGGACGGAATCACCGGGCAACTGTCCCCGTCGGACGCGGTGACCTGGTCGGCCGGGCTGCGCCGACTTCGGGCGGTGTGCGAGGTTCTGGGCGAGCGGTACACGGATGCGACGCCGGTCGAGGTGGCGGTGATGGTCGAGGCGGCCGAGGCGGAGGTGCGGGCCCTGTGCGAGTGGGCCGACACCGGCGCCCGACCCGACGGCGAACTGCTGGTGTTCTCATTGCGGTTGCCATGGCGGGTGCGGTGGGGCGCGGGGCTGCGCGAGAGTGCGCGGCGGGCGGTGACGCAGTTGCTGGAGCACCATGCCCACGACGGCGAGGCCGAACGCCGCCGCCGGACCCGGCTCACCCACGCTGTGCTCGATCCGCCGTACCCGTTGCCCGTGGCCGTGACCCGTCCTCGTTTCTCGTGGCAGGTCGGCCTGGCCGTCGTCGTGGTCATGCTGACCGTGGTCGCCTCCTACCGCCAGAACGTGCACGCGTACCCCAGCGGCGGCGGTGACTACGAGGTCGCAAGCGTCAACCTCGGACCCAATGCCGGCCTGACGGTCGGCAGCGCGCTGCTCGTCGACTATGTGCTGACCGTGGCGGTCTCGGTCTCCTCCGGCGTGGCCAACATGTCCTCCGCCATCCCCGCCCTCGCGTCGCACAAGGTGCTGATAGCGGTCGCACTCGTGCTCGTGTTGATGGGCATGAACCTCCGGGGTGTGCGCGAGTCGGGCAAGTTGTTCGCCGTTCCCACCTACGCGT
>NZ_WWJX01000753.1 GCF_009865215.1 Streptomyces sp. SID3343 | reverse complement strand
CTTTGCGCGCCGACCGCACCATCGACGGCCAAGCCGCAGGCGGCGGCGAGAACCCGGAACCGGCCCCGAACGCGTCCGCGCCGGCCGCGACTCCCGCCCCGGGGGCGGGCATCGACGTCGCCGTGTACAACGGCACGACCACCGCCGGGCTCGCCGGCCGCGCCGCCGAGACGCTCACCGCCAACGGATTCACCGTCACCACCACCGCGACGGCCACCTCGCACGAGCACGTCGCGACGATCGTCCGGTACGGCTCCGGCCACAAGGACCGGGCACTGGCCGTCGCCCGCTTCTTTCCCGGCGCCCGGCTACAGCCCGATTCCGTGTCCGGCGTCACCGTGATCGTCGGCCGGGCCTTCGCGAGCCAGGCACCCGGCCCGTCCTCGGCCGCGCCGAGCCGGACACCGTCCGCCGTGCCGTCGGCGCCCGCCGCGCTGCCTTCGACGGTCGTCGACAAGGTCCGCTCGGCGGACGACGACCCGTGTTCCAACCTTTCGTACGGGTGAGCGGACCCGCAGGACCAAGCCCGAGGCCCCAGACCGCCCGGAACGCAGACCGACGCAACGTCGCGGACCCGAACCGATCGAACAGGAAGACCATGAACGACCGAACCAGCCGGATCACCCGGACCGTCCGCACTCGGAGCACCGGCAGCACCGGCAGCACCTGGGGCACCGGGAGCGCCTGGAGCGCCCGAAGTAGCCGAAGCGCCCGGGTTGCCCGGATCGCCCCGAGCACCCGGAGCACCCGGAGCACCCGGACAACTCGCGCGACAGTCGGCGCCCTTCTCGCCGTCGCGGCCGTCGCGGCCGCGACGGGGCCGGCCCTCGCGACATCGCCCGCGGCGTACGCGGCACCCACCTCGCGTCCCGTCACGGTCGCCGCAGCCCCCGCCACCCCCG
>NZ_WWJX01000752.1 GCF_009865215.1 Streptomyces sp. SID3343 | reverse complement strand
CCGCCGCCGGCGCGCCGACGCCGCGCGCGTGGGACCCCGACGGCACGGTGCTCGTCACCGGCGGCGTGGGCGTACTCGGTTCGTTGCTCGCACGCCACCTGGTCACCGAACACGGCGTCCGCCGACTCCTCCTGACCGGCCGTCGGGGACCGGCCACCCCCGGGGCCGCCGCACTGGTGGCCGATCTGACCGCGCTCGGCGCGCACGTGAGCGTCTCGGCGACCGACGTCGCCGACCGCGACGCACTCGTCGAACTCCTCGCGGCGGTACCCGTCGAACACCCGTTGACCGCCGTGGTGCACGCGGCAGGCGTCGTCGACGACGGCGTCGTGGACGCGCTCACCCCCGCCCGCCTGTCCGCCGTGCTGCGGCCCAAGGCCGATGCCGCGTGGTACCTGCACGACCTGACCCGCGATCAGGACCTGGCGGCCTTCGTGCTGTTCTCGTCGGTGGCCGGCGTCCTGGGAGGGCCGGGACAGGGCAACTATGCCGCCGCCAACACGTTCCTGGACGCGCTCGCCGGCCAACGTCGCGCGCTCGGCCTGCCAGCGGTATCGCTGGCCTGGGGCATGTGGGCCGAGGCGGGTGGGATGACCGCACACCTCGCCGAAGCCGACCGCGCCCGCGCGTCACGGGCGGGGATCCGCGCGCTCGGCTCGGCCGACGGCCTGCGCCTGTTCGACCTCGCGACCGGACTCGGCACGGGCCTCCCGGCCGTGGACCGGCCGACGCTGGTCCCGGCCCCGCTCGACCTCGCGGGCC
>NZ_WWJX01000751.1 GCF_009865215.1 Streptomyces sp. SID3343 | reverse complement strand
CCGGGCCAGCGTGAGCGCGGCCGCGGCGCCCGCCGGCCCGCCGCCGGCGACCACGACGTCGTAGCGCCGTAGCCGGGTGACAGGTGCCGCGGCCTCGGTCACGGGGTGTGCCCCGCAGGCGCCTCGCGCAGGTAGGGGTCGATGTTGTCGACGTAGCCCACGGTGACGTCCTGCGCGTCGAAGCCGGTCAGGTCGGCCACCGCGCAGGCCACCTCCGCCGCCGCCACGCGCGGCGCCACCTGCACGTTCACCAGGTTGTTGGTGTCGGTGGCCCGGTCGAACGGCGGCGCGGGTGGCGACTCCACCTGCATCAGCGGCGGGAACCTGCCGTCGCTCCCGAGGTAGGGCCGCACCTCGACGATGCCGAGTTTGAACCAGCCGTCGACCATCTGCCTGCGCTGCTCCTGGGGCGTGGACCCGGTCAGGCCCCGCAACCACACGGCACGGTTCGCGAAGGCGGCCTCCCGGTCGGCCGAGGTGTCCGTGCCGTTGACGGTGTCGTAGTCGCTCTGCTTGAGCACGTGGTTGGGCACCCGGGCCGGCCAGAACGTCGGTACGTACGGGTCGTATCGGGGCCCGAGCTGCGCCTGCGACTCGTAGCCGGCGCGACAGCCGGCCGTGTCGGTCTGCCACGGCACCGCCATCCACCGACCGAGGTCGCCCGGACCCTGCGCGTGCAGCGGTCCGTCGGCGGCGAGCGCCGCGTCGGGGGTGAGTGTGTCGCCGTAGTCGGGATCGGGCGCACCCTCGGCGCGCTGCCGGATCCGGAACGGCTCGGCGAACATCGAAGCGTGCCGGATCGGCCACGTCACCTCGATGCCCGGATGGAACGCGTCGGCGACACAGAAGTCCAGCGCCGCCCGGTCCAACAGAGCGGGTCGGGCGTCGAGTTCGGCGTCGTCGAGGTCGTGCGGGTAGCCCGCGAACGGGGTGGTGTCGAAGTCGCCGCGCGACCACGCCAGCAGCAGCTTGTCCTGGGTGGGCGACAGCGTCAGGTGCTGCCGGACGGTCCGCGGGACGCTCGCCATGCCGTCTCCGTAGATCCACGGCCACGGCATCGGCGACGTGCCGTCGCGCTTGTAGTCGCGCAGCGACGTGTACACCTGGCGCCGCAGCTCCAGGTGTTCGGCCGCCGGACTGGAGAGGCGGGCCAGTGCCTCGGGCGCGAGGAAGTGCTCGGGCCCGCCCCAGCCG
>NZ_WWJX01000080.1 GCF_009865215.1 Streptomyces sp. SID3343 | reverse complement strand
CCGTCACCGCACCCACCCCACCCGCACCCTCGGTCCCGACGCCCGCCAACCCCAACACCCCTGCCTCGAAAGGGAGCCGGCCGTGAACCTCGCCCCGCGCGAAATCGACAAGCTACAGATCTACGTGGTCGCCGACCTCGCCCGCCGCCGGCGTGGGCGCGGCCTCAAGCTCAACTACAGCGAGGCCGCGGCGCTGATCAGCGAGGCGATTCTCGAAGGTGCCCGAGACGGTCGCACCGTCGCCGAGTGTATGGAGGTGGGCAAGCAGGTCCTCGGCGGCGAGGACGTGATGGCCGGCGTGCGCGACATGCTCGGCATGCTGCAGGTCGAAGCCGCCTTCCTCGACGGCACCAAGCTCGTCACCTGCCACGATCCGATCGGGGCCTGATCGTGCTCGTCCTGGTCGGCGGCCACGAAAGCTCCGACGGGGCCGACCTCGCCGCGTACGCCCTGGGCCGACCCGACATCCGGACCTGCCCGACCGGCCGACCGCTGTACCGGGCCCTGTGCGAACGGCTCATGGCCACGCCCCCGAGCGCCGGCCCGGTGTGCGTCGTGCCGATGACACTCGGCCGCGACCTCGAACTGGTCGCGGACACCGCCCGAACCGTGGCCGGCCAGGCTCCCGGACGGGTCGTGCTCGCCCGGCCCTTCGGCACGACCGAGCACCTCGTGGGCTGGCTGCGGGCCGCCGCTCGGCGCGTGGCGCTCGATCCCGACGACGCCGTGTTGATCACTGCCCGTCCGGGCGGACCCAACCCCGACGCCGAACTGAGCCGAGTCGCGCGACTGGTCCGCCAGTACGGGCGCCGGCGCCTGGTCGAGACCGCGTACCCGGGCGGCGACCCCGACCTCGCCGAGGGCCTGGACCGTTGCCGCCGACTCGGCGCGACCCGGATCGCCCTGCTGAGCGCGGGCTTCGCCGCCGCCGTACCGCCTTCGGGAGCCGCGGACGTGGTGACCGCCGGACCCCTTCTCGGGCCCGCCGCGGTCCACTCCGTACTGGCCGCCCGGCAGGCCGCCGCGCTGTACGCCCACGGCACGCACGGCGATGACGGGATCGCCGCCGGCCTGGCCGCAGCCGGTCACGGCCACTCGCACGCCGACGACGAACACCACCAAGACCACGCATACCACGAACATCACGAACATCACGAAGACGCTGAACACCACGAAGACCATGAACACCACGAAGATCACAAACACCCGGACCCCACCCGCCATCGAGCCCACACCCACGCGCAAACGCACGCCCACTGAAGGGAATTGACGCCATGTCAGGATCAGCGTCGTATCTCTACGGCGATGCCCCGATCGAGATCAACGCGGGTCGCCGGGCCACCAAGGTGACCGTGCGCAACACCGGCGACCGCGCGATCCAGATCGGTTCGCACTACCACTTCTTCGAGGTCAACCGGGCGCTGGAGTTCGACCGCGACGAGGCGTACGGGATGCACCTGGACATCGCCGCAGGCACCGCCGCGCGCTTCGAACCGGGTGACACCCGCGACGTCACGCTGTGTGCGTTCGGCGGCAGCCGGCGCGTGATCGGCTTCGCGGGGCTGGTCGACGGCGGCCTGAGCGCCCCCGACACCCGGGCTCGCGCGCTGCGCCGCGCCGCAGAACTCGGCTTTCGTGACGACGGCCCGAACAGCGACGCCCCCAGCAACAGCACCCCCAGCCACACCACCCCCAACCAC
>NZ_WWJX01000750.1 GCF_009865215.1 Streptomyces sp. SID3343 | reverse complement strand
CCCTGGGCAGCAGTTCCCACGCGCTGCGCGGGGCGCGCCGGCGGCGGCCCGGGCGCTGCTCGTCGGCCTTGGCCCGGGCGGCGAGCACGGCCGCGGCCACCCGCAGTGCGGCGAGGTGGGCCGTGGCGTAGCGCTCGGCGGGGTCTCGGGTGACGGCCGCCTCGGTGAGCCCCCGGCGGGCCTGGCCGAGCAGGTCGAGGGCGCCGCGCGGCGCCGAGGACCACCGGACGGGCGCGCGCCGCACCGGTGGTTCAGGTATCTCCGGCTGGTAGGCGGACTGGTTCAGGCGGGCGCTCATGGTCATGGCGTTGCCTCCTCAATCAGCAATCAGCGTCGATCGGTGGACCGCGTCAATCGGCGGTCCTGGCCAGCGTCCAGGCGCCGGAGCCGGCGTCCAGGCTCAGGTCGTACACACCCAGCGGCGCGGTGCGGCCGGCACCGGCCTCCACGCGCCAGACCTCGCGCTCCCCCGTCGCCACGACGGCGGTCCGCGAGCGGGCGTGCTGCCACCACTCGCCGGTCTCGACCCAGTGGCCGAGCACCTCACGCACCACATAGAGCCGGTCGTGCCACAGGAACCGCGCGGGGTCCCCACCACTGCGCAGCACCTCCACCGGGTCGGTGTGCAGGCGTGTCATACGACTCCTCCTCTGCCGGGGGCCGGCGATGCGCTTCCCCACGCACCGCCGGTCCGGGCTTGCCCGTCCGTTTGCCCCGTGTCGTTCGAGTCACCGTGCCTGTTCGAGTCACGATGCTTGTTCGAATCGAACTCTCGAACAAAAGTTCGATCCCGTTTGCCAGTAAAGCTCTCTCCCCCACCCGCGTCAACGTCATTGCCGCAGTTCCGGGCGAACCATCGCGTTCGAGCGATGTTCGAGCACGTTCGAACGCGAGGACCACAACGGAAAACCCACACGTTTCACCGTGACAGGCGGCACCGACAACCGGGGCGGGGCACGGGGCCGGG
>NZ_WWJX01000749.1 GCF_009865215.1 Streptomyces sp. SID3343 | reverse complement strand
GGGTGGTTCGGGTGCGTTCGGGGCCGGTGGGGGCCGGCCGGACGGCGGGGCGGGTTGGCGTTCGGGGGCGGGTGGAGTGGGCGGTCGCCGGGGCCGTTGGCCGAGGAGGGGGCGAGGGGAACGGGGTTCGGCCCGCGGGGGGCGCGGGCCGGGCTTGGGGGTCAGCGGTGTTTCAGGCCCTGGCGACGGAGTTGGTCGGCGTACACGGCGGCGATCAGGACCGCGCCCACGGCCACGCTCTGCCAGAAGGGCTGGACGCCCAGGATGATGAAGCCGTTTTGCAGGATGGCCGGGATGAAGACGCCGATCAGCGTGCCCACGATCGTGCCGACGCCGCCGAACAGGCTTGTGCCGCCGAGTACTACGGCCGCGATCGCGCCGAGCGAGTCGTTGGTGTGGCCGCCGATCGTGGTGGTGGTGAAGCGGGCCAGGGACAGGATCCCCGCGAGCCCCGCGAGCAGGCCGCACAGGGCGTATACCCGGATCACGTGGCCGTCGACGGTGATGCCGACGCGGCGGGCGGCCTCGGCGTTGGAGCCGATGGCGTAGGTGTGCCGGCCGAATCGGGTGGTGGCGAGTACCAGGGCGCCGGCCGCGGTGACGAGCAGGGCGATCACCACCAGCCAAGGCACGCCCAGGAGTCGCCCGTTGCCGATGGTGTCGGTGAAGCGAGTGGGTACGCCCCGGACGTCCTGACCCTTCGTCAGGACTTGGGCGAGGCCGAGCGCCATGCCGAGGCTGCCGAGCGTGACGATCAGGGCCGGTACGCGCGCCTTCGCGATCAGGAATCCATTGAGCGCACCCCACGCGGCCCCTGCGACGAGGCCCGCCAGGATGCCGAGCAGGATCGGGCCCCAACCGGCGTCGGTGCCGGCGACGGCGGTCATGGTCTTGGCCGCGACGACGCCCGCGAACACCAGTACTGAGCCGACCGACAGGTCGATGCCGGCCATGATCACCACGAACGTCATGCCGACCCCGACGATCAGGAGCACGGCTGCGTCCGTGGCAACGTTGCGTAGGTTGAACGCGGTCGGGAACTGCTCGGGCCGCATGATCGAGAACGCGACCATGAGCGCCACCAGTACCAAAAACGTCCACGACGAGTTGGCTCGGAGCAGGCGGCGCCAGGGGATCGCTCGGCGGGCCTCGCGAGCGGTGGGGCGTTGGCCGCTCTTGGTGGCGACGGCGCCGGGACCGGTGTCGTCGGCGGTTCGGATGCTTCTGGTGGTTGTGCCGGCGGTGCCAGAGGTGTCAAGTGCGTTGGTGGCGTCGGTAGTGTCGGCGCGATCGGTGGCGTTGGCGGCATCGGTGGCGCGGACAGCGTTGGTGGTGTCAGTGGTTTCGGTGTCGCCGGCAGTTCCTGTAGGGCATGTGGTGTTGGTGGGTCGGGTGACGGTGGAGGCGGCGAAG
>NZ_WWJX01000748.1 GCF_009865215.1 Streptomyces sp. SID3343 | reverse complement strand
GCCACCGGGCCGCCGCTCGCGTGATCACGTCAAGCCCCACCACCGACTTCCACCCGCCGAGCGCGGGTGAACCGCGGCCCGCCCACCGGCGGGGCCGCGCCACGCACGCGTGCCCGCGGCCCCCTACGAGGGCCGGGCCGCCCGAACTCCCTAGGCGCACACTCTTGCCCGGTTCCGTCCCGTCCTCGTCCCGCCCGCACCCGCACCCGCGCCCGCAACCCCGCTTTCGTCCGATCAGGCCGACCCGACCGGTGTGGTTGGCTCCCAAGGTCGCCCGTACCGAGATTCTGGCGGGCCTGGTGGTCGCGCTCGCGCTCATCCCCGAGGCGATCTCGTTTTCGATCATCGCCGGCGTCGACCCCTCGATCGGCCTGTTCGCGTCCTTCACCATGGCCGTGACGATCTCCGTCGTGGGCGGACGCCCGGCGATGATCTCCGCCGCCACCGGAGCCGTCGCCCTGGTCACCGCTCCGCTCAACCACGACCACGGCCTCGGCTACCTGATCGCCGCCGTCATCCTCGGCGGCGTCTTCCAGATCGTGCTGGGCGCGCTGGGGGTCGCCAAGCTCATGCGGTTCGTGCCCAGATCGGTGATGGTCGGCTTCGTCAACGCCCTCGCGATCCTGATCTTCGTCGCCCAGCTACCGCAACTGCACGACGTCCCATGGGCGGTGTACCCGCTGCTGGCCGCCGCGCTGGTGATCATGGTGTTCTTCCCACGCCTGACCAGGGTCGTCCCCGCACCGTTGGTGTCCATCGTCGCGCTCACCGCGCTCACCCTCGGCGCCGGCATCGCGGTGCCGGACGTCGGCGGCGAGGGCGAGTTGCCCTCGTCCTTCCCGACCCCCGGACTGCCCGATGTCCCCTTCGACGTGGACACGCTCACCACCATCGCGCCCTACGCCCTCGCTCTGGCGCTCGTGGGTCTGATGGAATCCTTGATGACGGCGAAACTCGTCGACGACATCACCGACACCCACTCGAACAAGACCCGCGAGTCGATCGGGCAGGGCATCGCCAACATCGTCACCGGATTCTTCGGTGGCATGGGTGGTTGCGCGATGATCGGGCAGACCATGATCAACGTCAAGAACGGGGCGCGGACGCGCCTGTCGACGTTCCTTGCCGGGGTGTTCCTGATGATTCTGTGCGTGGTCTTCGGGTCCGTCGTCTCGGACATCCCGATGGCGGTTCTGGTCGCCGTGATGATCATGGTGTCGGTCGGCACGTTCGACTGGCACTCCATCGCGCCGGCGACACTGAAGCGGATGCCGATCGGCGAGACCCTGGTCATGGTCGTCACGGTCGCGGTCGTCGTCGCGACGAGCAACCTCGCCATCGGCGTCGTCGTCGGTTCGGTCACCGCGATGGTCGTCTTCGCCCGCCGGGTCGCCCACCTCGCCGACGTGGAGGCGGTCAAGGACCCGGACGGCACCACCGTGGTCTACACGGTCACCGGCGAGATGTTCTTCGCCTCCAGCAACGATCTCGTCTACCGCTTCGACTACGCGGGCGACCCCGACCGGGTGGTCGTCGACCTCGCCCGCGCGCACATCTGGGACGCGTCCTCCGTGGCCACGTTGGACGCGATCACCACGAAGTACGCGCGCTACGGGAAGACCGTCGAGATCATCGGGCTCAACGAACAGTCGGCCAGAATGCACGCGAGCCTCAGCGGCGAACTCGGCGGCGGCCATTGACGGTCGACCTGCGCGTGCGGGGATCGGAGCATCCGGTGGTGGCGAGGGCCTGCCCGATCGACTCGCGGGGTGCGCGGGGGCTGTCGGGAGTACATCGACCGGCTTCCGACGGCTGCCGGTGAGCGAGGCGACCCGAGAGGATGGAGAGGGTCGAGAGGATGGGTACGTTACCGGCACGACCGAGGCGATCGATCGGTGACGGATGCGGTGGATTGATCAACCCTCGAAGCCATTGTCGCTCAGGATCCTGTCGATGCGGGCACGGTGCGCGTGCTCCCACGCGTCGAGGGATTCGTCGGCCTCCTCGGCCAACTTGGCCCGGGCGTCGAGGAGTACGCGTTCTCGACGCGCGGCGGGCGTGACCACGACGCCCTCCTCGTCGGCCACCACGATGTCGCCGGCGTACACGATCACCCCGCCGCACCGGACCGGGCCGTTGAGCGGTACGACGGCCGCCTTGGTCCCCGGGAACGGGACGACACCCCGGGCGAAGACCGGAAAGCCCATGTCACGCACCTCGCCGAGGTCGCGGATCACCCCGTCCAGAACGAACGCCGCGATCCCGCGGCGTTGTGCGACCGCGCACACGTTGCCACCGGCAAGCGCGTAGTCCACGTCGCCCGCCTCGACGACGACGATCGCGCCGGGCTCGGCACGGTGGATGGCCGCGTGCAACATCAGGTTGTCACCGGGAGGGCACCGCACGGTGAACGCCGGCCCGGCGACCCGCGGGATCCCGGGCCACAACGGACGAATGCCGAAGTCCATGACCTGCGCGCGCCCGAGCAGGTCGGCGAGGGTGGTCGGGGGGATCGCACGGAATCCGGCGGCGTCGTTCATGGCGTTCCTTCGGTCAGGTTGTGGACGGATTCCGGTCGGGGGCGGCCGAGCCGGGGACGGCTTGGGGTGGCTCCGGAGGCTTCGGGTGGCTTCAGGGGGCTTCGGGTGGCTTCGGATGACTTTGGGTGGGCGGTCTGTGGTCGGGCTTTGCCCGGCGCTGTGGGGGCTTCCGCCGGGAGACCGACCATCCTTCGGGCGGAAGGCACTTGGGCGCGACACTAGCGAAGCCACACACGGTTTTGGTCGGGGTCCGCGTTGGTCGGGACCGGCGTTGGCCCGACCGGGTCCGAAGCC
>NZ_WWJX01000747.1 GCF_009865215.1 Streptomyces sp. SID3343 | reverse complement strand
GGGTCGGGCCGGCGGATGGCCGAGCGTCGCCAGGTCGGCCCGGAGCTCGGCCTCGTCCGCGTCCGCCGGTTCCTCGGGTGGGACGATGCCGTACGCGGCGAACCGATGCGTCAGTTCGTCGATCGTGCCGCCGGACAGGGTGAACGCACCGCGCGCGACGCGCCGCAACACCGGTCCGGCCAGGGGCGATTCCCGGGCGGCGAGCGCACCCACCGCCCGTGCGGACAGCGCACCGTCCAGGGCCTCGGCCGACAGCGCGATCACCCGGCCGTCCTGGGCGCGTTCGGCCGCCGACACCACGACGGCGGCGTACGCGTCGCCGAGGATCGCGCGCAGGGCTGCGATCAGCGACGTCCGCAGGCCCGGGTTGTCGCGCCGGCCGAGCCATCCGAGCAGTGCCGGCACCTGGGCCGGCGTACCGGTGTGGACCAGGGCGTCCGCCGCGGTCTTCTTGATGTTCATCACGGGGTGGTCGAGACAGGCCCCGACCGCCTCGCCCGCCCACCGGGCCCGTGCGTGGCCGAGCGCGCGCAGGGCCTGGCGTACGGTCTGCGGGTCGGCCGCGGCGGTGAGCGGGATCAGGCTCGCCGACAGGGCTCGGGCATCGGTCCGGTCCGCCCGGCCCTCGCGCTCGGCGTCCTCGCGGTGGGCGTCCTCGTCGCGGTCGCAACCGCGAGCGGTGACCCGGGCGCCGGCACGACCGGCGTCGCGCACGAGCAGCGCGATGGCGTGCTTGCGTACGTGCGGATCGCGGTGCCTGAGCAGCCGGTGCGTACGGGCTTTGGTGCGGCGGTACGGCGCGACGTCCACGAGCAGCGCCAGCAGGACGGCGAGTTCGGCGTCGGTGACGTCGGGGCGGTCCACCAGGTCGAGGACGATCGAGGCGACGAGCACGTCGCGAGCGGCCCTCGGGTCGGCCGCGTCGAGCAGGCAGACCGGGCGCAACGCGCCGCGCCGATGCAGGCGTTCGCCGAGGTCGCCGATCGCGGTGACGACCTCGGCGGGAACGACGGGTTGCGCGATCTCCTCGCCCCGGGAGGCCACGAGGCCGCCCACGACCCGAAGCAGCAGGTCGGCGATGACCGGGAGGGTGTGCGCGTCGCCGTTGCGGGCCAACCGGCACAGCGCCTCGACCGGTTCGTCCGGATCGGGATGCGCACCGAGCAGCGCGAGTTCGCGCGAGGCGGGCGCGCCGAGATCGGCGGCGATCCGCCCGGGAAGGTCGCGCACGTCGAGCCGGTCGAGCAACTCGCGCCGCTGTTCCGGGACTTGCGTCAGGTGCCACAGCACACCGAGCGCGTCGTGCGGTACGCCCCGTAGGTGGGGCGCGATCACCCCGCCGGGCTCGGTCAACCCCAACCCCTCGCGCAGCGCGGCGACCGAGGCGATGCCGCCGATCGCCTCGATCGCCCGCAAGGCGGCCTGTGGGGCGCGGGGCAGTTCGGCGAGCACTGCCCCCTCCGCGGCCTCGTGGCGTAGTTCGCGCAGCCCGTCGAGGAACGGCTCCGGCCGCGCGGCCATGGCCAGTCGGGCGGTCAGGGCCGCCCCGACCGGGAGGTCAGCCGCCCCCTGCCCGGCCAGCGCGACGAGCAGTTCGACCCGCCTGGGCCATCCCGGGTCACCGGCAGGCGCGTCCACGAGCGCCCGCAACGCCGCGTCGCGCACGGTGAACAGCACGATGGCGACGTCGTTCGCGCTCACCCGGTGGTCGGCGAGCGCCAGGTCCACCACGGCGGGCGCATGCTCCACGGCGACGAAGTGCCCGCGGCGGTGCAACGCGCCGAGCGCCGCGATCACCGATCCGGCCGACAGCAGCGGGTCGGTGCCGCCGATCCGCAGCAACTCGCCGACGTCGCCGCGCGTCGCGAACTCCCCGATCGCCGCCGTCGCACGCTGCCGCAGCGCCCCCGGTACGTGCGCATCGCCCGCGAAGTCGCGCAGCAGGGCCAAGTCCCCGTGCCGTACGGCCACATCGAGCACTTCGGCCGGATACTCCCCCGCCAACCCGCGCACCGGCACGTCGGCGATCCGGGCGACGGCGGCCCACGGTTCGGCGAGTTCGCCCAACGCGCCCGCGACGACCGCCCGGCCGCCGGCCGGATCCAGCAGTCGGACCAAGTGCTCCCCGGCCCGCTCGGGGTCGAGCAACGCCTCGTGCAGCCCCGCCCGAAGCACCCGCAGCGCCGCCGCGCTCAGCACCGGATCCCGGCGCCCGATCAGCGCCCTGAGGTAGGTGTCCACGTCGTCCACGTCGGCGGCGCCGATCCCGTCGACGGCCTGGTACAGCTCCTCCCCGAGCCCCTCCACCCGCAATGCGGTACCGGGCCGGTGCACGATCTCCGCCCGCAGCCACCCGATCCGCACCCGAGCCGGCAGATCCGCGGCCCGCCATCGCGGCCACGCCCCGGGCCGAACGAACGCGCGCAGCCGCTCGTACGCCCGCGCGAGCACGAGCGCCGTCTCGGCGGGCCCCTCGATCGACGCCGGCAGCAACGCCGCCGACTCCGCGTCGGGTCGCGTCGCGGCCCGCTCGCACAGCACCTCGACCCCCAGGTGTCGCACCCGTGGATCCTCGGCCCGCAGCAACGACCGCAGCGCCGCGCGCGAACCCGACGCCCCGTCGAAGTACGCCGAGAGCCACCGCACATCGGCAACGCGCACCGCCACCGAAACGGCGCTGTACTCCGGAGTCGTTGTCATCGACGGATCCTATGAACAAGTCGGTGCGCGGCACGATCGGATTTGTTCGCCGTAACCGCTCTTGTTCGGTACGTGACCGCCCCCGGGCGGCGCACCGGGGGGGTCGGCTTCGGCCCGGCCCCTCGGGGTACGGTCCAGTCCATGTCCCGATCCCCCGAAGCCGATCCCACCCCGTCGCCCGTCACCGCCGCAGACCTCGACCTCGCCGTGCGGCAGGCCGTGGACACCCTGCACGGCGCGCCCGCGTCGGCGTGGGACACCAACGCGGGCTCGCTGGAGTGGACCTGCTGGGAAACCGTCGAGCATCTCGCCGACGACCTCTTCGCCTACGCCGCCCAGTTGGGCCTGCGAACCCCGCTCCTGGACGGCGAGGTGCCGTTCGTGTGGGAGAGCCGCCGCCCCGGTGGCCCCGCGAACGCGATCCACGCCGACCGCACGGCGGGCCCCGACGGCTTGTTGCAGGTGTTGGAGGCCAGTGGCGCGTTGCTCGTCGCGATGGTGCGCACCGCGCCTGCGCGGGTGCGCACCCACCACGTGTTCGGCGCGTCGGATCCGGAGGGCTTCGCGGCGATGGGGATCGTGGAGACCCTGGTCCACACGCACGACCTGACCCTGGGGCTCGGGCTCGCGTGGAACCCGCCCGCCGACGTGTGTGCCCGGGTGCTCGCCCGTCTGTTCCCGGACGCCCCGACCACCGGCGCCCCGTGGCCCACCCTGTTGTGGGCCACCGGACGCGCGGAACTCCCGGGGCACCCGCGGCGCACCGCGTGGCGCTGGTACGCCGCGCCGCGGGCATAGCGACCGTCGCGGTCAGCCGTGCTCGGGTCGGTCTCGCATGAGCGCGTTGAGATCGCCGTACTCGATCGGGTCGGCGAGAGCCGTGTACGTCCCGCTGCCGAGCAACTCCTGTGCGGCCCGGCGGACCACGGCGTAGGCGGCCTCGGCGACGGCGGCCCCCAGGCTCACCCGGGACACACCGAGCTTGGCCAGTTCGGCGACCGGCGGGGCTCCGGGGCCGACCATGACGTTCAGCGGCACCGAGAGTTCGTCGGCGAGCGCCGACACCGTCGCCGGGTCGACGACGCCGGGGACGAAGATGCCGTCGGCCCCGGCGGCGACGTACGCGGCGGCGCGATCCAGGGTTTCCCGCAGCCTGGTCGAGGGGTCGCCGACGCCGCGCAGGTAGGTGTCCACGCGGGCGTTGACGAACAGCGGGATCCCCACGCCGTCGGCGGCGGCCCGCGCGGCGGCGATGCGCTCGCTTTGCGCGGCGATCTCGCGCAGCGGCGTGTCGCCGAAGGGGTCGGCGTCCTCGATGTTGACGCCCACGGCGCCTGCGGCCAGTACTCCCGCGACGGTCTCGCCGACGCCCTCGGGGGTGTCCGCGTAGCCGTGCTCGATGTCGGCGGTCACGGGCACCCGCACCGCGGCGGCGACCCGGCCGATCAGTTCGAGGGCGAGCCCCCGGTCGAGTCGCCCGCCGTCGGCGGCGCCCAGGCCCCACGCCACACCGGCGCTGGTGGTGGCCACCGCGCGGGCACCGGCGGCCT
>NZ_WWJX01000746.1 GCF_009865215.1 Streptomyces sp. SID3343 | reverse complement strand
GGTCGGGCGCACGGCCGACGGGCACACCCGTGAGCCGTGCCCCGGACGTCGGCGCGCGGTCGGCCGACCTACTTCGCAAGCCGCCGCGAACCCGACGCGCCGCACGGGACGTGCGTGAATGGTGACTCTAGGTAGTCATATCCCTGGTGGGTCGGGTGCGGCGTGGTCGCTCGCCCGTCAGGTCGAAAGCGGCGGTGGGTGGCCCGAGTTGCCCGGCCCGGAGCGGTTGACGAGCGGCCGGGTCGTCCTTAGCCTTTTACTATCATCATAGTAAAACGAAGCGAGGCGGTCGGGTGTTCACATTCCGTTTGGACGGCGCCACGGGGGTGCCCGCCTACCTCCAGATCGTGCATCAGGTGCGACGCGGCCTCCTGCTCGGATACCTGTGCGAAGGTGACCGGTTGCCCACCGTCAAGGAAGCCGTCGCCGACCTCGCGATCAACCCGAACACCGTGGTCAAGGCGTATCGACAGCTCGAACACGAGGGCCTGGTGACCGGCCGGCCCGGGCAGGGCACCTTCGTCACCGGCACCGTCGAGGCGGTCCCACCGGGCACCTACGCCGCGCTGCGCCGCTCGCTGGAGCGCTGGGTGCGGGAGGCGTACGCGGCCGGGCTCGACGACGACATGGTCACCGCCATGTTCGCCACGATCCGCGACGTCATCCGCTCGGAGCAGGTCGCGTGAGCGCCGCCTCGCGGGCCGAGCCGCCCGCGCGAGACGCCGACTGGGCGGTGGAGATGTACGGGGTCGGCAAGCGCTACCGCAAGACCTGGGCGCTGCGCGACTGCACGCTACGCCTCCCGGCCGGTTCGGTGATCGCCCTGGTGGGGCCCAACGGGGCCGGCAAGTCCACGCTCCTGCAACTGGTGACCGCGCTCCTGGAACCCACCGAGGGCGAACTGCGGGTGTTCGGCGCCAAAGTCGAGGCCGACACCGCCGAGGCACTGGAGAAGGTGGCGTTCGTCGCGCAGGACCACCCGCTGTACGCGGGCTTCACCGTCCGGGACCTGCTGCGCATGGGCCGGGTGATGAACCGCCGCTGGGATCAATCGGCCGCCGAACGCCGGTTCGACGAACTGGGCATCTCGCTCAAGAGCCGGGCCAAGCACCTGTCGGGCGGTCAGCAGGCCCAGGTCGCGCTCGCGCTCGCGCTGGCCAAGGGGGCGCCGTTGCTCGTGCTCGACGAGCCGCTCGCGAGCCTGGACCCGCTCGCCCGCCGCGAGTTCATGGCCACCGTCATGCAGGCGGTCGCCGAGATACGAGAGCGGTACGTGGCGCCTGGCGTGGACGCAGACGGTTCCGCGCACGCACTGGCTGCTGTGGCGGCTGGCCTTGGTCGTCCCGGCCGTGCTCGTCTTCTCCGGTCTGCTTTCCTGGTTGTTCACGTGGTACCGCGAGCCGTTGGACGCGGTGAGCGCCAACGGGCGGTTCGGGGCACAGGCGTTCGACCACGAAGGGGTGGTACTGCCCGCCTACACCCTCTTCGCCCTGGCCCTCGGCGCCCTCGCCGGCCTGTTGATTCGGCGCACCCTCGCCGCGGCCGTGGTCGCGCTCGGCGTCTTCCTCGCCGTCCGGATCCCGGCCGAGTCGTACCTGCGGCCCAAGTATCGGCGACCGGTGACGCTGAAGGACGTACCGGCCGAGTCCTATGCGGGCATGCGCGGTGATTGGCGCCTGGGGGACGGTTGGGTCGACGACGCGGGCCGAAGCGTGTCCAACGCGCGCATGCGGGAGATGACGACCGCAGCGCCCACGGACCTGGACGCTTACGTCGCCTACCTGCGCGAGCACGGCCTGCACTGGTGGGTGCGCTACCAACCCGCGGACCGCTTCCGATACTTCCAACTCGTCGAAGCCGGCCTCTACGCCGGCCTCGCCCTGGTGCTGCTCGCCGTCACGCTGGAGCGTTTGCAGCGCAGCGCCGCGTGACGGTCGCCCCCGTCAGGTGCGCAGCAGGCGCAGTTGTTCGGTGATGGTGTCCACGCCTCGGTAGGTCAGCCCGACCAGGGCCACGTGCTTCCAGCGCAGGACGCCCTGTGCGTCGATCACGAACACCGCCCGGCGCAGGCCGCTGCCGAGTCCGATGCCGTAGTCGGCGATCACCGTGTGCGCGGTGTCGGCGAGCAGCGGCATGCGAAGGTCGTGCTTGCGGGCGAAGCGTTCGTGGCTGTCGAGGTCCTGGGCACTGATACCCCAGACCACGGCATCCAGTTCGGTGAAACGTTCGAACCCGGAGGAGTACGAGCACAACTGCTTCGTGCAGACGGCCGTGTCGTCGCCCGGGTAGAAGGCCAGCACCACCGGCCGGCCGCGCTGGGCGGACAAGGTGAGCGGCGCGCGCTCGACCTTGCCGTCGGTCAGGTGTACGGACTGGAGGGTGAAGTCCGGGGCGGGGGCGCCGAGCTCGGGTGACTTGGACACGTCGGGGGCTCCTCTGGCGGGCCTGGTGGGGCGGCGGGAGAGCGACGTTACCGCTACGGGGGCTTGCCCTACGCCGCTGCCCGGGCGCACCCGCCGGCAGGCGCCCGGCCGGCGGCCCGCGCACGCCGACGAACCGGTCGGGTGGTGCACCGGCGAGTCCCTGCCGTGCCGGGCCCGGATCCGGCACCATGACGGAATGAGCCGCGTGGAGAAAGCCCC
>NZ_WWJX01000745.1 GCF_009865215.1 Streptomyces sp. SID3343 | reverse complement strand
GTGACCACCAGCAAGGCGAGGACCACGGTCAGCGCCGAAGTCAGCCGCACGACCCGGGACATCGGGCGGCGGCGGGTCGTGGTGCGCCGATTCACTTGACGGCTCCCATCGTCATGCCCTGCGCGAAGTAGCGGCGGACGAGAATGGACAGGATCAACATCGGGACCATGACGACCATGCCCGCGGCGGCCATCTGACCCCACGCGACGCCGTCCGGCCTGACCAGCGCCATCAGGCCCACCGGCAGCGTGGTCGCCTTGGTCTGGGACAGGAAGGTGGGAAAGAGGAACTCGTTCCAGGACAGCAGGAACGAGAACACCGCCGCCACGAAGATCCCCGGCGCGGCCAGCGGCGTCACGATCCGCCACAGGATCGCGATCCGGCCGCACCCGTCGACCCGGGCCGCCTCCTCGACCTGGATCGGCAATCCGTCCACGAAGCCTTTGAGCAACCAGGTCAGGTAGGGCACCACGATGGACAGGTTCACGATCACCAACGCGCCCAACGTGTCGATCATGCCCAGTTGCCGAAACAGCGTCAGGAACGGCAACGCGATCGCGACCCCGGGGATGAACTGGGTGGCCACGATGGCGAACATCAACGCCCGGCCGCCCTTGAACCGAAAACGCGAGAATCCGTACGCGGCGAGCAGCGCGAGCGGCACCGAGAGCACCGTGGTGACCACGGCCACCGAGACCGAGTTCCACACCGACGGCATCAGGTCGTTGTCGCCGCCGATGATCGCCCGGAAGTTCTCCAGGGTCGGGCTGAAGAACACCGACGTCGAGTAGACCTCCTTCTCGGGCTTGAACGAGGTCAGCGCGAGCCACAGGATCGGGAACAGGACGAAGAACAGGATCGCCACGATGCCGATCGTGCGACCGGTCCGGCCCAGCACGGCGGCCGTGGAGCGCGAACCTCGTCCGGGTCGGCTGGTGTCGGAGACGACGGCGGTCATGCGGTGTCCTCCTGCTTCGCCATGGCTCGCAGATACAGCGCCGCGAGCACGCCCAGGATCACGACCAGCACCCACGAGATCGCCGACGCGTAGCCGATGTCGAGGAACCCGAAACCCTGTTGGAACGTGAAGTAGTTGAGCGTCTCGGTGGAGCGCCCGGGACCGCCTCCCGTGGTGGTGACCACCTGGTCGAAGGTCTTGACCGACCACACCGCCTTGAGGAACACCACGATCAACAGCAACGGGCGCAGCAGCGGCCACGTGATGTGCCGGAAGTTCTGCCACCGGCTCGCGCCGTCGACCCGGGCCGCCTCGTGCACCTCGGGCGAGATCGCGCCGAGCCCGCCGAGCAGCATGAGCGCGATCAGCGGGGCCCAACCCCACACCTCGGTCAGGGCGATCACCAACAGCGCGCCGACGGAGGAACCCAGCCAGTCGAAGTCGGACGTGAACGGCAACGCGGTGTCCAGGATCTTGTCGTAGACGCCGTAGTCGGGGTTGAGCATGAACCGCCACGAGAACCCCTTGAGCGCGGGCGCCACGGCGAACGGCAGGATCAACAAGGCCTTGGTCGTGCCCGCGAGTCGGCCGGGTCTGTTCAACAACAGCGCCATGCCCAGGCCCAGGCCCACCGAGAGCACGACGGAGATCACCGTGTACACGGCGGTCACCCACAGCGCGTTGGTGAAGTTCGGGTCGGCGAACGTGGCGCGATAGTTGGCCAGTCCCACGAAGCGGCCGGGCTCGGCGCTCTCGTTCAACCGCCAGTGCCGAAAGCTGGTGATCAGCGCGGAGGCCAGCGGATAGACGGTGGTCAGCACGATCACCACGAGCGCGGGACCGATGTGCAGAAACGGAGCGGCCCGCCGACCGGCA
>NZ_WWJX01000744.1 GCF_009865215.1 Streptomyces sp. SID3343 | reverse complement strand
CGCGCGCCCGCGCGCGGCCCCCGTGCCTCCCGGCGGGGGAGGCACAGTGCCGGGCGGTACGGCGGGGGGTTGCGGGCCGGCCAGGCGTTGTTGGTGGAGCTGCTGCGCGAGCGGCGGGGGGCGTTGGGGCGGGTGTTGGGCTGGTCGCTGGTGGAGGGGGTGCCGGCCTTGTTGTCCGGTGCGTTGCTCGCGGCGGCCATGGACCGGGGGTTCCTCGCGGGGCGTACCGGTGTGGGGTTCGCGCTGCTCGGTGTGCTCGCGCTGGCCATGCTGATCCGCGCCGCCGCGACCTACGCGATGTTTCCCCACCTCGCGGCCGTCGTGGAGCCCATGCGCGACACCCTCGTACGTCGCGTCGTCACCTCGGCCGTGCTCGACGCGACCTCGGGGCGGCCCGGTGCGGGTCGGGACGCGGACGCCGTGGTGGCCCGACTGACCGAGCAGGTGGAGAGCTGTCGCAATCTGACCGCGTCGCTGTTGCGCACGCTCCGCCAACTGGGCGTGACGATCGTGGCCGCGCTGCTCGGGCTCGCGCTGCTCGCGCCCCTGTTGCTGCCGCTCGTGGTGGTCCCGTTGGCGCTCGCCGCGTGGCTGTTCGTGCGTCTGCTCCCACCGTTGGCCCGACGTCGTCGAGCGCTCGTCCTCGCCGACGAGGAGATCGCCCTGCGTACCGGCCGCGTCGTCGCCGGGCTCGGCGACGTCGTCGCGTGCGGCGCCCAGGATCGGGTCGTGGCCGAGATCGGCACGGCCGTCGACGCCCAGGCCGATGCCGCGAAGTCGCTCGCGCGGGCATCGTCGGTACGCCTGCTCGTGGTCGCGCTCGGCGGCCAACTTCCGCTGTTGGCGGTCCTGGTGGCGGCCCCGTGGCTGGTTCGAGGCGGCCACCTGACGACCGGTCAGGTCGCCGGCGCCGCGCTGTATCTGGCCCAGCACCTGGAGCCCGCCGTACGCGCGGCGACCGCGACCGTGGGCGGCTGGTTCCTGGAACTGCTCGTGGTGGCGGGCCGGCTCGCCCAGGCCGGCGCCGCGGACCCCGAGACGCCAACGACAAAACCGACCACGCCCGCCCCCACCGGTAGCGGCGGCCTGGTCGCCGAACACGTCACGTTCGCGTACGGCCCGTACGCCGAGCCGGTGGTGCGCGACCTGTCGTTGACCGTCGCGCCGGCTTCGCACCTGGCCGTCGTCGGTCCGAGCGGGATCGGCAAGTCCACCCTCGCCGCCCTGCTCGCGGGCCTGTCGACGCCGGACCAGGGTTCGCTGCGCCTCGCCGGTACGCCGTTGGCGGCCTGGCCGCGGGCCGCGCTGCGTCGTGCGGTGGCCGTCGTACCGCAGGAGGCGTACGTCTTCGCCGGCTCCGTGCACGAGAACCTGGCCTACCTGAACCCGACCGTCGCCCGCGCCGACCTCGACCGCGCGGTGCGCCTGGTCGGCGCCGCGGAGCTGGTCGCGCGCCTGGGCGGGCCCGACGCGCGGATCATCGACCCCGGAGCGCTTTCGGCCGGCGAACGGCAGTTGATCGCGCTGGCCAGGACCTACCTCTCCCCCGCCGCACTGGTGATCCTGGACGAGGCCACGTGTCACCTGGATCCGGCGACCGAGGCGCTCGCGGAGGCCGCGTTCGCGACCCGTACGGGGACCCTCGTGGTGATCGCGCACCGGATCGACTCGGCCCGTCGCGCGGATCGCGTCCTGCTCATGGACGGCAACCGCCCCGTACTGGGCACCCACCATGAACTGCTCGACCGCTCACCGCTGTACCGCGACCTGGTCGGCGCGTGGGAGCACCGCCCGACGGACGCGGTCGGCCGGGTCGCCCGCGAGCCGACCCGGTCCGGGATCGAGGCGGACGCACGGGACCGCGGGTGACGCCGACCGAGGCGCGAACGCGCGGGCGCGGGAGCGCGAGAGGGCGGACTCGCGCCGGCCCGCCCCCGCGCCCGGCAGGCGCCGGGCGCCGGGCACTCACGCGCCGTCGAGTATCTCCTTGAATCCGTACGGCTCGTGCGGCCCGAAGAACAGTTGCTCGACCACGCCCACGCCCACGCGTCCCGCGCCGCCGAGTTCGGTGACCCGGACCACCTGCTGCTGGTGCTGGCGGTCGAACTGGAGCGGGTCGACCTTGTCGAGTTCCCAGCTCTCGTAGCCGACCTTGAGCTCGCCCTGCCACACCGCGTGACCCCACTCGGAGTGCAGGTAGCCGAGTCCGGCGAGCAGGCCGCGCGCACCGATCGGTTCGACCTTGTACGCGAACGCGTTGCCTTCGCCGTCGGTCATGTGGAACTCGCCGCCCGCGACGCGCCGTGTGCCGGGGACCCAGGTGAGCGCGTGGTGGTGCGGGGTCAGTGCGTCGAACGCGGGCTCGTCCTCGGGTACCGCGATCGTGGCGGGGTCCGGCAGTTCGCCCAGCGGCGTGGCCGCCACGCGCTTGCCGTCCACGTGGTACATGTGCCCGTCGGCTCGCTCGAACGAGGCCCACAGGCTGACCTCGTCCGCCCAGTGGATGGGCGTCCACAGCCACAGGATCGGGTTGAACGGCATGGGCGCGCCGGCCTCGCGCTCGCCGACCGGACGCACGCCCCAGGAGCGGTCGCGAGTGCCGTACGTCGTCGCGGGGTCGATCTCCAGGACCCGCCCGCCGGGCAGCGTCACGGTCCCGGACCACACGCCGAGTTGGGTCAGCCGGGTCGAGTCCATGATCACGTGGTGCGCGTTGCGCGTGGTGGTGCGCTCCTCCTCGATCGCCGCGGCCCGCGCGGTGAAGGTGAGGTCGCAGCCGAGGCCGTGTTCGTTCTCCTCGACGTACACACGCAGCACCTTGAGCGGGGTCTTCACCTCGACGCCGACCGGGCCCACCGTCAGGTCGAAGCGGTCGAGCGGCGCCCGTCGGGACGCGTGCAGGCTGTGCTGGACGCCGTCCACACTGATCGTGAAGTGCGCGTCGGCGACGAACCGGTTCGGTTACAGGCCGTGCGAGAAGGCGAAGTAGAACGCGCCGTCGCGGTCGTAGCCGTTGAACCAGTAGCGGTCGTACGCGTTGCGGTCCGACGTCGCGGGCGTGGCGACCGGCTCGGGGGTCTGGTGGATCGGGAAGTCGTCGGCGGAGGTCAGCAAGGGGAGCCCCTTCTCGAGTACTGCCGTGGGTGCTTCACGACACGTGTCAACGATTCGGCCGAAAAAGGGGGCCGAGGGTGATCCGCCACCCTCGGCCCCGGTTGCGCACTGTTCGGGTCAGCGCGGGTCGCGCTTGAGGAACAGCAGATCGTCGGCGGTGTAGCCGGCGCCGAGCTTCTTGTCCGCGTAGTGCGCGCCGAGCACCTGGTCCAGTTCGTCCGGCGTGAACGTGGCCTGCTTGGAGTCGAACTTGGCCTGGAGGGTCGGCCGTTCGACGACCGCCACGAAGCCACCGTGTACGACGAACGCCTGGCCGGTCACCTTGTCGGCGGCCGGGCTCGCGAGGTAGGCGACGAGCGGCGCGACGTGCTCGGGAGCCAGCGGGTCCATGTCGCCCTCGGCCACGTTCGCGCTTTCGCCGAACACGTGGGTGGTCATGCTGGTACGGGCGCGCGGGCAGATCACGTTGGCCCGGACGCCGTACTTCACCAGGGCGTTCGCGGTCGACATGGTCAGGCCGACGATCGCCGACTTGGCGGCGGCGTAGTTCGGCTGCCCGGCGGAGCCCGCCAGCCACGCCTCGGACGCGGTGTTGATCAGCCGGGCGTAGACGGGACCGCCGGTCGCCTTCGACTTCTCCCGCCAGTACTTCGCGGCGTGGTGCGACGTGTTGAAGTGGCCCTTGGCGTGCACCGCCAGGACCGAGTCCCACTCCTGCTCCGTCATCGAGAAGATCATCCGGTCGCGCAGGATGCCCGCGTTGTTGACCA
>NZ_WWJX01000743.1 GCF_009865215.1 Streptomyces sp. SID3343 | reverse complement strand
AACGTCGACGTCCGCGGATCGTACGTCGCAGCCTCGTCCGAGCCGCTTCCGTCGAAGTCACCCGACAACGGCACCATCGGCGTGTTGCCGTACTTGAACATCGGCCGCGTCGCCTCCGACACACCCGCGGAATCCGCCAGATACCACGACAACACCGAACCATCCGGAGGAGTCGTGGGAGGCGGGTCCGACGGATACGGGTCGGCGTGGTCCCTCGCCAGTCCGGCGCGAGGTCCGCACACCTTCCATGCGTCCTCGCCCTGGCCGGCCAGTACCTTCTCCCCGATGAGAATCTGTTGCTTCTTGGTGGCCTTGTTGGGATAGGCGTTGTAGGCCGACCCGCCGTAGGCCCGCCACGTCGAGAGCGTGAACTGAAGCCCCCCGTAGTACAGGCCGTTCGCGCTGACGATCGACCAGTTTCCGCTGCTTTCGCACTCCGCGACCTTGTCCCAGGTGCTCACGGAAGCGGCACCGGCCGGCGCCGAGGCACCGGCGATCAGGGCGGCCGCCCCGATGGCGAGCGCGGCGGATGTCGCCGTCAGCCGTTGTCGAACGGACGTCTTTCTCATGGTTTCTCCAGGTGCGGGCAAGGATCTGGGGCTGCTTCGGCAGCAGGTCGAACACGGCTGCCCCGCTGGGGAGTTCGCCGGTTACGAGGGCGGCCGGTGAGTTCCCGGACCGCTTGGCGCTGCCGTCGAAAGGAGTTTCGCGGCACGCCGAAAGCCGGTCCAGGGGTACGCACCGTCCACAACCGGCCTTGGCCTGATCCGGCCCGCACGTCGCCCCGTCACTCACGGGGGCGCCTTCACCGACGGGCGACACGCCCTCGCGCGGGTGGGCGCGCGTCGACCGGTCGCGGCCGGGTCCGGCGGACGGATCCGGGCGCCGAGACCGCCGGCCGGCCTACTTCGGTCAGGGCCGGTTCCGTCCTGGCCCGGGCCCTGGAACCGGCCCTGAGCAGCGGACATGCTCGTCTCGACGCCGGAGTGCAAGCACCGGCAGCCGAAGGGACCCGCCCCGTGGCGGCCTTCGGTTTCGAGTACTCGAAAGTGCGATCGGTTCAGGAGCCCGTCATGAAGCACAGAGGGATCACCATGCCCGAGAAGAACCATCGAAAAATCGCCGGGGCGTTGTTCACCGCCACCATGGCCGTGACGACGAGTCTCACCGGCGTGGCGATGGCCGATACCGCAGCCGGTTCCGCCGACACCAGGCAGGTGAGCTATCAGGGCTACACCTTCGACGTTCCGACCTCGTGGTCCGTCGTCGATCTGACCCGGGACCCGAGGACCTGCGTCCGCTTCGACCAACACGTCGTGTATCTCGGTGATCCGGGCGCCGAACAGGACTGCCCCAGCAAGATTTTGGGCAAGACCGAGGCCCTTCTCCTCCGGCCGAGCGACGCGAGCGGTCCGGCGCGCACCACCGAGAATCCCACCGCTGCGGAGTTCACCGCCGACGCGCCGCGGATCAAGGTGAGCGCGACCTACGACACCGACCGCTCGACCGTTCGCACCATCCTGGCCCGAGCGGGTCTGCCCGAGGCCACCCGCGCCGCGAACGCGAAGGCGCCGGCCGTAGCGACGGCTCCCGACACGTTCGCCGCCGCCGCGTCGCCGAACACCACCGTCTACACGGGCAAGGGCTTCGACGCCTGCTCGGCACCGTCGTCGGGGACGATGAACGCGTGGCGCAACAACTCCCCGTATCGTTCCGTCGGCATCTACATCGGCGGCTCCAAGCGCGCGTGCGCACAGCCCAACCTGACCGCGTCATGGGTGAACGAACAGGCCGCCGCGGGTTGGCACTTCATGCCTCTGTACGTCGGCGTCCAGGCTTCGGCGATCACGTCCCCGCAAAACCAGGGAACGGCGGCGGCAGCGGACGCGATCAACCAGGCGAACGCCCTCGGGATCGGACCCGGCAGTCTCCTGTACTACGACATGGAGGGTGATTCAGGGTACGCCGCCAACCGGACCCGCGCGTTGCAATTCCTCTCGGCGTGGACGGCGGAACTGCATGCTCGCGGCTACAAGTCGGCGGTGTACAGCAGCTCCGACGCCGCCATCAAGGACCTGGTCGACAACAGGAACGCCGGCTACGCACTGCCGGATGTGCTCTTCAGCGCGGTCTGGAACAACGTGGCCAACACCGTGGACCCGAACGTGCCGGCCGGCCTGTGGGCCGATCACCAGCGGGTGCACCAGTACTTCGGCAATGTGACGGAGTCCTACGGCGGTGTCTCGGTGAACATCGACCGTGACTATCTCGACGTCGCGGTGGGCACCGGTCCCACGACTCCTCCGGATGGTTCGGTGTTGTCGTGGTATCTGGCGGATTCCGCGGGTGTGTCGGAGGCGACGCGGCCGATGTTCAAGTACGGCAACACGCCGATGGTGCCGTTGTCGGGTGACTTCGACGGAAGCGGCTCGGACGAGGCTGCGACGTACGATCCGCGGACGTCGACGTT
>NZ_WWJX01000742.1 GCF_009865215.1 Streptomyces sp. SID3343 | reverse complement strand
CGGCCAACGCGTCGTCGGGTATCGGCAGGCGGGCCGCGGCGCTCACCGCGCGGCCGGCGATCGCCGGGTCGGGATCGCGCATCGCCGCCGTGACGTGGTCGATGTCGCCGCCCAGCATCGCGAGGGTCAACGCCAAGGCGCGCTCGCGGCGACCCGGACGCGCCTGGGCGAACTCGGCGAGCACGTCGGCGAGCTCGCCCGACGCGGCCAGTCGTCGCGCGGTCAGGGCGAGTTCGCGCACCCGATCGGGATGGGGCAGAGCGTCCAGTGTGGTCACGAGATTTTCGGCGCGCGTGGGCATGGGGCCCATTATGCGAACATCCACACCGCGACTGCCGGACAATCGACCGCTCTCGCAACCCTGCGACCTGCGCGGATCGGGCGGCGAGGGACCCGCCGAGTTACGCGGATCGGGCCGCGGGGGACCGGCCGAGCCAAGCGGATCGGGCTGCGGGGGCCGACGTGTCGGGGGTCGGGCCGCGAGGGACCGGTCGAGCCGCGGGTGTCGAGCGTGCGAGGTGGCGGCGCACGGTCACCTCGGCGCCCGGGCCGGGCCCGGGAGGAGGTCCTCGGCAGTGTCGCTCGCGTAGTCGTAGCTGCGCACACCGGTGATTACGGCGGGCATCGGGGGGCGGTCCCGGAGGGCTCGCCACGCGCGCTCCTGCCAGGCGTCGCCGGCGCGCAGCGTGCGGGCGAGCGTTACGTGCGGGGCCCACGCGGCCGGGTGGTGGTACGGGTTTTGCGCGTCGATCGCCCGCCACACCCGCACGTGCAGGGCGAGCAGCGCGTCGTCGGCCGCCACCTCCCACGCGACCGTGCGCGATCGGCCGCCGAAACGCACCGGTCGGGCGAAGACGACCGCGAGCGGCAGCGCGGCGCACGCGTCGGCGATCAGCTCGCGGGCGTGGTCGCTCAGTTCCGCGCAGGAGCCGAGCGTCAGGTGCGGGCGGTTGACGGCCGACGGGCGAAGTCCCTGTCCCGGCAGCCCGAGTTCGGCCAGCTCGTCCCACACCTGACGGACCGCCAGTTCCGACGGCCGGTCAAAGGTCAACTCCACGGTGCGCACCGCAAGAGCGTAAGGCCCCCGTACGTCCCGGGCGATCCCCGGAACCGGGGACCGGGAATCACCCGGCTGGGATCGATCGGCGGGTCAGGGCAGCAGTACGTCCAGGAAGGCGTTGGAGAACACCCGCGCCGGGTCGTACTTGTTGTACGTCGCGCGGGCCGCGTCCCAGTTGCTCGCGGCGGGCTGGCCGTCGCGGAACGACTGCGGGATCCGGCCGGTGACCGCGGCCGTGTCGGTCCACGCGCCACCGGTTCCGTACGCCCAGCCCTTGGACCACTCGGGCCGCACCGTCGCGTAGTTGCCCGTGTAGTTGCTCCAGATCCAGCTGTCCATCTGCTGGTAGAAGTCGTGGTTGGCGGGTGTCCCGGGCAACGTCGCGACGTCGAGCCACACGACGGTGTCCCACTCGGGGTGGTCCGGGCGCCCGCGCGCCGCGGACAGGCTCGGCACCACCGCGCCGGCGACGGCGACCTCGTCCGGCCGGTCGATGCCGGTCACCCGCAACTCGATCGGACTGTTGCACGGATACTGCCCGTTGGCCTTGTAGGCCCCCAACAGGCTCGTGTACTTGACGAAGAACTCGTTGAGCACCCGCTGTACGTTGGCCCGCGTGGTCAGCACGGCCCAGCCGCCCTCGTGGATGCGCAGCGTCGTCGGCTCCACGAAGAGTTGGGTGTTCTTCGACCACCCCCACACGTCCCACGTCCAGGTCACGATCAGACCCGAACCGACCACCGCCATCTCGGCGTTGGTGAACACTTCGGTGCCGCCGGTGTTGCCGGTCTGGATGTCGGCGAGGAACTGCGCCTGGTCCTCGGTGACGAAGTTGGCGAACGTGTACGGATACGGGCTGTTGATCTGCTTCGAAACCCACGGCTTGCTCGGCGCGACGCTCCACACCTTGAGCCACGGCACGGTGGTGAACGGGAACCAGATCACCTCGACCCGGCCCGAGTCACGGATGTAGTCCGCGAGCTTCTTGCCGCTGCCACCGGGTGGGCCGAGCAGCGTGCCGATCTGGTCGTGGTAGAAGTTCTGACAGCGCAGCCTCTGATTCGCGTTGGTCTGGAGGGTCACCTCGGTGACGAACGCGCGCCCGAGGTGCACCAGGAACGGGCCGATCTCGGGATCGGTGCGCTGGAACGTCTTGAGTTCGTAGGCGCCGGCCGACTGGTTCCACACCACGGCGGTCAGCGACAACACGAGGTTGCTCAGGGTGCCGTAGGTGCCGCCTTGCGGCCGGGTCTCGCTCGGCGTCGGGATGCCGCTGCCGTGCGCGCCGATGGCCAGGACACCGCCGATGCTCAGCGCGCCCGGGGCGGTGGTGGCGATCAGTCCGCGCCCGGCCTGCTCCAGTTTGTCGAGCAGGCGGTCCACGGTGCAGCCCGTCTCGACGGTCACCGTGGTGGGCGAACCCGCGTTGACGGTGAGCGAGGTCAGGTGCTGCGTCGTGTCGACGAGGATCGTGTGCGAGGTGTCGCCGCCGTTGGGGATCAGGATGGGCGACCAGTTGTGGCTCATCCCGCGCGGGCGGAGCCGATAGCCGTTGGCTCGCGCCCAGTTGGCGAGCACCACGACGTCGGAGGGGTGCGCGGGCACCGCCGTCCACACGTCGTCGGCGCGCATCTCGCCGGACCAGTTCTTGTAGTTCTGCACGCCGAGCGTGATGCCGGCCGGGAAGTTCGGCGGGACGGGCGCGGCGGAGGCCTCGGCGGCGGGGATCAGGCCGGCGGGCGTCCACTGCGTCGCGGCGATCGCCGCGGCGCCGGCGAATCCGCCGAGGATCGCGCGCCGGGACAGGGCGCCGGGGGCGGCGGAGTCGCCTGCAGCCGGCAGGGCGGGGTCGGTGCCGTTCGGTCGCGACATCTGGATGCCTTTCGGGGCGTCCGAGGGCGTGCAGCCCGGGGGGAAGTCGACGTGCGGAAGCGGAGGTTCCGATTCCGGAAAATCGAGGTGCGGCGGGGAGCGCGGGTTCACGCGCGAAGCTACGGGAGAACGGGCATGCGCTGATCCACCGAAGGAGCTGCGCGGTCAGGGGATCCGGGGGCCGGGGGGACGTGCGGGGAGCCGTGCCGTGTCGAGCCGGCGAGAGCGCCGGGGACCCGTGATGCTGTTGGCCTGAGGTTCCATCCAGTCGTCGGCGAAGTCAACACACACCGATCGGTGACACGTGTCGAGGATCCGGGCCGGGCCGCACGCGGATCCGGCGCGCGTCAACCGGTTTCGGCAGGTGACTCGTCGAGTACCGAGAGTGTCGAAGTCCGGTCGCCCGTCGAGTTTTTCGAGGGTCGCCCGAGAGCCCGATCCGGGGTTCGACCCGAGGCGGGGCCCGGAGTCGGACCCGGGGGCCGATTCGACGTCGGAGCCGAGGACCGCCCCGGGGTCGGACCGGGGGACCGCTCCGGGGTCGGACCCGAGGACCACCCCTCCGAGGTGCGACCGGCTGTCCGCGGGGCGAGCCCGCCGGTCCGCGGCGGTGTTTGCGGGCCCGCGACCGGCAACCGCGCGACCAGTTCGAAGCCGCCGTCGTCCGACGGGCGTGCGTCGAACGAACCGCCGGTCAGCTCGATCCGTCGCTGCAGACCGAGCAACCCCGTGCCGCCCCGGCCGAGTTCGATCTCGCACGGGCGAGTGGCCGCGCTGTTGACCACGGTGAGCCGCAACTGGTCGTGCTCGTAAGCCACCCGCACGTCCACCCGCGCTCCCGGGGCGTGCTTGTGCACGTTGGTCAGCGCCTCCTGGGCGACCCGATACGCGGTGCGGACCACCACCGGCGAGGCGGGCCCGGCCGGTCCCCGGGTGTCCAGGCGCACATCGACGCCCGCCGCCCTCGACTCGCCGACGAGATCGGACAGGTCGAGCACGGCGGGCTCCACGGGTGCGCCCGTGCCCTGCCGCTCGGCGGTGCGCAACACCGCGACCAGGTCCCGCAGTTCGGCCAGCGCCTGGCATCCCGTGGCACGCAGGTCCTCGGCGGCGCTGCGGGTGGCGTCGTCGGGCGCCCGGACGCGCATCGCGCCGGCTTGGAGCACCATCAGACTGACCCGGTGAGTGACGATGTCGTGCATGTCGCCGGCCAGTCGGGTGCGTTCCTCCTCGCGGGCCTGTTCGGCTCGCAACTCCTGCTCACGCTCCGCCCGTTCGGCCCGCTCGCCCAGCGCGGCGAACAACCGCCGGCGCGACGCGATGTACAGGCCGTAACACACGGGGGTCAGCAGGGCGAAACCGTTGGCGACGCCCTGACCCAGGTCCTGCCAGTCCCACGGATGCGCGGAGACCACGCACAGCAGGGCGATCGTGCACCACGCGCGGCGGCGATCGCCGACGTAGACCGTCACCGCGTACGCCGCGAAGAAGGCGGCCAGGACCTGTTCGTGCGCGAGCGCGAACGCGACGACCACGGCGCACAGGATGGGTCTGGTGCGGCGGACGAGCAGCGCCAGGCCACTGACGAACTCGACGCCGAAGGCGAACCACAGGCGCACGTCCCGCGTGTCGCCGCCGTTGTCCCGCAGACCCTGCGCCACCCGCGCGGCGGAGACCAGGACCGCGACCGACACGGCGAACACGATGTCGAAGGCGGCCGACCGCCGGCCCGGCGACCACGACGCGAAGCGTCGGCGCGACGACCGGATCCAGCGGCGCCCGATCGTGGCCGAGGGACGAGGGAGCTCGATCGTGGGGTGAATCGTCACGGAATCAACGCTAGTGCGGAACGGACGACCCGCGTCCGACCCACGGAGGAGAGCGCGACGATACCCAGGGCGCGTCGGCGGTGATCCCGGGGGCCGACAGACCGACAGGTGCGACGACGCGCGCAACGACCGACCGCGGTCGCGTGCTCTCGTGGCGCAGTCGTGGCGCAGTCGGGTGCTCTCGGGTGCTCTCGGGTGCGCTCGCGTGCGGGAGATCCCCGCACCGCCCCGACGGTGGCGATCTCACCCGCGTAGTCCTGCGGAGCTACGCCCGGAGTCCACTCCGCGGCGCGACGCGGGTTACCGAGCGTGATTCGTAGCGTCCCGTCCTGTGGTTACAGGACGGGAGCGGAACATGCGCGGACGGCTGCGGATGAGTGTGGTCGCGGTGCTCGTGGCCTCGGGATTGGCGGGCCCGGGAGCCGGGACGGGGTACGCCGCAAGGATGCCCGCGCCGCCGCCGCTGCCCGCGATGTCGGCGAGCACGTTGACGATGCGTTACGACGCCAACCAGCGGGCAATCGCGGAGGCGGCCGGGGCGGCCCGGGACGCGGGGGACCGGGGGATGTCCGACAAACTCTCGCAACTGGCCGACCCGGCACGAACGTTCCTGACCTTCGACGCCCGCGCCGGGAAGGCGCGGGCGGTCGAGGTGGTCGGCGACCTGGCGTCGGCCGAGCGCGTCGCCGTGCTCGTACCGGGGGCCGACACCGACCTGCGACACTTCGACTCCCGGGGGGACAAGCCCTATTCGACCCCCGGCGGCGGCGCTCGCGCGTTGTACGCGGAGATCCGCACCCAGGACCCGACGGCCCGGGTCGCGGTGGTGGCGTGGCTGGGCTACACACCGCCGCACACGATCGGCGTCGACGTGCTGCTCACCGGTCGGGCCAATGCCGGAGCGCGCGAACTGCGCCGATTCGTCCGTGACTTGTCGGCCGTGGTACCGGCCGCACAGGTGTCCTTGCTGTGCCACTCCTACGGCTCGGTGGTGTGCGGCCGGGCGGTCTCCGAGATCGACGTCGCCGATCTCGCGGTGTTCGGCAGCCCCGGCGTGGGCGCCGACGAAGCGGACGACCTCGGTACCGGCGCGCGGGTCTGGGCGGGCCGCGGCGGCGACGACTGGATCGGGTCGATTCCACACGCGTCGCTGCCGTTCTTCGACACGACCATCGGCTTCGGCCCCGATCCCACCGACGACGACTTCGGGGCACGGGACTTCGCGGCGGGCGGCGGCGGCCACTCGGACTACCTGCGGCCCGGCGGGCGGGCCGTGTACAACCTGGCGCTGATCGCGCGGGGACGAGCCACGGAGGTGTCACATGGCTGAGCCGAGCACGCTGATCCGCAGAATCGAGAGCTCGACCCCGATCGGGCGCGAGCGTGAGGTGGACGGACTGCGCGCCCTGGCCATCCTGGGGGTGGTGTTCGGCCACTGGATCGTGACGGCCGTCCACCCGGGCACCGACCACTGGCAGACCGACAGCCCGCTGCGGCACCTGCCCGACTTCGCGCCGGCCACGTGGCTGCTCCAGCCGCTCGCGGTGTTCTTCCTGGTCGGCGGTTGTGTCGCCGCGCAGTCGTACGCGCGGGTGAGCGACTACGGGCCGTGGGTGCGGCGGCGGATGCTGCGGCTCGGGCAGCCGATCGCCGCGCTGCTCACGGTGTGGACGGTGCTCGCGGCCGTGCTCTACGACTTCGTCGGCGGCGAGAGCCTGCACACGCTCGTCAAACTGGTGTTGTCGCCGCTGTGGTTCGTGTTCGTGTACGCGGGCCTGACCGCGCTGACGCCGCTGGTGATGCGGCTGGGTCGAGCCGGGCCGCTACTGGCGGTGGCGACGGTGGCCGCGGTGGACCTGACCCGGTTCGCCGCGGACGGGCCGGCCGCTCTCGGTTGGCTCAACGTACTCGCCGGGTGGCTCGTCCCGTACAGCCTCGGCGTGCTGTGGGCCGGGCCCGACCGGGGCCGGATCGAGCGGCTCGGCGCCGTGCTGTGCGCGGGCGGGGCCGCCTCGTGTGTCGCGCTCGTGCTGTGGTGCGGTTACCCCGTGAGCATGGTCGGCGTACCGGGTCAGGCGATCTCCAACCTGAACCCGCCCACGATCGCGGCGGTCGCGTTCGGCCTCGCGCAGTGCGGACTCGCCCTGCTGGTCCGGGCCCCGATGCGGCGCGCGCTGACCCGGCGACCCGGCGTGTGGGCCGCCGTCGCACTGGTCAACCTGTCGGCGATGACCGTCTTCCTGTGGCACCAGAGCGCGATGCTCGCGGTGACCGCCGGCGGGATCGGGCTGGGCGGGTTCACCGGGCTGGGGACCGTGCCGGACTCGCTCGGGTGGGTGGTCGCCCGGATCGGGTGGATGTCGGCGTTCGCCGCGGTCCTGTTCGGGCTCTGGGCGCTCTTTCACCGCTGGGAGCGCGATCCGCGTCGCTCGTGAGAGGGACCGATCGCATCACTCCTGCCGGGGACGACGCGCGGCGGCGCGACCCCGTACGTTCGTCGGGTGAGTTCGAAAGCAGGTGTGCGTGCCAGGGCACGGAGGCAGGGCATCGCACTGTGGGACGAGCTTTTCGACCTGCGCGGCGTGCCCGAGCGTCCGTTGCCGCCGATCGGCGATCGGGTCCGCTGGTTGTTCTGGTTGGCCGTCGTGGTGATCGGCGCCACCCACGGTGGGGTCCTGGCCGGCTGCCCGGGGGTGTCCGGCGGGCTGGGGGCGGCGCTCGGTGTCACCGTCGCCGTGCCCGTCCTGCTCGCGGCGAGTCGGCCGATGCTCGCGTGGTGGATGTCGCTCGGCGCGATGCTGGCGAGTTCGCTCGCGGGCGATGTCGCCGCGCGCGACCACGCGCAGTGGCCGTGGACGGTTTCCGGGCTGTTCGCGCAATTCCTGGTGAGTGCGTACGTGGCCTACTTCAAGCGTCCGACCGTCGTCGTCGCGACGTGGGCCGTCACCGGGTTGCTGGGCACCGCCGTGGTGCGCAACGCCCCCGCGGACCCGAACACGTCGTGGGGCACGCTGCCGGTGCTGCTCCTGGGCACCGCGACGGTGATGACCGTCGTGCTCGCGCTGCGTGGTCGCGCCGAAGCGCGCCGTGAACTCGCCGTCCAGTCCGACCTCACCACGACCGAGCGGGACCGCCGCACGCTGTTGGAGGAGCGGGCGCGGATCGCCCGCGAACTGCACGACGTCGTCGCCCACCACATGTCGGTGATCGCGATCCAGGCCGAGGCCGCGCCGTATCGGGTCACCGACCCGCCGCCGGAACTGGTCAAGAGCTTCGCGACGATACGTACGAACGCGGTCGACGCGCTCGCCGAACTGCGGCGCGTGCTCGGCCTGTTGCGCGCCGACGGCGAGTCCGGCGCGGAGGTCGACGGCCACGGTCGCCCCGCCCCGCAACCCACGCTTGCCCGCCTGCCGGATCTGGTCGAGAACGTCCGCGCGGCCGGCATGGAGGTCGAGACGGTCACCGTGGGCGCCCCGCGAGAACTGTCCGTCGGCGTCGACGTGTCCGCGTACAGGATCGCCCAAGAGGCGCTGAGCAACGCGCTGCGGCATGCCCCCGGCACGCGGGTCCGGGTCGAAGTCGCCTATGTGACCACCGGTATCGGGTTGCGTGTGCACAACGAGCCGCCGAGGGAACCCGTACCGGTCGCCCCGCTCGGTTCGGTGGGTTCGGCCGGCTGGGTCGGTTCGGCCGGCTCGGTCGGTTCGGGACATGGCGTGTTGGGGATGCGCGAACGCGCGGGCATGATCGGTGGGACGCTCAAGGCGGGCTTCACCGCCGACGGGGGCTTCGAGGTCGAGGTCTTCCTGCCCAGCGCCGACCGACCGCAGGACGAACCGCTCGACGGCCGCCGTGCGGTCCCGCCCGCGGGTGGCCCGACCGATCATCCGCCCAGCAAGGAGCCGTGACCCGGATGCCGATACGAGTGCTGATCGCCGACGATCAGATGATGGTGCGCGAGGGGTTCTCGGTCCTGCTCGGCGCACAGCCCGGCATCGAGGTGGTCGGCGAGGCGGTGGACGGACGCGACGCGGTACGCCGGGTGGCGCAACTGCGCCCGGACGTGGTCCTGATGGACGTACGGATGCCGGTCCTGGACGGTCTCGCCGCGACGCGGGAGATCGTCGCGGACCCGGAATCGGTCACCAGAGTCCTCGTGTTGACCACGTTCGACCTGGACGAGTACGTGTACGAGGCGTTGCGCGCGGGCGCGAGCGGGTTCCTGCTCAAGGACGCCTCGGCGCGCCAACTCGCGGACGCGGTACGCGTGGTGGCCTCCGGCGAGGCGCTGCTCGCGCCCACGGTCACCCGACGCCTGATCGCCGAGTTCGCCCGCCTCGGTGGCCCGATCAGCACCCCGCGCGCCCGCGTGGAGCACCTGACCGACCGGGAGAGCGAGGTGCTCGCCCTGATCGCGCAGGGGCTGTCCAACGCCGAGATCGCCGGGCACCTCGTGGTCGGCGAACAGACCGTCAAGACGCATGTGAGCCGACTGCTGGGCAAGCTCGACCTGCGCGATCGCACCCAGGCGGCGGTGTTCGCGTACGAGAACGGCGTGGTGCGGGTGGGCGAGGGACGATAGCGACCGAGCAGGTGGCGCCCGGTGGGCCGGCGGGCGGACGGTGACGTCAAGGCCGGTCTTTCGGGTGGATCCGCCCGTACACGTGCTTGTCGCCCGCGACCACGTCGCCGTTGACGGTGCGGGCCTTGAAGGTCACGGCCGGGCGGTCGGGGTTGCGGCGGCGCGAGGGCTGGGTGTCGGGACGGGTGTCCGGGTCGTGGGTGGTCTTGTTCGTGGCGGCGGGCTTGGCGCTGCCGGGCATGCCGCTCCCGGGCTTGGTGCTGCCGGGCGTGGTGCTGTCGGGCTTGATGGTGCCGGGCGTCGCGGCGTCGGCGGGGGCGGCTTCGTCCGCGGGGGCCGGTGCGAGCACCCCGGGCGGAACCGGATAGCCCGGCGCGGTCACCCAACCGCGCAGCCGGGTACCGCGTTTGGCCTCGAAGTCGACCGGCAGGTAGGCGCCGGCGTCGATGCCGTGACAGCCGTGCCGGATCACGCCCTGGTAGATCTCGTCCGACACGACGAACACCAGGTGCGCCTTGGTCGCGGCGGCCAGCGCCACGCGCAGCGGTGGCGCGTCGACCAGCCGGCACGTCGTGTTGATGGCCTCGCCCGACCACCCGCGCGCGTCCCGCTTGGCCATCCCGTGATGCAACGCGACCCGAAAGCGCAGCGTGTGCGCGGTGTCGAACAGCGGCGCCCGTTCGGACAGTCCGTCGTCGAGGGCCCGAACGAAGGACCCCGCCAGCAATACCGTCGACACGGTCGCGGGGAACAGCACGACGAAGCCGTCGCCGTGATCCTCGACCACGATGTCCTCGTCGGGCAGCAGCCCGGTTCGTTCCCGCGCGCCCGCGAACACGTCGTACATCGCGCGCCGGAGCGAATCCCGGGCGGCGCTCGACCGCGTCCCGAAGTTCTCGATGCCCAAGGCCAGGATCGAATGGTGCGAGTGGTACGCCGCCTGAGCCGACATTCGCGGTCCTTCCGTGTGCCGTCCGCGGGATCTCTGCATCCTGTGTAGAACGGGCTTCGAAAGGCGTCTGCGCCAGATGGCGCACAGCACGCAAGTGGTGGGCGGAATGCGCGGACGCGAGCGCGGGTGCGTGCACGGGTGTGCGGCTTCGGCATCGGCGCCGCCGGGCTCGGTCGTGGCGGCCGGCTCTTGGGGTCGGCTCTTGGCGGCGGCGGGTCGGGGAACGTCTGCGTCGGGCCCGACCGGCCGCCGGATGCGTGCGGTGGGGTCGTCAGCGGGCTTCGTCGGGCGGTGTGTGGAAGACGGCCGCAGTGTCGGCCTTGCTCAGCCACGTGGCGAAGTCGGTGAGCTCCGGGTGCAGTTCGCGCAGGGCGGGGATGTCGGCCCGCCAACCGCCGCCGTTGCCGAAGTCGTAGCCCGCGACGGCGTCGGGGTCCAGATCGACGAAGGCCGCGCGGGGGAGGGGCCGGTAGACGACGGATCGGCCGGTCGCCTCGGTGACGGCGGCGGCGATCCGCGGCATGGTGAGTTCGTCACCGGCGATTTCGACGGCACGGCCGAGGTAGTGGTCCGGGTCGGCGAAGGCCAGTGCGGCGAAGGCGCCGATGTCGTCGGCGGCGATCAGTTGGACCGGGATGTCGGGGTGGAAGACGTCGGTCAGGACGCCGTCGCGGATGGCGGCCCGCGGGTCGTACAGGTTCTCCATGAAACGCACCGGACGCAGCACGGTGGTGGGTAAGCCGAGTGCTTCGAGGTGCGCTTCGATCCGCGCCTTGCTCTGCCAGCGCCTGATCTCGGGGGCGCGTTCGACGCCGCCGACCGACGAGTACACGACGTGTCGTACGCCCGCGCTCCGGGCCGCCTCGGCCACCGTGACGCCCATCCGGACCTCGTCCTCGACGGTGAAGTCGGCGGGTGTGCCCGCGGATCCCTTGGTGGGCTGAACGCTGAAGACGCCGTGGGCGCCGCGTATCGCGACGTCGAGCGAGGCGAGGTCGGTCATGTCGCCGCGGACGAGGTCGGCGCCGGCGTGCGCGAGTTCCTGCGCGGCCGCGGCGGTGGGGTTGCGCACGAGGGCGCGTACGAGGAAGCCGGCGGCCAGCAGATGGCGGGCGGCGGCGCCGCCCTGTCGGCCGGTGGCGCCGGTCACGAGTACGGGGGCGTGGGAAGTGGGCATGGTTCTCCTGGGTGCTGGGTGCTGGGTGCTGGGTGTTCGGGTCGGTGCGTGTTGCGGGGCGATCCGTTCAGGGGTCGGCCGATGGCTCGCGAGACAAACGGGGAGTCTCCCCGATTTTGTCTCGGTACTATATGGGGAGAGTCCCCACTTGGCTACTGTGAAGGTGTCCATGCCGACCGGCCCGACCGTTTCGCCGCTTCCGTTCCCGCCGCCCGCCCCACCCAAGCGTGCCGACGCCCGGCGCAACTACGAACTGCTGTTGGCGGCCGCGGAGGTGGAGTTCGCCACGCGGGGTGTGGACGTCCCGCTGGACGACATCGCGGTGCGCGCCGGAGTGGGAAACGCCACGCTGTACCGGCACTTCCCCACCCGGCGGGCGCTGATCGAGGCCGTGCACCGCGAGCGCATCGAGGCCATCGGGGTGCGTGCCGACGACGCGCTCGCCGGCGAGGCGCCCGCTGACGTCGCGCTCGCGACGTGGCTGAGCGAGCTGGTCGCGGAGGGCAGCACCGCGCACGGGCTGACCGCGGCGCTGACGGCGGCTTTGTACGAGGACGACGCGGACGTGTCGTGGTGCCGGCGCCTGGTGGAGGACGCGGCGACGCGGTTGCTGGTGCGCGCCCAGCGGGCCGGGACGGTGCGCTCGGACGTGCGCACGACGGACGTGCTTCGACTGGTCAACGCGCTCGCCGTGGTGACCGAACGCTGCCCCGCCGACGATCGGCAGGCCGACATCCTGCTGACGGTGGTGATGGACGGACTGCGCCCGGCCCGCGTGGGGCGCGCGGGCGTCGGGGCCCTCGGGGGCGCCGCTGCCGAGGAGCCCCCGCCCGGCCCGTGAGTACCTCGGGACCGGGCGTCGCGGTCGGCGGCTTCGTGCTCAGTTCTCGTCCAGGCTCCGGGACTTGGCGAGCGCGGCGACGGCCCCTTGGCCCAGCGCGGACAGCGGCCACGCCTGCGGGTTGATCGGGCCGTCGAGGATGCCCAGGTGCAGGATGTCGTGGACCAGGCGGATGGCACTCGCGTGCATCTCGGGGTCCGGGTCGGCGGTGGGCTCGGCGTCGGTGACGGCCGACACCGCGAGGGCTTCCAGGCCCGGAGCCATCATGTCCATCACGTCGCGGACATAGCTCAGCGCGATTTGCGCCGTGGTCAGGGCCGCGATCGCGGAGCCCTCGGGGCCGGACAGGGTCGAGTCGGTGATCTGGTCGCGCTGCGCGCGCATCTGACCGTCGAGTTGGGCCATGCGGGCCACGAGGACTTCGCGGAGTCGTTCACCGGTGAGTTTGTTGTCCTGGTTTGCCATCCGATGATCGTGCCGGAGGCCGCGGGTCGGTGGTGGGATCGCCGCGCCGCAGCGGGGAATTCAGGCGAGAGGTAGGACACAGCGCGGATCGGGGACGTGCAACGCCGGACCCAGCGCGAGCAGCCTCCCGTCGGGCATCCGACGAAAAGCGGTGACCGCGTCGGCGTCCGGCACGGCCGCGTACAGCAGGTCGCCGACGAACGCCAGATCCTGCGGGTCGGCGCCGCCCGCCGCGACCTCGGACATCGCGTGCGGCGCGGTCGTGGCCAAGGCGGTGATCGTGCCGGGCCCGCGGTTCGCCGCGTACACGTGTGCGCCGTCGGGGCTCGTCACGATCGCGGACGGCAGGCCCGGCGCGGCGAGCGGATGCCGGGTGTGCGCGGGCAACGCGAGGACGACCGGGTCGAGTTCGCCCAGGACCCAACGCCCCGACAGATGCCTCGGGCCGGTGCCCGCCGGCACCGGGTGGGTGTGCAGCAGGCGCAACCGGCCGGCGTCGAGCCGGTAGGTCGGCAGGGCGTCGCCCCCGAGGTCCACGACGGTGAGGGTGTCGTGCGCGGTGAAGACGATCTGGTGCGGATGCGGGGCCGATTGGCGCTGTGGATGTACTCCCGAGCCCGACCCGGGCAACCGCACCCGATCGCTCACCCCCGCGAGCGCGCCGCTCTCGTCGAGCCGGTACACGAGCACGTCGCCGCTGCCGTAGTTGGCGACCAGCACGTACCGGCCGTCCGGCGAGACCGCGACGTGGCACGGGACCGAGCCCTGGCTGCCCACCTGTTCGAGCACGGCGACCCCGGCACGGCCGGCGTCGAAGACGGTGAGCGTGCCGGTCGGCGCCTCGTCCACGCCGTACACGCGGCGGCGGCCCAGGCGCGGATGCACGGCCGCGTACGCCGTGTACACCGGGGCCCGCGGGCCCGTCCGGGTCAGCGTGCCGGTCGCCGGATCGGCCGCGCACACCTGTACCTGCTCGCCGCCGACCAACAGCAGCGCCCGGCTCGGCGGCACGGGGTGATTCCTCACCGAGCCGGGCGGTTCATGGGGGCGTACCGCGTCCTGAGGGCCCATCACCTGTGACGGCCCATCAGAAAGCGTCGCCCAGCCAGTGCACGGCCCCGGGCGCGGTGACCGTCGCGCGCACCCGGGCCCGGTCGCTCTGGATCGGCCGGGCCAATCCGAAGCACGTCGAGCCCGTCGACACGTCGGTCAGCAGCCGACCGATCTCACGGGTGAGCCGCGCGTCGATCGGCACGTCGAGGGTGACCACCGTGCCGGGGCCGCCGAGTTCGCACACCGCCGCGCGCAGCAGTGCGGAGAGCGCGTACGGCCGGGTCGGGGCACAGGCCATCTCGACCACCTCGCCGGTGTCGGGACGCACCACGACGTAGTCGCCGTCGTCCGTCACCGAAACCCGAACGGGCGGGGCGTACCAGTGCGGGAAGCGGTGCGCCCAGTCGTCGGCCGAACGCACCGTGGTCAGCGGCCGGTTCGCGTTCACGATCGCGTGTACCGCCGCCATGCGCGCCACGTCGCCGGGGCGCGCGGGGCGCACCGCGGCGTCCCCGGACGCGGAGCCGGGCCCGGCCACGCCGCGCAGCCGCGCGGCCGGAAAGGTCTCCCAGCCCGACCCCGTGTACACGCCCGGCGTGCCGCTGAACATCAGCGACCACGCGCACCCGTGGCGCGTCATGTCGTCGATCGCGACGGCGAGCAAGCGGCGGATGTGCCCCTGTCCGCGTGCCTGTGGCGCACTGGCCACACTGCCGACGCAGCCGACCACGTCCACACCGCCGGCCGCGTTGCGGATCGGGCGCGGCTGCCAGTGCACGACGGCGTGGATCGCGCCGTCGTCGGCCACCGCGACCAGCGTGCGGTCGTACCGGCCCGCGTCGCGGGCGTGCAGCAGCGGTAGTTCGGGCGCGTCCGGGAAGGCCACCGCCCACAGGGCGTGCAGGGCGCGGTCGTCGGCCGGGGTGGTGGCACGCAGGGTGATCGTGGTCGGCCGCATGTCAGATCGCCAGGTTTCCGCTCGTGTTCACCCGCGTGCCGTCGGCGGGCATCGCCGCACGCGTCACGCCGTCCTCGACGCACGTCGTGTGCAGCGCCGACGACGCGCCCGCGAAGGCGGCCGGGCGCAGGTCCAACCGGCCGCCGGTGAACCGGGTTCCGGTCGCCACCCAGTGGTTCACGCCGGACTCGATCCGAGCATGCGCGCCGTCGGTGCTCGATGCCGCGCCGTCGAGTTGCCAGCGCACCACGCCCGGCCCGGACGTCGCCGCCCGGGACAGCAGCGCACCGGAACCGTTGGTCCCGCTCGACCGGGTGCCCGCGCCCACGTGCACGCTCTGGTCACGCACCGCGGACACGGCAATCCCGGTGTCCTTGAGGGTGCTTGCGGTCATCCGCAGTACCGAGGAGCCGACCTCCAACGGGGCCGCCCCGGCCGAGGCGCCGACGATCGTGCACGACGCGAACTCGACCTCACCGGAGCCGCGCAGGACCGCGCCGTCCACGCCGGTGAACGTACAGTCGCGAAAGTGCACGGTGTTGGTCACCGGCGTCTGCACGATCACCTGCTGCGCGGGCAGGTCGAACGTGCAGCCCTCGACGATGTTCGGCCGGGCCGACCGCGCCGACCGCTGGCCGATCGCGAACGTCCGCGCCACACAGCCGCGCATCTGTACGCCGTCGGCGTTCACCTGCAGTGTGCCGCCCGGGTCGAAGGTCGGCCTCGGCACCACCCGGACGTTCTCCAGGGTCAGGTCGGTGATCTTCGTGCCCGCCGTGAACCACGAGCACGAGTGGTCGCGCACGGTGATCCGCTTCGCCGAAGTACCCCACAGGACACCGGAGTTGGCGATGTCCATCAGACCGGAGTTGCCCTCGAAGAGCAGGTCGTGTTCGTACTGCCCGTGGGTGGTGAACGGGTTGCCGCCCTGGTCGTCACCGTCGCCGTGGCAGTTGACGACGTGGCAGTAGGCCGACGCGGTGAGGTCGTTCAGGTGTCGCGCGTTGCTGGAGACACAGTCCTCGACTCGCCCGTACAGGCAGTAGATCTGCTGGGTCAGATAGCCGGCGCCGCCGTACATCACGGTCGGCGGGTTCTTGAGCGACGACTGCGCGGTGCGAAAGTGCGTACACCAGCGGCGCATCACCACCGGCCAGAACGATCCGGTGGCCTCGACGTGCTCGACGTCGCAACGCACCGCGTACTCGTACGCGATCGGGTGCGAACCGGTGTACTCGTCGTCGCCGGGACCGGCCCCGAAGAAGACCATGTTGCCCACGTTCGCCCGCTGGACCGGTTCGACCCTGGTCCAGGTGATGCCGCGCCCGGCGGCCAGTTCCCATCCGTTGAGGTAGTCGACCCGAATGTGCCTGCCGTCGACGATCTGGGTGATCTCGACCATCTTCTGGAGTTCGCGTTCGTACGTCCCGCCGCCCGCGATCGGGTCGATCTCGACGGTCCACCACTCGCCGACGGTGAACGTCGACGCGTCCGGCACCGGGAACGCGTCGGTGTGCTCGATGACGGTCTCGGCCAACGCGTACTTCACCACGGACTTGGTGACGTGGCCCTTGAAGTACAGGACCGCGCCGAACGGGTTGTCGTGGACGTTGCGCTCGATTCCGGTGGTGCGGACGGTGTGTCCGCCGAAGTCGAGGGTGATGCGGGAGCGGTCGAAGGTGTGGCGTTTGGTGAACAGGAGGTCGGTGTGCGCCTCGACGCGGTGCACGTACGGGTCGTCGACCATCGCGTCGAGCGCCGCGTCGGCGGGCACCTTGTCGTCGACGATGCCGAAGCGGCGAAAGTCCATCACCCCGTCGTGGACCTGGATCCACCGACCGTCGCGCTTGGGCGCCGGCGCCAACACGGTGCCCCCGTTCGCCGCGAGCGAGGACCGCGGCTCCCACCGCACCACCATCGCGCCACCGTCACCGGCCGCGTGATATCCGGCGACGCTCACGATCGTGTTCGCGGCCAGGCGCCGGGTGTCCAGGCGCAGCAGGTCGCGGACCGTGGCCACGCCGGTGGGCGCGGCCCGGCCGTCGTCGCGCCGGTCGTTTCGGTCGTCGTTTCGATCGTCGTTTCGATCGTTGGTGGAGGAAGCCGAAGCCGTCCCCGCACCGGCCGTGCCGGCGAGCAGAAGCCCGCCCAGTCCACCCGCGGCCAACACGCGGCGGCGGGACGACGAAGGGGAGGAACCGAGTGCGGACATGGTGGTCCCGCTCACTTTCTCGATCCGTGCACGAAAGGGACACCGCGCCGACGCGGCGTGCGGCAGGGTGGGTCAGACGGTGTTGCGGTACGGGCTCATGTAGCGCAGGCGCGGCAACTGGTCGGCGAGCACGCCGCCGTCCACGACGATGCGGGTGCCCGTGACGTAGCGGGCCGCGTCGGACGCGAGATAGACCACCGCACCGGCGCATTCGTCCGGCGACGCGTAGCGGCCGAGCGGGATGCGGTCGCGGTAGGCGGCCTCGAACGGCTCGCGGTCCAACGGGAATTCGCCATCGATCGGGGTCTCGACCATGCCGGGGGCCACCGCGTTGACGGTGATCCCGTGCGGCGCGAGTTCGACCGCGAGCGATTGGACGGCCAGGTCCACCCCCGCCTTGGACGCGTTGTAGTGCGCCAGCCCGGCCTCGGCCACGTGGGCGTTCTTGGACGTCACCGCGAGGATCCGGCCCCGGACGCCGTCCGCGATCATGTGTTCGGCGACGCGTTGGGACAGGAAGAACACGGCGTCGAGGTTGACCGCGAGAACCCGGCGCCAACTCGCGACGGTGATCTCGTTGAAGTGCTCCAGCGCCGCGGTGCCCGCGTTGTTGACCAGGATGTGGATCGGCCCCACCGTGGCCCGCAGTTCGTCCACGAAGGGCGCGATGCCCTCGGTGTCGGCCAGGTCGAAGGGGATCGTCCAGGCGGTGCGGCCCGTCGCGGTGACCGCCTCCCGGCTCGCGGTCAGGTCCGCGCCCGGGAGGTCGGTCAGCACGACGTCGGCGCCCGCGACGGCGAGCGCGAGCGCGAACGCACGGCCCAGACCTCGGGCCGCTCCGGTCACGACGGCCGTTCGATCGGTCAGCGAGAACGGACTCACGACAGCCCCAACAGGGGCAGCGAATCGCGGAAGATGATCGCCTCCACGGCGTCGCGATCCAGCGGCGGCAGACCCGGGATGCCCGGCACCGCGGCAACCGCGCGCAACCCGTCCACCGACGCCCGCACCGACGTGAACGGGTAGTCGCTGCCGAACAGGAGCTTGTGCAGCACGCCGTAGTCCTGCGCCAGACGCAGGCTGTGCCACAGCTGGAACGGGCGATAGTGCAACGCGCTGATGTCGGCGTACACGTGCGGGTGCTTGCGGATCACCGCGATGCACTCGCCCTCGAACGGGTGGCCCAGGTGCGCGAGCACCATGCGCAGCTCGGGATGCCGGATGGCGACCGGGTCGAGCAACCGGGGCTGGGCGTAGGCGATCGGCGCCGCCGAGACGAACGTGGTGCCCGTGTGCACCAGGATCGGCAGCCCGTTGTCCTCCGCGTAGGCGAACAACGGGTCGTACTGCGGGTCACTCGGGTCGAAGCCCGCGTACATCGGCATCAACTTGATCCCGCGCAGGCCCAATTCCTGGTGCCCGTAGCGCAGTTCGTCCTGCCAGCCCGGTTGGGTCGGGTCGACGGACAGGTAGCCGATCAGCCGTTCGGGATGTACCCCGACGTAGTCGGCGACCGCCTGGTCCTGCACCCACAGCCCGCTGCGCCTGGCCTTGCCGCCGACCACGATCGTGCGGGTGCCGGCCGGGCTGGTCGCCGCGTAGTCGTCCCAACGCACCGTCAGGTCGACCTCGCCGTCGTGCGCGCGGGCCGACTCGGCCTTGAACACGTCGTCGAAGTCGCAGCACTGGCGGAAGAGATGGGAGTGGACGTCGACGATGGGACCGGCTTCGGGGTCGTCCGCGCGGTCCGGTTCGTTGTGGTCGGTGGCCGAGGTCACGTGCGATTCCTCTTCTCCCAGCCGGCGGAGAACATGTTCCAGAACCGGTGCGTCGGCGGGTGTTCGGCGAACACGTCGTCGTCGAGTTCGATGCCGAAGCCCGGTGCGGTGGAAATCTCCACGTGCCCGTCCGCGGTGATCGGCAGCGCGCCGCGGACCGCCTCGAACACGTACGGCTCCAGGAGGCCGTCAAAGGTCTCCAGGATCTTGAAGTTGGTGATGCCCAGCGACGCGTGTACCGAGACCGTGGTGCACAGCGGTGAGTTGGAGTTGTGCGGGGCGACCATCACGCCGTGCATGTCGGCGATCGCGGCGAGCTTGCGGACCTCGGTGAGGCCGCCGGCCATCGACAGGTCCGGCTGGATGATGTCGACCGCGTTCGTCGCGAACAGCTGCTTGTACTCGTAGCGGTTGTGGAAGTGCTCGCCGCCGGAGATCGGGAACGGCGCGCGGGCGCGCAGTTCGGCGTAGCGCTCGATGTGCGTCCACGGCATCGGCTCTTCCAGCCAGCCGATGTCGAACGGCTCCAACGCGCGCAGCAGCGCCGAGGCGGTGGTCATCGCGAAGCGGGCGTGCCCCTCGACGAACAGGTCGACGTCGGGCCCGATCGCGTCGCGAACCGCGCCGACCAGCTCGACCGAGCGGCGCAGTTCGGCGCGCGAGAGCTCGTGCAGGCCGTCGCCGAACGGGTCGAACTTGAGCGCCGAATAGCCCTTGGCCACGGTCTCCTTGGCCTTGGCCGCGAACACCTCCGGCTCGCGCTCGCCGTTGTACCAGCCGTTCGCGTACACCCGTACGCGCTCTCGGCACGCGCCGCCGGTGAGGCGGTAGACCGGTACGCCCAGGGCCTTGCCCATCAGGTCGTGCATGGCCTGGTCGAACCCGGACAGCGCGATGCCGCCGATGTCGCCGCCGCGCAGGAAGTCGCCCTGATACAGCCGAAGCCAGATTTCCTCGGTGTCGAACGGGTCGGCGCCGATCAGGTGCCGGTTCGCCAACGCCTGGGCCAGGGCGGCGGTTTCCGCGCCTCGGTAGGGGTGGGTGATCTCGCCGACGCCGGACAGGCCCGCGTCGGTGTGTACGCGCACGTAACCGAAGTCGCGCCATGCGGTGCCGAGCATGAGGGTCTCGACGTGGGTGATCCGGCCGGCGGGGCCGGTGGGACGGGTGCGGTCGACGATCAGCATCAGTGCTTGGCCCCCTCGGCGCCGCCCATGGTGGAGGTGCCCGCGAGTTCGTGGATTCCGCCGTCCTTGATCGCGTCCTGCACGGCGATCTCGGTGGCCGCGACCAGGTGGTCGACGTCCGCGTCGGTGTGCGCGTAGGAGATGTGGCTGCGCTTGAGGTTCAGCGGGAGTTCGAAGACGCCGTGCTCCAGGAGCCGACGGCGGTAGCCGATGAACAGTCCGGCGTCGTTGGCGAGCAGGTCGTCGTAGGTGCGCGGGACGCCACCGGTCATGAAGTACGTGACGAACACCGAGCCGTAGCCGGTGACCACGGCCGGGATGCCCAGGCGGGCGTACATCGCGCCCAGTTCGGTGCGCACGCGCTCGCCGAGCCGGAAGACGTGTTCGTGGACCGGCTCCTCGCGCAGCTTGGTCAGCGTCGCGAGAGCGGCGGCGACCACCCACGGGTGGCCGTTGTAGGTGCCGGCGAAGAACGCGGGGGCGCCGGGGCGGGTGCTGAACTGCTCCAACAGGTCGGCCCGACCGCCGAGCGCGCCCACGGGGGCACCGTTGGCGATGGCCTTGCCGAAGGTGGTCAGGTCGGGCGTGATGCCGGCGATCTTCTGGTAGCCGCCGAGGTCGTGCCGGAAGCCGGTGATGACCTCGTCGAAGACCAGGATCGAGCCGTGCGCGGTGCACTGTTCGCGCAGCGTGGTGAGGAACTCCGGCTCGGGGAGCAGGCAGCCGACGTTGTGCGGTACGGGTTCGAGGATGACCGCGGCGATGTCCTTGCCGTGTTCGGCGAACGCGGCGCGTACGGCGGCGGCGTCGTTGAACGGCAGGACGAGGGTCGCGTCCAGGACCTCGGGCAGGATCCCGGTGGAGATCGGGTCGTGGGAGCCGACCCGCTCGGGCGAGGAGATGACGTTCAGGCTGACCGAGTCGTGCCAACCGTGGTAGCAGCCCTGGAACTTGACGATCAGGCGGCGTCCGGTGACCGCGCGGGAGACGCGCAGGGCGTGGAAGGTGGCCTCGCTGCCGGTGCTGGTCAGCAGGACCTTCTCGACCGAGGGGACCAACTCGACGAGGGTCTCGGCCAGGACGACCTCGCCCTCGGTGACGGCGACACCGGTCAGGTCGAGGCGGGACGCGGCCTCGGTGACGGCGCGTTGCACGTCGGGGTCGTTGTGGCCGAGCAGCGGGGGGCCGAACGCCGAGTGGTAGTCGGTGAATACGCGACCCTCGGAGTCGGTGAAGCTCGCGCCCCGGGTGTTCGTGACGACCAGGTCGGTCAGGCCCGGGATGCGGCGCTGGCCGCTGTTCACCCCACCCGGGATGACCCGAAGTGCTCGGGCGGGGAGGGAGTCGGTGGCGGCGGTGCCGACACTCATCGGTGAGCTCCTTGCGTCGTTCGTGACCGTTGGGGTTCGCGGCCCTGCCAGGCCGTGAACCTCGGGCGCCATCCGCCTTCGGCACGTGTCGCAGGTGGTGCTGAGCAGGTGTTGCTGCGGTGTAGCTGCGGTGTTTCGGGTGGTTCGAGCGATGCCGTTTTCGTTTTTCGGAACGCTGTTCGGCAGGACCGAACAGATCGTGACCTTACATTTGGTCATGCAAAGCAGTCAAGGGCTCTGGACCGGTAACGTGTTCTGCTATGTCGAACAGCGTTAACGAGAATGTCGAGGAGTCGAAGTACTGGGTGAAGTCCGTCGCCCGGGCCGCGGACATCCTCGAAGTGCTCTCCACACGTGGTCCGGGGGACGGCATGAGCGTCACGGAGGTCGGTCAGGCCTGCGGGATCTCGAAGAGCGCGACCTTCGGACTGCTCCAGACCCTGCGCCGCTACGGATTCGTCTCCGACGACGGAGAAGGGATGAACCGGCGCTACCGGCTCGGGATGGGCCTGGCCCGCCTCGGCGACCGCGCCCAGTCACAGGTGTCGCTGCGCGACATCGCCAGGCCCGTGCTCGGCGACCTGACCCGACAGACCGGCATGGCCTCGCGCCTCGCAGTCCCCGAAGGGGGGCTCGCCGTGGTCGTCGACCAGATCGGGGTCGAGCAGCGGGTCCGGCTCGACCTGCGGATGGGCGTGCGCGAGCTGCCGCACTGCACCGGGCTCGGCAAGGCGATCCTGTCCGCGCTGCCCGAGAGCGAGGCGCTCGCGGTGATAGAGCGCTCCGGTCTGCCTCGACGCACGTCGCGCACGATCACCGACACCGCGACCCTGCTCGCGCACGTGCGCGACATCCGCGAGATCGGCTACGCGCTCGACGACGAGGAGGACGCGGACGGCATCTTCTGCATCGGCAGCCCGGTCCGCGACCACCGTGACGAGTGTGTGGGCGCGATCAGCATCACCGGCCTCAAGCTCGACCTGCCCGGGTGGCGCTTCCAGGAACTGGGCCGCCAGGTGCGGGCCGGCGCGCTGCGGATCAGCCGGGAGCTGGGCAGCACCGAGATCGGCCCCGACGATGGGGGCGAGGGGCTTGCCGGGGGCCGTGAGGGCGTCGCGGGGGGCCGTGAGGGCGTCGACCACGCGGGTCGGTAGACGGTACGGGCCGACAGGTAGCCCCGGACCGACGGATCACGCCAGGCCGACGGATCGCCCATGGCCGAGAATCGATGCCGGCCACGGCGGACGAAGGGGTCGTAGCGGAACAATCCGCAACGACCCCTTCGTGTTTGCGCGATTACGGACGATGAACTCGGCCACAGGCCCTTGACCTGCTCCGTCGCCCGGGTCTACGTTCCATGACTCATCAGGGCCTGCTCGGTTGCTGCCACGACCGACGCGTGTTTTCCGGCCCCGGTTCGACGGCCCCGCAACCCGGCCCGTCGGCCACCCGAACAGCCATCCGCCGCGCGCTTCCGCCCTGTCGGGAGCGACGTATCGGCACGTGTCACGGGAAGCATCCTCACCCCCCTGCCGCCGAAGGCCGAGGTTCCCGATGAGCACGCCCCCCACCACTCCCACGCCCCCCGCCGCCTCTTCCCGTCGTCGCCTGCTCGCCGCAGGCGGCCTCGGCGGC
>NZ_WWJX01000741.1 GCF_009865215.1 Streptomyces sp. SID3343 | reverse complement strand
GGGGTCAGCGCGACAGCCCGCGCGGCCGCGTGCGCAGCGCCGCCGCGACCGCGTCGGCCAGGTCCGCGGTCTCGGTCTCGGTGAGGCCGGCCACGGTGATCCGTACGCCGGGCCCGGACGTGACGCGGTAGCGCGCGCCCGGGCCGACCGCCCAGCCGCGGGCGAGCAGGTTGGCGATCGCGGCGGTCTCGTCGGGGACCTCGACCCACACGTTGATGCCGCTGCGGCCGGTGGCGTGCACGCCGCGATCGCGCAGTGCGTCGATCAGCCGGTCGCGCCGCTCGCGGTACGCGTCGCGCGCGGCCCGAACCGTCTCGGCGGCGGTCGGGCTCGTCCACCCGGCCGCGGCGGCGTGCTGCAGGGCGTGGCTGACCCACCCGGGGCCCAGGCGTTGTCGGCCCGCGACCCGGTCGATGGTCACCGCGTCGCCGACCATCGCCGCGCAGCGCAGGTCCGGGCCGTAGGCCTTGGCCGCGGAGCGGATGTACACCCAGTGGGTGGTGACGCCGGCGACGGTGTGCAGGTCGACGCCGGCGATGTCGTTGCCGTGGTCGTCCTCGACGGTCACGACGTGCGGATGGGCGGCGAGGACGGCGCGCAGTCGGCCCGCGCGTTCGGCGGACACCGCGGCGCCCGTGGGGTTTTGCGCGCGGGCGGTGACGACGAACGCGCGGGCGCCGGCGCGCAACGCGGCTTCGGTCGCGGCGGGGTCGGGCCCGTCCTCGTCGACCGGGACGGGGCGGGGCGTCAGGTTCAGCGCGCCGAGCAGGTCGAGCATGTTGCCCCACCCCGGGTCCTCGACGGCGACGGTGTCGCCGGGCCGTACGTGCGCGGCCAGCACTCGCTCGATGCCGTCGAGGGCGCCGGACGCCACGGCGAGGTGGTCCACCGGTACGCCGCTTCCGCGCAGCACCGTCCGGGTCGCGTCGGCGAACGGCTCGTACAGCGCGTCGTGCCGATACAGCGGGCGCCACCGGTCCGGGTCGGGGAACCGGGGCGACGGCAGCAGCGCGGGGTCCGGCTCGCCGGTGGACAGGTCACGGGCGCCGAGCGGGACGTCGGGCCCGAGGCTGTGGCGCCGGGTGGTCTGCGGGCGGGCGCGGATCCGGGTGCCTGCGCGGCCGTGCGTCTCGACGATGCCGCGCTCGCGCAAGGTGCGGTACGCGGCCGCGACGGTGTTGGCGTTGACCCCCAGTTCGCCCGCGAGCGTGCGCACGGGCGGCAGCGCGTCGCCGGGCGAGAGCGCGCGCGTGTGCAGTTCGCGCTCGATCGACGCGGCGATGTCGGCGGCGGTACGGCCGGTGGGGGGCATGCGGCTCCTGCGGGTTCGCGCCGGAGGCGGTCGGCGGGTGTGGATCGTTTTGGCCGGTCGTCGGTGGATCGAGAGTCGGTGGATCGAGAGTCGGAAGAGCGGAGTGACAGTCGGGCGGCGGCGCCGCAAGTATGCCGTTGACACCCACCCCCAACCGGCATCTATTGTACTACTGCATTGACAATTTTGCACTAATACAAACAAGGAGGCCCGTCGTGGCCGAGTATCCCGTCGCCGCAGCGACCAGCCCCAACCGCCACCGCGACCGGATGCGCTACGACGTGGCGACCGTGCACGCGATCCTCGACGCGGGCTTCCTGGCCCACCTCTCGTTCGTGATCGACGGTCGGCCCCAGTTGATCCCACTCGCGTACGGCCGCGACGGCGAGAGCCTGTACCTGCATGCCTCCAGCGGCTCGCAACTCGCGCTCGCGGTGCGGGCGAGCGGCGCGGAGGGGTTCCCGGTCGTGGCGGCCGTCACCCACGTGGACTCGATGGTGTTGTCCCGCTCCGCGATGCACCACTCGATGGACTACCACTGCGTGATGGCGCACGGCGGCCTCAAGCACGTCGCCGACCGCGCCGAGCAACTGCACGCCTCCCGGGTGATCATCGACCACCTCGTCCCCGGCCGGGCCGACGACTGCCGCGAGCCGAACGCCAAGGAACTGGCCCAGACCTCGATGTTCCGGCTCGACCTCGACCAAGTCGCCGCCAAGGTCCGCGACCACGGCCTCGCCGAGGACGAGAACGATCTCGACCTCCCCTACTGGGCCGGCGTCGCCCCGCTCGCCACGGTCCGCGGCCCCCTGCGTCCGGACCGCGACCAAGAGCCCCCGGCCTACCTGGCCGCGTGGCTCGACGCGTCCTGATCCGGACCTCGTCGCGCACCGGGTCCTACGCCCACGCGCCGCCGGCCGCCTCCCGCGGGCTGACGAGTCCCGATTCGTAAGCGGCGACGACGAGTTGGGCACGGTCGCGCGCGCCCAGCTTGGCCAGCGTGTTGGCCACGTGCGTGCGCACCGTGAACGGGCTGATCGCCATCCGCGCCGCGATCTCGGCGTTGTTCAGGCCGTGCGCGACCAGCGTCAGCGCCTCGCGTTCGCGCTGGGTGAGCGGGTCCAGGGCCGAGTCGTTGCCGGCGGGCCGGGACACGTACTCGCCGATCAGCCGTCGGGTGACCGCCGGTGACAGCAGCGCGTCGCCGCCGGCGGCGACGTGGATCGCGCGGATCAACTCGGTCGGTTCGGAGTCCTTGAGCAGGAAGCCGCTCGCGCCGGCGCGCAGCGCGTCGAAGACGTACTCGTCCAGGCCGTAGTTGGTCAGGATCACCACCCGTACCGCCGCCAGTCGTCGGTCGGCGGTGATCCGACGGGTCGCCTCGATGCCGTCCATGACCGGCATCTGTACATCCAACAGGACCACGTGCGGAACGTGTCGCACCGCGAGTTCGACGCCGGCGCTCCCGTCGGCGGCCTCGCCGACCACGTCCAGGTCGTCCTCGGCGTCGAGCAGCGCGCGAAAGCCGGCGCGCATCAGCGCCTGATCGTCGACGATCAGGACGCGGAGCATGCGACTCCGTCCAGAGGAAGTGTCGCGTGCACGGCGAAGCCACCCTCGGGGCGCGGCTCGGCGGCCAGGCGTCCGCCGAGGGCGACGACTCGCTCCCGCATTCCGGTGAGCCCGATCCCCGGCTCCCAGGCACCCGGCAGGGCCACTCCGTCGTCGACCACTCGAATCACCAAGTCCCCCTCGACGCATGCTATTTCGATGACCACCGAGGCACCGCGACCGGCGTGCCGGGCCGCGTTCGTCAGCGCCTCCTGGACGATCCGATACGCGGTCCGATCCACCGCGACCGGCAACGGACCGACCGCCTCCGTCACCGTGGACACCGTCGCGACCCCGGCGGCCCGGGCTCGATCGACCAACTCGCCGAGCCGGGCGAGGCCGTGGCCCGCCTGCCCGTCCGCCGGTCCGCGCAGCACGCCCAGGGTCGTGCGCAATTCGTGCATCGCCTCGCGGCCCGCGGCCTCGATGGCCAACAGCGCGGGCGGCACCTCCTCGCCGCGTTTGCGGGCCAGGTGCACCGCGACCCCGGCCTGGAGTTTGACGATCGAAATGCTGTGCGTGAGCGAGTCGTGCAGGTCGCGCGCGATCCGCAGGCGTTCCTCGTCGGCCCTGCGCAGGGCGGTCTGTTCACGGGTGCGCTCGGCCTCCAAAGCCCGCTCGCGGGCCTCGACGAGATACGCGCGACGATGCCGATCGATGAGCCCGGTGAGCCCGGCGGCCAGGAACCATCCGACCAGGAGCAGCGTGCGCTCGACGAGTCGCTCGTCCAGGCCACTCGCCCGCAGGCCGACCATGAACGCGCAAACCAGGTAGACGCCCGAACCGACGAAGGCCGTCACCCGATACCCCAACCGCGCCGCGGTGTGCATCGCGACCATGACGGGGAAGGCGGCGGGCGCACTCGGGTGGATCAGGACGCCGTAGCCGAGCATCGCCACGATCGTCACCGCGAGCACGACGCGCGGCGCCCGTCGGTACACCAGGAGCGAGCCCGCGCCGATCACCAACGCGAGATACCCCAGCGGGCGCGGGCCGGTGTGCGGGCCGTATCCCACGGTGGCGTCGATCACGAGCAGTGCGCCGACGACGGCGACCACGACGACCTCGAACGCGCCGACGCGCAGGAACCGTTCGATGCTCATCGCCGCACAGTAGACCGCGTTCGGCCGGCCGCGCGTCCTCCCCGGCGACGGGGCGCGGTCTACTTCCCACGCACCAGAGCGGGCCCGCGCTCGTGCCGGGCGACCAGCCCGAACGCTCTTCCCCCGCACCAATACCGGATCGGCCCGCGACGGCGACCATCGTGCCGTACCCGACGGGTGCTCGGGTTTCGCCTCGAAGGAGACCGACATGTCACTCACGATCGCCAACACCGCGCAAGCCGCCCTGTGGGACGGCGAGGTCGGCGCGCACTGGGCCGAGCACGCCGACCGCTACGACGCGATCATGCACGCCTTCGACGGCGCGCTGTTCGCGGCGGCGGGCATCGGCGCGAGCGACCACGTGCTGGACATCGGGTGCGGCACCGGGCACACCACGCGGCTCGCGGCCCGGCGCGCGGCGCAGGGGCACGCGGTGGGGATCGACCTGTCCGGCGCGATGCTGGAGCGGGCCCGGGAGCGGTCCGCGGCACACGGACTCGCCAACGTGTCCTTCGTCCAGGGGGACGCGCAGGTGTACCCGTTCCCGTTCGCCGACTTCGACGTCGCGATCAGTCGCGGCGGCGTGATGTTCTTCGCCGACCACGCGGCCGCGTTCGCGACGATCCGCCGGGCACTGCTGCCGGCCGGCCGGCTCGCCTTCGTCTGCCCGCAGCCGCCGCGCCCCGGCGGCGACACCGCCCGGGCGTTCGCCCCGCTGAACGCGCTCAAGCTCGAACACGC
>NZ_WWJX01000079.1 GCF_009865215.1 Streptomyces sp. SID3343 | reverse complement strand
GGGAACGGTCTGCAGTCGCGGCTCGACCGCGGCGGCGACGACGGGCCGGGTGACGACCGACCGGGCGGCGGCCGACTGGGCGCCGACGGTACGGGAGGCGGCCGAACGGGCGGCGGCCGGACGCGGCCGGGTGTGGTCGTGGGTATCCTCTGCGGACCCCGGACGGAATCGAACGTCGGGTGTGTCCATACCGGGCAGTCTGGCCGCTCGTTCGAGCCGGTTCGGCTCCGATACGCCATCTGCGGACGGGACCACTCGATCGGCCTACCCGAATCCGGACCGGCGCCTCGCCACCGAGCGGAGACCCGCCGCACACCACCGCGCGGGGACCCGCCGCACACCACCGCGTTGGGGCCTGACCGCGCCACCGCGTGGGAATCGACTCATGCTCCTGCTCCCGAGTCGAGAGACGCTCCCCGTTACCGCGTCGGCGTCGGGACCGGACCACGTCACCGAGTCGAAACCGGCCGCACAACACCGCGCCACACCACCGAGTCGAAACCCACCGCACAACACCGCGCCCCACCACCGAGTCGAACCCGACCGCACAACACCGCGCGGATCACCGCGCGGATCACCCCGAAGATCACCGCGTGAACAACCGCTGAACGCCACCGCGTCAAGGCACGATCGCGCGAAAGCTCGCGTAGTGGTCGTCGCTGTAATAGCGCTCGGCGTCGTAATAGCGCTCGGCGTCCTTGCCGGTCACGATCCGCCGCGTGCCTCGGTCGGACTCGCCCGGCGTGCGGACGGTGTATTCGCGATAGTGCCCGTCGGGCTTCGCCGGCAGCAGCCTCTCGCGGTTGCCGAAGACGATGCCGTCGCGCGGGTACGGGTAGGGCCCGCCGGCCGCGATCAGCCGCAGCGTCTCGCGGGCCTGGGCCGGCAGGTCAGCCGCGGCCACCGTGCCCATCCGGGCCGGCACCCACCCGGGCCGCGCCGCCGAC
>NZ_WWJX01000740.1 GCF_009865215.1 Streptomyces sp. SID3343 | reverse complement strand
CAAGACGTCCAGGAACTCTCCAACTTCTTCGAACGCAAGGTCTCGGCCTACCAGGTCGCCGTCACCGGCTCGGTCTCGTTCGACGAGGACTTCTGAGACCCGATCATCCACATTGACCGAACCTGCCGCGTCATCCCGAAAACGGGGTGGCGCGGCGGTTCGGTCCGTGCGTCCTCAAGATGCCTGCACCCGATTGAGCAACGCCTGCCAGGCAGCGGGCGCGACCCGGACCTTGCCGCGGGCGCGATCCTTGCTGTCACGGACGGCCAAGTCGGGGTGTAGGGAGGCCACTTCAACGCACTCGCCTTGGTGGGCCGAGTAGGAAGACGTCCGCCATATCGGTCCGGATGCGTTCACAGTTCTTCCAATCGCGAGGCAAAAACCTGACGCGATTCTCCCACCGACAGCGCTCCCTTCAAGATGTGGTCGAGACTGCGCCGGTAGCGCTTGATGTCGCGGTCGCCGTCCTTGAACACGGAACCGTTGTGGTGGTCGAGGTGCACGACGCTCGGGTCGAACGCATCCGGAAAATCGAGCAGGGACGTACCGCCGACGTAGATCCCGACCTCGGCGGTGAAGGGCACGACACGGACGGCCACGTTCGGCAGGTCCGTCAGCGCGAGCAGGTGCTCGATCTGCCCGCGCAGTACCGACCGGCCACCGGTCTCGATGTGCAACAGCGCCGCGCCGATGGCTGCCGTGAACTCCACCGCGTTCTCGCCGTACAGGATGCGCTGACGCAGCGAGCGAACATGAACCAACGCGTCGGAATCGTCCGGATCCGGGACGAATGCGCTCGATGTCATGGTGGCTCGCGCGTAGTCCTGTGACTGCAACAGCCCAGGAATGACACTGGAGTTGGCCGCAGTGATCCGGGAAGCCTGCGACTCCAACGCGATCAGCTCCTCATAGCCGGAATCGATGACGTCCGCGTACTCCCGCCACCACGCGACACCGCGGCTGTCCGACAGCCAGGTCTCCATCCGAGCGAGGAGTTCTCGACTCACGCTGCCACCGGGACAGCGGTTCCGGGGAAGGGCGGTCGAAGACCTCGCCGAAGTACCTGGCCTCGACAGTGGCCACGTGTTTGACCAGGCCAAGAAGGTTGGTCCCGGTCGCCGTCAGAGGTCGTCGGGCGTCGTATTCGGACAAGCCGTCGAGCTCCCGGAGCAGCGCCTCGCGGTCCCGCCGCAGTCTCCCGCGCAGGTTGTCCTTCGCGAATTCATCGATCATGCGGCATGAGCAAGCCATGGACTACTTGCGGCCTCAAGATCCCGTACGTGGACCGCAACGACCGGAAGAGCCGAAGTCCGGCTATGGCCAGTGCCCTGAGCTGCCACAAGAAGCCGACGGAAATTGCCACGTGAGACAAAGTCTTAGTCCGAGATGTCCGGAGGCGTTGGCATCGGTTCGTACAATTCCCCTGCCGGGTCAGTGAAAAATGGTGGATCGAGCTCATTGCGCAATGCAGTCAGTATAAATCTTGAGAAACTCATATCATGCTTCTCCCAAAATCCTCCACAGTCGAGAACAATTTTCCAGTCGGCATCTTCATACTCCGGAGGGGCGAGACAAAAATAGTCGCCTGACGACCTCCTCCCGACTGCCAGAAGGCCGCCAAGTTCAGGCAAAATTGGGTATGGATATGCTTCGGTTCCATCGTCACCTAGCTCGTCGCGATTTCCACGCCAGGCCGCTGAAGATTCTCTGATCTCCTCTGCGAGGCTCGAATGGGTGCCGCCTTGCGGATCCCATAGATAGAGCGAGCCAAGCAGAAGGCACGGGCCGTATTCCGAAATGATTTCTTTGTAGTCAGTCGGGAAAACGACGCCAAATTCCACTTCGATGGAATGCCAGTCCTCGTTCCCCGCTCCTCGCCCTCGAGGGGGGCCAAGCACGCTTCTAAGGTCCGTAGAGGGGTCCACCAGAACTCCGTTCGCTGCAGGTATAGTTTCCTGTCGGGCTATTGTAGACGATGCAATTCAGGGCGTATCCCTTACTTCCGTAGGCCTTCATGTGAATCTCGGTGGGGATAGCAGGCTGTGCGGGATTCCCGTACACAGGGAGGGTGCCGAATACGATTGTCTCATTCTGGCTCGATTTGAGGCCCTTGAATCTAATGTCATTCTCCAATCTTTTCATGCTCGAATTATTTGCAGGGTTCTGATATCCTGCGACAAAATTTCGGAGCGTGTAGTGAGCGCCTCCGAGTTGATTTCCTATCAGGTGCAGATTTGCTGCATTATGCTTTCCGTTCACACCCATGGTTGCAGCTCTAATGGAGTCGTATCCGGACGGGCGCCACATCGGCTCGGGGTGCTCTTTCTTGCGTATGCTTTCGTTCGTAAGGACTGCAACGGCCCCGGTGGCTCGACAATCATTCACCCCGGGTCCGTATCTGGTCATAGGGGCGTAGTAATAGTTAGCTTCATCTGGCCTTGCCGGAAAATCTCTTTGACAAGAATTACCCGGGTTTTTCGCGCTGGGGTCTACTCCGCTCAGCCCATAATCGATTCCTGCGAAGGGATATGGGACCACTGCTTCTGGGAACAAACTCTGTAGGTGGTCAAGCGATTTTGCGTCGTTAAGTGTTAGTTCCGTGCCGGGTACGACGGCATGATCCGAAGAGGAGAAGGCGCCTCCTTGACCCGTCAGGCTCTGGATTGATTCCAGTACCCTGACCCCCGCCAGGACCGAATCCAAGATCGCGACCATGGGATCCCTGGCCGCTGTCGACGGGGTCAGGGACCGGGACTTCGGGGCTGTGGGTACGTGGGGTTTCGGCTTGGGCTTTACTGGAGTCTTTGGGCGGGGCTTGGGCTTGCTTATGGTTTTCGGGGTATTGCGGGTCGGGTACTTGGTGCGAGGGGGGATCCACCTCGGCGGTGTAGTGGTGGACGGCGGGACGGTGGATGTGGGCGGGGGAGCGCCGGGTGGCGGTGTGTAGCCCATGGTCATGTCGCAGGTGCCGGGGCAGTATGAGCCGATGGCGCCCCAGTCGAAATAGTTGCTGCCACCGCCCCCGCCACCGCTGGGGCCGCCGCCACCGCTGCTGGGGCCGCCGCCACCGCTGCTGGGGCCGCCGCCGCTGGCGTCGGTCGTCTGGTCGACGATTTCCCACGCGATTTCCCACCCGATGTTGAAAGCCAGGCCCCAGCCGCTGCGTTTGGTGACGGCTTTGGTGGTCTTGACGGCCTTGCTCTTGGTCCAGCTCGGGACGCAGTGGCCCGTGGGGTCGGTGCCGTTGAGGGGATCGGCCAGTGCGTATGCGTAGCGGTTGGCGTTGCCTGAGGGGGTGGGGTTGAGGGTCCAGGTGTCTCTGCTGTCGAAGCCGCCGTTTGTGGGGTCGTACCAGCGGCTGGCCATGTTGACTTGGCCGGTGGTGGGGTCGGTCCAGGCGCCTTGGTAGCCGAGGCCGGGTTTGGGGCCGGATTGGGTGGTGATTTGGCCGAAGGGGTCGTAGGTGGTGGAGCTGGTGCGGGTTTTGGTGGTGGGGTCCAAGGTGGCGGTGACGTCGCCGTGTTGGTCGGTGATGGCCAGTTGGGCGGTGGTGGCGTTGCCGGTGGAGATGAGGTCGCCGGCGGGGCCGCGGGTGAATGTGGTGGGGCCGTCGGCTACGAGGTTGTTGGTGGGGCCGTCGTAGGCGAAGCCGGGTTGGCCGTTGCGTTTGGTCAGGCGGGCTTGGGCGTCGTAGGTGTAGGTGGCGTCGCCGTCTTGGGCGAGTTGTTCGTAGGCGTCGAAGGTCAGGGATTCAGTGCCGGTGGGGGTGGTGATGGTGGAGCGGGAGCCGCGTG
>NZ_WWJX01000739.1 GCF_009865215.1 Streptomyces sp. SID3343 | reverse complement strand
AGGGACCCGCCCCGCAGCCGGCCCGTCGCGGTTCGCGCGCCGCCGCGCACCCGGTGGGCCACCCACCCGCCTGTCCAGGCAGCAGATCCACAATCGTGCCCGGATTTGCCTAATCTGATTAGGCAAATGCATACTCGGTTGTGGCAAACCCGGGCGAGGATTCGGAGGACGGACATGGCACGGGTAGGACTGACCACCGAGCGCTTGGTCCGCGCGGGGGCAGAGCTGGCCGACGAGATCGGCTTCGAACACGTGACCCCCGCAGAACTCGCCCGGCGGTTCGACGTCAAGACCGCGAGCCTGTACTCGCACGTCAAGAACGCTCACGACCTCAAGACCGGGATCGCCCTGCTCGCCCTGGAGGAGCTCGCCGACCAGGTCTCCGCCGCAGTGGCCGGCCGGGCCGGCAAGGACGCCCTGATCGCCTTCGCGAACGCCTACCGCGATTACGCCCTGGAGCACCCGGGCCGCTTCGTCGCCGCCCGCTTCCGGCTCGACCCGACTACGGCGGCCGCGAGCGCCGGTGTCCGGCACGCGCGGATGATGCGGGCGATCCTGCGCGGCTACGACCTGGCCGAACCACATCAGACGCACGCGGTACGGCTGCTGGGCAGCGTCTTCAGCGGTTACGTCGACCTGGAGAGCGCCGGCGGCTTCAGCCACAGCAGCCCCGGCGCGCAGGAGAGCTGGACCGAGATCCTCGACGCGCTCGACGTCCTGCTGCGCACCTGGCCCACCGGCTCCTGACCGATTCCCCCTGACCGATCCCTCCCGGTCGACCCCTCCCGGCCGACCCCGTCCGCCAACCCTCCCGGCCAACCCATCGCCCGCCATCACGATCGAAGAGACCAAGAACATGAACGCCGAGCACCACGACTGGACCACCACCCCCATCACCGCCGACCTGCTGCGCGGCGCCCTCGACCTGGAGCACACCGAACGAGGCGCTCTACCCCACCGGCTGCCCGCACGCGCCCGGCAGCAGATCCCCGACGGCCTGTTGGCCATGGCCGAGTCGCAACCCTCCGGTGTGCGGTTGGCCTTTCGTACCCGGGCCACCGCCGTCGAACTGGACGTCGTGGCCACCAAACGGGTCTACGTCGGCGCCCCGCCGCGCCCCGGCGGGGTGTACGAGCTTCTCGTGGACGGGCGACTCGCCGGCCGGGCCGGTGTGACCGACGGCGACACCCTCACCATCGACATGTCCTCGGGGACCGCACAAACCCGGCCCGGACCGACGGAGACCCTGCGGTTCACGGACCTGCCGGGCGACGACAAGAACGTCGAGATCTGGCTGCCCCACGACGAGACCACCCGGCTGGTCGCCCTGCGCACCGACGCACCCGTCCACACTCTGTCGTCCGGTGGCCGCAAGGTCTGGTTGCACCACGGGAGTTCGATCAGCCACGGCTCCAATGCCGCCACTCCGACCGGGACTTGGCCCGCCGTTGCCGCGGCCCTGGGCAACGTGGAACTGATCAACCTGGGATTCGGCGGCAGCGCCCTGCTCGACCCGTTCACCGCCCGCGCCATGCGCGACACCCCCGCCGACCTGATCAGCGTCAAGATCGGCATCAACATCGTCAACGCCGACGTCATGCGGTTGCGTGCGTTCGGCCCGGCCGTTCACGGCTTCCTCGACACCATCCGCGATGGGCACCCCACCACCCCGATGTTGGTCGTGTCGCCCATCTACTGCGCCATCCACGAGCACACCCCGGGGCCCTGCGCCCTGGATCTCGGCGCGATGAGCGAGGGGCGACTGCGGTTCACGGCCACCGGCGATCCCGCGGAGACCGCCGCCGGGAAGCTGACCCTCACCGTCATCCGGGACGAACTGGCCCGCATCGTTCGGCTGCGTGCCGCCGGCGATCCGAACCTGCACCACCTCGACGGGCTCGACCTCTACGGCGAGGCGGACAACGCCGAACTGCCACTACCCGACGACCTGCACCCGGATCCCGCCACCCACCGCCGCATGGGCGAGCGCTTCGCCCACCTCGCGTTCGGCGCCGACGGCCCCTTCGCGGCCCGGACCGGCTGACCACCGACGAACCCACAGACGACATCCCGGTGAACGACGGCCGAGCCCCGGGACGCCTCTCCTCCGTCCGCCCGCGCCCGCGCCCTCGCGGCTGCGGCATCAGGAATCGGGACCACGGCCCGGTCGCACGTCAGATATGGGCCCTGACCTGTCGCACCGGGTGGCCCAGAGCGTTGGCGAGGCGGACCAGTTCCTCGTCGGTGAACGAGCCGCGACCCGGATTCCAGACCGCGATCTCGAACCTGGCGAACCCACACGGCCAGTCGAAGTCCAACCCGTCCAACGACGAATCCGCCCCGCAACACGGGACCTTCGCCGCGAGAGTCGTGAACCCGTCCGCGACGTGCGTCTCAAGGAGATCTCCCCACCACGCGGTGTCGATCGACCCGCCGCAGTGCGGACACCCGATCCTCTCCAGGTTCTCACCGCAGTCGACAACCGTGATCGCCTCGTGCCAGGAGACGTCGATGTCGACCTCGTCGTCGTCGATCAGATCCGCCACGAGCGCGGCCGTGCGGTCGCCCGCCGGTCGATCGGGCTGCCAGAGTGGATCGGTCGGGATGACCGACAGAACGTCGTCACTCACGGGTTCACTCGATTCGTCGGCCAAGGCCCAGGCCCCCATGGGGTCGACGTGATCGTACCGACGGGTGTACGACGGCGCGCTACGCCTGATCCGCCTCCGAGTGCCGACCACCACGTCGAATTCCGAGTCCAACCGCAACTCCGGTCACCCCCTTGGGCTTTCGATGGTGATCACGTCCGCACCGCAGAGCGAGCGGCTGATCGCGACGTCGTCGAGTCAGGGCGGGCCGCCCGCGTGGATCGACCTCTCCCACGACCTCGCACCTTGCCTGCCCGGCTGTGGGCGGGGGTCAGTGTTCCGCCTGCTGGGCGTGCTCCGGGAGGAGTCGGACCAGGGCGAAGGCGATCAGGAACAGCACGGCCGCGAGCCCGATCACGAGTTCGCCGGCGTGGTCGAAGTCCGCGGTCGTGCCGTGGTCGACCCGCGCGAAGAACGCCGTACCGAGAGCGGCCACGCCGATCGCACCGGAGAACTGCTGGACGGCGTTGAGCATGCCCGCGCCGGTGCCGACCTCTTCCGTGGTGGCGCCGCCGAGGACGAAGTCGAAGATCGGGACGAACACCAGCCCGGTTCCGAACCCGACCAACAGCAGCGCGGGGGCCAGTGTCGCGGAGGTGAGGCTGTCGCCCCGGCGGGCGATGGTCCACCACAACGCGAGCAGACCGATGACGGCGATGCCGAGGCCCAGGTGCAAGGTGGCGCGGCCGATTCTCTGCGTGAGTACGGCACCGGCGATCACCACGGCGACGGCGCTGCCCAGCGCCCACGGGATCAGGGTGAGGCTCGTGTGCAGGGGAGACCAGTGCAGGCCGAGCTGCAGCAGCAGGTTGAACGCCAGCTGGAATCCGCTCAGCGCGGCGAAGAAGGTTCCCACGATGGCCAGGCCCGCGACGAAGGTGCGCTTGCGCAACAGCGAGGGGGCGATGACCGGATGGCTGCTGCGTCGTTCGGAGACGACGAACAGGGCCAGGACGACGAACGAGCCGGCCATCGACAGGTAGGTCCATATCGGCCAGCCGAGCTCCCGGCCCTGGACCAGCGGGACGATCAGCAGCGCCGAGGCCAGGGTGAGCAGGGCGACGCCGCCGAGGTCGAGCCGGGCACTGGTGTCCTCGCCGGTCCGGTGGGGCAGGAACCGCCGGGCCAGGGCCCAGGCGACGACGCCGGCGGGCACGTTGATCAGGAAGATCGAGCGCCACTGGCTACCGAACACGTCCAGGTGCAGCAGCCAGCCGGCCAGGATCGGCCCGGCCACGGTGGCCAGTCCCATCACCGGGCCGAACGGGATGAGCGCCTTGCGCAGTTTCTCGGGCGGAAAGACGACCTTCACCATCGCGAAGCCCTGCGGGATCATCACCGCACCGCACAGGCCCTGCACCAGGCGGGCGACGATCAGGAAATCGACGCCGGGGGCCAGTCCGCACGCGAGCGACGCGAGGGTGAAGCCGGCCATCCCCTGTAGGAACAGCCGCCGGCGGCCGAGCAGGTCGCCCAGTCGGCCCGACGTGATCAGGCCGATGGCGAAGGCCGCGGTGTACGCGGTGAGCACCCATTGCAGGGTCGTCTCGCTGCCGCCGAGGTCGGCGCGGATCGAGGGGCCGGCGAGGTTGGCGATGGTCGAGTCGATGACGTCCATCACATCGGCGATGAACACCACCGCGAGAACCAGCCAGGCCCGGCGGGCGGGAAGCGGGGCGATGTCGCTCGGCGCTTCCAACGAACTTTGTTCCATAGTCACGAACTAAGTTCTAAGAGACGAACATAGTTCGTGTCAAGGTAGGCTGAGCCGCATGACCGTCGATCCGGAACGTCGCCGCGCCGCTCGGCACGCCCAACCGCCTGCTCCGCCGACCCCCAACAGGCGCCGGAAGCCGCCGATCACGGTCGCCAGGATCACCGATGCCGCGCTCCAGGTCGTCGCCACCCAGGGCTACGACGCCCTGACGATGCGCAGCGTCGCCGGCGTCCTCGACACCGGACCCGCCTCTCTGTACGCGCACGTCGTCAACAAGGCCGACATCGACGAGTTGATCATCGGCCGCCTCTGCTCCCAGCTGGCCCTGCCCGAACCCGACCCGGCGATCTGGCGCGAGCAGATTCTCGACGTCTGCGCCCAGATCCGTGACCAGTACCTGCAGTACCCCGGTGTCTCCCGCGCCGCGCTGGCCATGGTCGCCACCAACCTCGACGTATTGCGGGTCAACGAAGGGATGCTGGCCATCCTGCTGACCGGCGGCATCGAACCGCAGACGGCGGCTTGGGCCATCGACGCCCTCTCGCTCTATGTCGCCGGCTACGCGCTGGAGACCTCCCTGGTCGCGCAGCGACAGCAGCAACGCGAGGACGACTGGGTCGTCGGCCGCGACGAACTGGTGCGCCGATTCACCGCGTTGCCCGCCGACCGATTCCCGCAGACCAGACGCTACGCGGCCGAGTTGACCTCCGGTACGGGACACGAACGCTTCGACTTCGCCCTCGGCCTGATCGTCGACAACCTCACTCGGCGTGAGCCGGCCCCGCCGGCCGCTCCGGCCGCGACATCGCCACGCCGCCTGTCGCCGTCGTCGGCGTCGACCTGATCCCGGGTATCTGCCCGCCGTGGCACGCGGCGACGCAGATCGGGTGCGTGCTGCCGGTCATCCGAGCCGCACCCTCGTACGGCGTCGGGGTGGCCAATCGGCGGGCCAGGGCGGCCGGTTCGAGGAAGGCACCGGGCCACCCGGTGGTGTGCGGCCGTCCTCCGTCCACGCCTGCCGCCCAGTGAGGGGTCGGGCGCGGGCAGCGCACCCCCGGGGGTGGCCGTCGGCCCCGGTGGGGAGGAGCGCGACGGGCAGGACCGGGTCGGCGATGCCATCGAAGGTGCTTCGGAGCGATGGCCGACGACGCGTGTTCCGTGCCGCGACGGGACCTGACTGGGCGTCACCTACCGGACACGGCCGGCACCCTACGCCCGATCGGCTCGTGGGCATACCTCGGTCGGTCGGGCCCGAGCCGCCTCTCCTGCGGGGTACGTCGACACTCCTCGCCGCACAAGGCGTCGCGCAACCACCGCACTCCACTCCGCATCCGAGACGGAGCCGGCCGAGTCCCCGACCACAGACGGATACTGTTGACACGGCTGCTCCGTCGAGCCGATCGCAGGATCCGCCGGAGCGACCCACAAACAGGACGAAGGAAGGAGCGTGCGCCGTGCGATGGCGAATCCAGCCGCCCGCCCGGAAGGTCCGGGAGTACGGGCGGCGGTTCCGAAAGGAACGCGATGTCCCGTACGGACAGGACGAAACCGCTGTGGGTACGCCATGCGGAGCACCACCCCCGGCCGGTACACGATCACCGCTACGGCGCCTGTGATCTGCCGCCTGGTCCGGTGGAGGAGGGCACGGACACCCGCTGCCGATGGGAACACCCGGGCGCGCTGTTGTTCCGTCGCACGTGCTGCTCGGGATGCACGGTGCGCTCGTGCGTCAAGGAGCGGCAGGGGATGGCCAGGGCGGCCAACCGCAAGGAACGCTACGCGGGCCGGCGCGAAGCCCGACGAGGCGGGATCGACCCGACAGGGGATTGCTGACCTCGCCCAGCCCCCACGCGGAATGAGCAAACGAGAAGCCGGAGGCAGGAGCAGCGGGGGTCGATCGCGGACACGAACTCCCCGCTGTCTCCCGTCAACCGGCTGCCGCGCGGCTGCCGCGCGACCGCGGGCGACGGGCCGGTGATCCGCGCCGGCCCCGCGACGAACGTCGTCACTTGCTCGTGTGACACTCCGACGCCGCGGGCGACCCGCGTGTAGCGCTCGGGCCGGTGAGGCTGGGGCTTGTGGTGTCGGGGTCAGTCGAAAGAGGGGAACAGCGCGTCCTGGGCGGCCTGTTGGGCGGCGAAGAGCGCGCCTTGCAGGACGGCGGAGCCGCCGAGAGTGGTCGCGCGGACGACGGTGTCGACCGGGGAGAGGGCGGCGACCGCGGCCTGGACGCGTGCGGCGAGGTCGTCGCCGCCGGCGTGGCCCAGTTCGCCGGCGAGGACGACGCAGCCGGGGTCGAGGACGGCGGTGACGGCGGAGACGCCGAGGGCGAGGCGCCCGGCGAACTCGTCGAGGAAGGCGGAGCCCGCGCTGCCGGCGTCACGGGCGGCGCGGACGACGGTG
>NZ_WWJX01000738.1 GCF_009865215.1 Streptomyces sp. SID3343 | reverse complement strand
GCCCCACCGACGAGTTCGACGTCCGGCGGGGTGGGGCGTGCCGTACCGAACTACCGCGTCGGGTGGTGGTGATCAGCCGGACGTTGCGCGGCACGGTGGGCATGCCGACTCGCGTTCGCGGGCGACACGTCGCGGCGACCGGCCGGTTCGGTGGTGCCGCGGCCGTCGACGGCCATACGCCGACCGCGTGGCGGTTCCGGGCTGTGACAGGTCTCCGCCGCGGCACCGACGGTCGCCGCCACCCGGCGGCGCGGGCCCTCGACCGAGCCCGTCACCAGCGTGTTTCGGCCCGGCTGACAGGCGTTTTCAAACAGGCAAGGACCGGCCGGGCTTCGAGGGGTCCGGCGGGTACCGAAAGCGACGAGGGCGTCCCGGACCTCGTCGCGCGGGGAACGGTGGCGGGCACGCAACGGGAGAGCACCACCGCTTCGGTGGCGAGTGGCCAACGGATGGCGTGCGCCACCGCTTGGGTGGCGAGCACACCACCGGGATGTGCGCCACCACTTCGGGCGATCGGCGGCGGCTGTGTCCACGCCGGGCAAGCCGAGCGTCGGACAGCTTGGGTATCGGACAGACCGGATGTCGGACAGACCGAGCGTCGGACTAACCCGATGTGGGGCAGACCGAGCGTCGGACAGACCGGGTATCGGGCAGACCGGGTGTCGCCCGGGTTCGAATCGACGGTGGTCGGGGCATTCGTCCGGGCATGGCTGTCTTGAGAACCTTCGCGCGCCCGATGCTCGCCTCGATCTTCGTCATCCACGGCTACGACACCGTGCTCCGGCCGGAGCGCGTCGTGCCGATCGCCGAGCCGGTGGTACGGCGGATCGCCCGTGTAGTGCCCGTCGTCCCGGCCGACACCACGTCGGCCGTGCGGCTCAACGCCGGCGTCCAACTGGTCGCGGGGGTGATGCTCTCGCTGGGCCGGATGCCGCGCGTGTCCGCCCTGGCACTCGCCGCCACCCTGCTGCCGACTACCGTGGCCGGCCACCGTTTCTGGGAGGTCGAGGACGACAAGGAGCGCGCCGGGCAGCGCGTGCAGTTCCTCAAGAACCTGTCGATGCTCGGCGGCCTGCTGATCACCGCGGCCGACACCGGCAGCAAACCGTCACTCGCCTGGCGTACCCGGCACACCGCCAAGGCGGTCCGCCGGGACAAGGCCGTCGGCCGCCGCGCCGCCAAGCTCGGTGCGGTCTCCGGCGCCGCCGCCCACCGCATCGGCGGTCTGGTGCCGGGCCACTGAGCCCGAGCCGACCGATTGCGCCGACGCCGGGGTCGTCCGCCGCCACCACGCACGGCAGCGACCCCGTCGCGATTCGGGTCTCGATCCGACAGTCCTCGGCGGTGGACGACGCCGGCCTCACGGTGCGCTCCCGTGCCCGGCACGCCGGCCCACGCCGGCATCGGCTCAGACGGCGGTCTCGGTGTCCCGTACCCGGCGCAATGCCCGCCCCATGTGCAGGAACTCGGCCTGCTCGCCGTCCCCGACGAAGACGTACACCGGGTGCCGGCCGCCCTCCGGCTCGGCGGCGATCAGGCTGCGCGCGTTCACCGGTACCACTCGTGTGGTGACCCGCTCGACGCCGACGAGTGCGGAGATGACCCCGATGGCTCCGGCGGTGACGGTCAGGCCGTCCCGTGTCTCGGCGATGTCGACCCGCATCGACGCCGACTCGTAGCGGCCGACGACATAGCGCGCGTCGATCGACACCGGTTCGGCGGGCGGCACCCGCAGATCGGGTACGTCGACGCCGGCGAGCGTGCCGAGCAGCTCACGGATCAGGTCGTATCCGAGGTACAGGGCGCCGCCGTTGGTCAGCAGCGCGACCGAGACCCCACGTGAGGGCACCACGCGCAGCAACGCCGTCTGCCCGATCGTGCCGCCGTCGTGCCCGACGACCGGCTCGCCCGGCCAGTCGTACCGGTTCCAGCCGAGTCCCCACGTCCGGCCGAGCAGACCGTCGCCGAAGATGTCGGTCTGCGGCGCGCGCATCGCCAGCGCGGACGCCTGCGACAGCAGCCGCGTCCCGTCCGGGAGCAGCCCGTCGCGGATGTGCGCGGCGGCGAATTCGAGCAGGTCCGTCGCACTCGTGGCGAGGAGCGCCCCGGAGGGACCGCCGGCCCGGCCCATGTGGTGGACCGGCGCTTTGACCGGCGTACCGTCGGGCCCGCCGAGGTGGCCGATCGCCGTGGGCCGGAGGATCGACTCGCTCGCGTCGTTGGCCACGTGCGTGATGCCCAGCGGCGTGATGATGCGCTCGCGGATCGCCGCTTCCCAGGTCCCGCCGGTCAGCACCTGCACGATGCGGCCCAGCAGGTCGAACCCGCTGTTGCAGTACGAGAACATCTCGCCGGGCGCGAACAACTGCTCGCCCGTGGTGGCCAATCCGGCCACCAGGCGTGCCACGGCATCGTCGCCGGGACCGTGGTCGTCGTAGATCTCGCCCTCGAAACCTCCTGTGTGGCACAGGAGTTGCCGGGTCGTCAGACGGGCGGCCGCGTCCTCGTCGACGAGCCGGAAGTCGGGGAGGTAGGTGCGGACCGGGGCGTCCAGGTCGAGCAGGCCCTCGTCGACGAGCTGCATGATCAGGGTCGCGGTCCATACCTTGGTGATCGAACCGATCTGGAACAGCGAGTCGGTGGTCGCGGGGTAGCCGAGCTCGACGTCGAGCACGCCCACCGCCGCGGCGACGGTCCGATCGCCCACCCGAACCGCGATGCTCGCCCCGGGGATGCCGGCCTTGTCCGCCAGTTCGGCAAGCCGGGCCTCCAGGTACTCGGGCGTCGGCAGGGATTCGGTCGGGCTCGGGCGACCGGGTCGGCCGGAAACCGGTGCGGCAGCCGAGGTCGGCTCGGGTCGTCCCATGGGTGGGGCACCTCCTCGAAGAGCGGCGGATGTGCCGCGGTGATCGATCACGGTAGGCAGCGCCCGGTACACCCGAATCGTCGTCGGCGACGAAGAACCACCGCCGAACCTGTCCGAATCTCCGACGCCCCTCGGGGGCGGCGTGCGTGATGCTCGGCAGGGTCGTCGCACACCCCGCGAACCGGCCGAGCAGGGCAACGAACGGGAGATACCCCATGGACGTGTACATCTCGATCGACATGGAAGGCGTGGCGGGCATCGCCACCCTCGACCAGATCGTGCGTGGAGGCGGTGGCTACACCGGCGCGCAGAAGATGATGACCGGCGAAGCGAACGCCGCCATCGAGGGCGCGTTCGCGGCAGGCGCCGACACGGTCCTGGTCAACGACAGCCACGGCACGATGGACAACCTCATTCCGGAGGAGTTGGACCCGCGGGCCCGGGTCATCCTGGGCAGCCCCAAGGCGCAGTGCATGGCACACGGCATCGGCGCGAACCACGGGGTGGCGCTGTTCATCGGCTACCACGCGGCGGCCGGCGCGCCGGGCGTGCTCGCGCACACCTTCTCGTCCGACTTCACGTCGGTGCGGCTCAACGGTGTCCCCGTCACCGAGGCCGAGGTCAACGCACTGCAGGCGGCCCGGCACGGGGTCCCGATCGGTCTGGTCAGCGGCGACAACGAGGTGTGCGCCGCGACCGAGAAGGCGTTCCCCGGTGTGATCACGGTTCCGGTCAAGAAGGCCGAGGGCTTCACCGCCGCGAACAACGTGCACCCGTCCGTGGCCCGGGACCTGATCCGCGCGGGCGCGGCGGCGGCCGTGGAGAAGGCCGCGAACCTGGAACCCCTGCCGCTGCCGGAGAAGTTCGTCCTGGAGGTCGGGTTCCAGATCCCGTTGGCCGCCGAAATCGCGGCGGCGGTGCCGGGGGCGGAGCGGGTGGACCTGCTCACCGTGCGCTGCGCGGCGCCCGACCCGGACCGTGTGATCGATCTGATCGAGGTCTGGTACACCCTCGCCGCCCACTCGGCCCGCTCGCGCCTGCCGATTCTCGAACGTCGCTGAGAGACGTCCTCGCCGCGCACTCGGCCCGCTCGCGCCTGCCGATTCTCGAACGTCGCTGCGCCGCGATCGCGCCGCGCACCGTCGCCGAGGCACGTCCTCGCTGCACCGTCACTGAGGGCTGTCCGCGCCACGCACCGAGTGTCGCTAAAGCGCGTCCTCGGTACGCAGCGGCGGGTGACCGCCGTCTCGGTCGCGCGTCGCGCTGCGAGCCGGTCGGGTCCGCCGGTCGCGGCGGGCCTTCGGAGCGCGCGGCGACATCGGGGCGCGCATCGACGGTCGGGGCGGGTGGAGTTGCGCCGGGGCCGCGACGACGGTGGGCGGCGGGCGGTGTGGCCGGGTGGTGGCGTCGCTGAGTTTGACCAGCACGGCCACCAGGATCCAGTTGGCCAGGGTCGAGGACCCGCCCTGGGCGAGGAAGGGGAGGGCCTTGCCCGTCAACGGGATCAGGCCGGTGACGCCGCCCGCGACGACGAAGACCTGGAGGATCAGGGCGGTGGACAGCCCGGCCGCCAGGAGTTTGCCGAACGGGTCGGTCAGTGCCAAGGCCGTGCGCAGGCCCCGGGCGGCGAGCAGCGTGTAGAGGACCAGCACTGCGGTGACGCCGGCCAGGCCCAGTTCCTCGCCGACGGCGGTGAGGATGAAGTCGCTGCGGCCGGCGAAGCCGATCAGTTCGGGGTGCCCTTGGCCCAGCCCGGTCCCGAGCAAGCCGCCGCTGCCGAGACCGAACAGCGCCTGCGCGCCCTGTTCGGTGATCAGGCCGGGCGGCGGGTGGGGCAGGTAGATGTCCATCGGGTGCAGCCACGCCACGATGCGCCCGTGCACGTGCGGCTCCCACGACCCGACGGCGGCGGCACCGATCGCGGCCAGGAACAGTCCGAGCAGGACCCAACTCGTGCGTTCGGTGGCGACGTAGAGCATCACCACGAAGATGCCGAAGAAGATCAGCGACGTGCCCAGGTCGCGCTCGAAGATCAGCACGAGCAGTCCAGCGATCCAGACCGCGAGGACCGGGCCGAGGTTGCGCCCGCGCGGGAGTTCGAAGCCCAGGAAGCGGCGATTGGACAGCGCGAGCGCGTCCCGATGGACGACGAGGTAGCCGGCGAAGAAGACGGTGAGCGCGAGCTTGGTCAATTCGCCGGGCTCGAACGACAGGCCGCCGAGCCGGATCCAGCGTTTGGCACCGTACGTGTCGCCCGGGAAGAAGGCCGGCGCGGCGAGCAGGACCATGCTCCCGGTCATCAGGAGGTAGGTGTACCGCTGGAGCACCCGGTGGTGGCGCACCGCGACGGTGATGCCGATGCACGCCGCGATGCCGACGCACAGCCACAGCACCTGGCCCGAGGCCGCCGGTGGCGAGTGGTAGGTCTCCGCGTACGAGATGTCGAGGCGGTGCACCAGCACCAGGCCCAGCCCGCTGAGCAGGACCGAGATCGGCAGGATCAACGGATCGGCGAACCGGGCG
>NZ_WWJX01000737.1 GCF_009865215.1 Streptomyces sp. SID3343 | reverse complement strand
TGCCGGACAGCGCCGACCCCCGAGCCCTGCACGCGCGATGGGCGCGGGCCGGGATCACCGCCCTGCCGCTGCGGGTCACCCCGGCACCGAGACCCCGACCGGGCGCGCCCCCCTTGGCGGGACCCGCCCCCGGCCCGAGCCCGCATTCCTTCCTCCCCGACCGAGGGGCATCCCGATGAGCGGATCACGCAAGGACGATCACGTACGGCTCGCCGTCGCCCAACGCGAAAACGACAACGCCAACGGCGCCACGCCCGCCGAACCGCCCCGGCGACGCAGCCAGTTCGACGACGTGCACTTCGTGCACCACGCCCTCGCCGGCACCGACCGCGACCGGGTCTGCCTGCGCACCCGCTTCGCCACCCTTGACTGGCCCGTCCCGATCTACATCAACGCGATGACCGGCGGCAGCCCCAGGACCGGAGAGATCAACCGCGACCTGGCGATCGCCGCCCACGAGACCCGGCTGCCGATCGCCGGCGGATCCATGAGCCCTTACCTGAGGGACCCCTCCACCGCCGGAACCTTCACCCCCCTGCGCCGCCACAACCCCGGCGGTTTCGTGATGGCGAACGTCAACGCGGGCACCGACCCGGAGCAGGCACGCCGAGCCGTCGCCCTGCTGGACGCGGACGCCCTGCAGATCCACATCAACGCCGTGCAGGAGACCGTCATGCCCGAGGGGGACCGCTCCTTCGGGGCGTGGCCCGCGGGGATCGAACGCATCGCCGCGGCGGTCGACGTCCCCGTCATCGTCAAGGAGGTCGGCTTCGGCCTCAGCGGCCGCACCGTCTCCCACCTCGCCGAACTGGGCGTCGCCGTCGCCGACGTTGCCGGGCGCGGCGGCACCGACTTCGCGAGGATCGAGAACGGACGCCGCCCACAACGTGACTACGCCTACCTGGACGGCTGGGGCCTGAGCACCCCCGCGGCCCTCCTCGACGCCCGCGGCCGCGGTCTGCCGCTCCTGGCCTCCGGCGGCGTGCGCCACCCCCTCGACGCCGCCCGCGCCCTCGCACTGGGAGCCCACGCCGTCGGCGTCTCCGGCGGCTTCCTCACCGTCCTCCTGGCCGGCGGCGTGGACGCCCTCGTCCGGGAGATCACCACCTGGCTGGACCACCTCACCTCCCTCATGACCCTCCTGGGCGCCCACCACCCCGCCGACCTGACCGGCTGCGACGTGCGCCTGACCGGATCCCTGCGCGAATTCCGCGCCCTGCGCGACATCGACACGACCAACCCCCGAGGAGATCTGCCATGACCGATCAGAGCATCCGCAGTACGAAGCCCGCCCGGCGATCCGCACCCGGCGCCGCGCACATCCCCCTGTCCTGGGTCGGCCCGTTGCGGATCTCCGGGAACGTCGCCACCGACGAGGTCGAAGTCCCCCTCGCCACCTACGAGTCGCCCCTGTGGCCCTCGGTCGGCCGCGGCGCGCGGATCTCCCGGATGGTCGACGCGGGCATCCGCGCGACCCTGGTGGACGAGCGTATGACCCGCTCCGTCCTGGTCGAGGCCACCAGTGCGGCCACCGCCCACCTCGCCGCACGCGCCGTACACCGGCGCATCGACGAACTGCGCGAGATCACCCGCGGCACCAGCCGCTTCGCCGAACTCCTCGCCGTGCGCGACGAGATCGCCGGAGCACTGCTGTTCCTGCGCTTCGAGTTCTCCACCGGCGACGCCGCCGGCCACAACATGGTCACCCTCGCCGCCGACGCCCTGCTCGGCCACATCCTGACCCACATACCCGGCATCACCTACGGATCCGTGTCCGGCAACTACTGCGCCGACAAGAAGGCCACCGCCGTCAACGGCATCCTGGGCCGCGGGAAAAGGGTCATCGCGGAAATCGAGATCCCGGAACACATCGTCGCCACCCGCTTGCACACCACGGCCGCCGAGATCACGCGACTCAACACGAACAAGAACCTGGTCGGCACGCTCCTGGCCGGGGGCATCCGCTCCGCCAACGCCCACTACGGGAACATGCTCCTGGCCTTCTACCTCGCCACCGGCCAGGACGCCGCGAACATCGTCGAGGGCTCGCAGGGCGTCACCCTGGCCCAGGACCGCGACGGCGACCTCCACTTCTCCTGCACCCTGCCCAACCTGATCGTCGGCACGGTCGGCAACGGCAAGGGCCTCGCCTTCGTCGACGATGCCCTCACCCGGCTCGGCTGCCGCGAGGACCGCCCCATCGGGGACAACGCCCGCCGCCTCGCGGTCCTGGCCGCGGCCACCGTGCTGTGCGGCGAACTCTCCCTGCTGGCGGCTCAGACCAACCCCGGCGAACTCATGAAGGCCCACACCCTGTTCGAACGCCTCGACGGAGACGATCGCCATGCCCGCTGACCGACCCATCGGAATCCACGACCTCTCCTTCAGCACCACCAGCCTCGTCCTCACCCACGCCGAACTCGCCGAACACACCGGCGCCGCGCCGGCCAAGTACCACCAGGGCATCGGCCAAAAGGAAATGAGCGTGCCCGCTGCCGACGAGGACATCGTCACCATGGCCGCCGACGCGGCGGCACCGATCATCGAACGCCACGGCGCCGACCACATCCGCACCGTCCTGTTCGCCACCGAAACCTCCATCGACCAGTCCAAGGCCGCCGGCGTCTACGTCCACTCCCTGCTCGGCCTGCCCCCGAACCTGCGGGTCGTCGAACTCAAACAAGCCTGCTACGGGGCTACCGCCGCCCTCCAGTTCGCCACCGCGCTCGTCCACCGCGACCCCACACAACACGTCCTCGTTTTCGCCGCCGACATCGCCCGCTACGACCTCGACACACCCGGAGAAGCCACCCAAGGCGCCGCAGCCGCGGCCATGCTGATCACAGCCGAACCCGCCCTCGTGGAAATCAACGCCCCCTCGGGCCTGTTCACCCACGACGTCATGGACTTCTGGCGCCCCAACCACCGCACCACCGCACTCGTCGACGGCAAGAAATCCCTCACCGCCTACCTGACCGCCCTCGACGGCGCATGGCACGACCACCGGGCACACCACGGTCCGCCGATCGAAGAAATCCACACCGTCTGCTACCACCAGCCCTTCACCCGCATGGCACACAAGGCACACCGCCACCTCCTCGAAACCGCCGGAACGCCGGCCGACACCGCCACCATCGAACGCGCCATCGCACCCACCACCCGCTACAACGAAATCATCGGCAACAGCTACACCGCGTCCCTCTACCTCGCCCTGGCAGCCCTCCTCGACGAAGACGACGAACTCGACGGCCGCACCCTGGGCTTCTTCAGCTACGGATCCGGAAGCGTCGCCGAATTCTTCACCGGACAGGTCACCCCCGGATACCGGACCGCCCTGCGCACTCAAGCCCACCGCGAGGCCATCGCACGCCGCAGCCCCATCGACTACGACACCTACCGGCGCCTGCACACCCAACCCCCGCACACCGACGGCGGCCGACACGCCCTGCCCCACCGCACCCGAGGCCGCTACCGCCTCGCCGAAATCCACGACCACCAACGCATATACGAACCGACCCCCACCCGCAGCCAAGCGCCCCCGACGACCGAGGGGCCGTAGAACCTCCGGTGCGACTCCGAGCACGGACGTGTCATCGACACTCGACTGACGTGGCGTCAGAACCGTTGCGGGACAACGCGATCGCGCCCGACGCCGCGGCATCGTGAGGCCCCGGCCCGAGCCTCGGCGCGCCCCGATCCTCGACCCGACCGTAAACGCGCCGAACGCCCCTTCGGCGCCCTGAGCCACCCGCCCCACAGGGACACCCCCGCCTGGACGCGGTACGGCGTGGGATCGCGCGACGTCCACCGGCGGGAGGGCAGACATCCGATCCGGGCCGCACCGTGCTGGGACCGGCCCCACCCCGAGCGCGCCTCGCACCCGGCCGTGATCAAAGGCCATGCCCGACTGCCCAGGGCATCCCTTGGGAACACCGTCGATCTCCGTGGGTGCCGCGCCACCGTGAACGTCCGCCCGATGCGCGCGACTCGACTGCCGTGCCCTGTCGCATTCCGGAGCGCTTTCCCCGCGGAGCAGTGTGGCGGCGAGGGTGAGGAAGGCCGGGGAGAGGTCGGCGCGG
>NZ_WWJX01000736.1 GCF_009865215.1 Streptomyces sp. SID3343 | reverse complement strand
GGCAACCCGCGGTGTTGCGCGTAGTGGAGCCCGTTCAGGTGGTCATCCCACAGCGCGGCGACCACGGCCGAGTAGCGGTGATGGGCCGGGAGACCGAGATCGCTGCGCCGCAGGTCGATGGTCACGGCCGTCGCGGCGCCGAGTCCGTCGGCCGTCCGCTGCGCGCGGTCGATGTCACGGCCCGCGATCGTCAGCGGCAGCGCCGGGTGCCATCGGCGCAGGAGGGCTGCGGCATCCCCGCCTGCTTGGCCCGAACCACCCAAGATCAGTACCGATTTCGACTGCTCCACTGTGGGTTCCTCTCGTATCCGTGCACCAACCTACATTTTGTAACTTACATTTTGTAGCCTAATCTGTGGTGCGAGGCAAGGGAGGGCAATGGCCACCACACCGACCCGCCTGTCCAGGCAGGCCAGACGGGAGCAACTGCTCGACGTCGCCACGGCGATCGTGCGCACCCAGGGCGCCGACGGCCTGACTCTGGTCACCCTCGCGGAGGTGGCCGGGGTGAGCAGGCCGATCACGTACGGCCACTTCGGCACTCGCCCCGGCCTCCTGCTCGCGCTCTATCGACGACTCGACGACCGCCACCGAGCCGTGATCGCGCAGGCGTTGGAGGCTGCCGCGCCCACCGCTGACGAGGTCGCCCGCGTCGTCGGCACGGCCTACTTCGCCTGCGCCACCGACATGCCCGAGTTCGCCGCTGTTTCCGCCGCGGTGAAGGGAAATCCGGACATGGAGGCGATCCGGCACGAGATACTCGACAGCTATACGGACCTGATGGCCGCCGCACTGCGGCCCTACTCCGGCCTTACGCCCGAGGCCCTTCGTCTGCGCTGCGTCGGCCTGCTGGGCGCGGCCGAAGCGATCGCCGCCGAGCTGAACCGAGAGCGGATCGCCGCCGACGATGCAGTCACCGCACTGACCGACCTGATCGTGGGCGCCCTCGCCACCAAGGGCGACCGTTAAACCGACCCCAACTCGGCGAGCCTCTCCCACGCCAGGCGTGTGAAAGCGCACGACTGCCCGATGTCCTCCTGCAGCGAGCCGCTTTCGCGCAGGTCGGAGATCGCGGGCTTCTTGTCGCTACGGCTTTCGGCCGATCGGGCGCCGACCTGCTTGCGACGTTCACTGCCGCCCTGTGCTGCGATTTCGGCGGCCGGGTGTGATGGGGTGCACGCGGTTCGAGGCCGGCAGCTGATCCGCGTCATTGCTTGTGCGTGGATCGGTGCGGCCTGACTTCCCAGGCGGGCCGCTGGAGCTCGTCGTTGTTCACGATGATGTCGGCGTGGTGAATCGGGCGGGCCTGAGCGAAGTAGAGCTGTTGGGAGGGGATGTAGCGGTCACGCCAGGACCGCTCGATCTCGGTTGTGCCGGCGGTGCCTCGGGCCTGGGCGCGTTCCAGTGTCCGATCGAACTCGACCGCGACGAAGATGCTCAGATCCCATCGGTCGAGCAGCTCCGGGCGATGGAGGAACACACCGTCGAAGAGCAACACGGCATCCGCGGGAGCCGTGGCGACCGGCAGGGACACCGTGGTGTCGGTTTCCCGTTGGTAGATCGCCGTCCGGAACCTTCGGTCCCCATCCGGGCCCAGCGGGTCGAGCAGCACCCGGCGCATCGCGTCGCGGTCGTGGGCGTCGAAGTAGCAACCTTCGGCCGAGTACTGGCCACGCCGATATCGCTGTGCCCGGGGGAACAGGAAGTCGTCGATCGTCGCGCGGACGACTTTGCGGCCCTGCGCGCGGAGGACGGCGGCGAGTTCGTCGGCCAGCGTGGTCTTGCCCGCGCCCGGCGGCCCGTCGATGGCGACCCTGAGCGGATGCGCGGTCGTGACGGATCCGATCTCCGTGGCCAGTCGGCCGAGGAGGTCGTCGCGGGTGCCGTGTTGCATCGTCCTTCCCCTTCATACGAGTTGGCGCGCCAGTCGATGCATCGAGTCGATATGTCGAGACGATATGTGGAGTCGATGCTGCTGCGGAAGGTCCTTTCGCGACCTTGGTGACGCAGGTCCACCCCAGCGGCAGCGCCGGCCGGGGTGGCCGACCCACACGACCCGACAGACCGACGAAGACCTCGGGCGTCGATGTCCGAGCAGCGCATCGAGGGTGTCTTCGTCGGTTGACCCGATCCCTGGTGCTTTTGCCATGGAGGTTCGTCGATGAGTTTTCGGCGGTGGTGCGGTCTACCCATCGACGACAGGACGACAAAGGGAGCACGCCATGCGCAAGATCATCGTTTGTACGTTCCTGACGCTCGACGGGGTCATGCAGGCGCCGGGCGGTCCGGACGAGGATGCGGAGAGCGGCTTCGGGCACGGCGGCTGGCAGAAGTCGGTGTCCGACGACGAGGTCGGCTCGGGTATCGCCGGTTGGTACCAGGACTCCGATGCGATGCTGCTCGGCCGCAAGACGTACGAGATCTTCGCGTCGTACTGGCCGACCGCCGATCCCGACAACCCGTTCACCGAGCGGATGAACAGCTCGCACAAGTACGTGGCGTCTCGGACCCTGACGTCCGTCGAGTGGCGCAACGCCACGCTGCTGGAGGGCGACGTCGTCGATGCCGTGCGCACGCTGAGGGCAGCCGAGGGCGGCAACATCAACGTCGTCGGCAGCGGCGACCTCGCCCAGACCCTCATGCGGCACGACCTCGTCGACGAGTACCGGCTGACCATCCACCCGGTGATCATCGGCAGCGGAAAGCGGCTGTTCGCCGACGGAGCGATCCCCACCGCGCTGGAGCCGGTCAGCGTCTCGACGACGAAGGGCGGCACCGTCCTGGGCATCTACAGGCCGAACGGCAAGCCCAGCTACGACAGTTACGAGTAGGACTTCGCTCCGTCTTGTCGAGTGTCCGTCGCGAGCATGTCGTGGGTGTGGACATGAGGCAGTTGCGGGGCCTGCGGGTGGGGTCGGCGGGGTCGTGGCGGACGTGCCCCGCTGCGGCGATCCCGGTCATGTCCCCTTGGGCGGGACCGGGCAGCGGCCGGGGCGCCTTGGTCGAGGTGACCCGGCGACGGGGTTCGCGAGTCGTCGGCGCGATCCGGGACCTTCCGAACTGCCGGACGGGACCTGCAACACCTGCCACAGACCATTTCCCACCACCGCCCCCCGGATTCGCGAAACCCGTCCCGCCCCGACGGAGTCCTACCGGCCGACGGTGATGCCGGGGGTGGACGACTTGGCCTGCTTCACGTCCCACGGTGCGTTGTTGTAGGCGTGGACGTCATACGTCCAGTCACCGGACACCGTCTGTCCGGGCTGGGCCTTGGTCATGGGGGTGTACAACTCCATGGTGCGGGTGGCCACACCGGCACCGTCGTAGGTCGTCTGGCCCCACTCACCCGCGCGCCACAGGATGCCCTTGACGTTCTTCGACTCGCAGTTGTAATTCTTGTCGGTACCGGCGTACTCCCAGATGGCGGCCACGTAGTAGTAATAGCCGCAGCCCCGGATGGAGAGGTTGGTCTGCACGTCACGGGCACCGCTCTGCCCGCTCGCGCGGGTCGTCGTCACGCATGCCTGGCCGTACGCGTTGACCCACCTCTCGCGGCCCCAGAAGCTGTCGAGGCTGCCGCAACCGACCTGTACCGCCTTGGGAGTGTGCGCGCCGTCGTTGTCGGCGATCATGTCCAGGGTGCGTTTTTTGGTCCAGTCGTCGTGGTAGAAATCGCCGTGCTCCATGCACCGGGTGACGAAGTTCTCCGCACCGCGGAGAATGCTCGTTTCACCCGCGTAGGCCCCGGAGGGGTCGCCGTTCTTGTCGGCGCCGAAGACCACGCCGTCGCAGAGACCGGTACCGGCGGCCACGACGATCGGCTCGTCGCCGATGTTCGACCGGAACGTGACGTAGTTCGTCGGGCCGGGGATATCGCCCACGCTCCCCAGCCATTGATAGAAGTCGGACCCGGGCACCATCTGCTTCACCTGGCCATCGCACTTGATGCCGGTCGCGCAGGCGACGGTGGCCGTCACGGTGCCGTGGTTGGGCGTGCCGTAGGTGACCAGATGCGCCGTGGTGACACGGTGGCCGGAGTCGAGCCTGAGGTAGGCACGAGCGACCAGCCCGCCCATGGAGTGGGCGATGATGTCGATCTTCCCGTCCGGGGACTTGGCAACGAGACCCTTGTCCTTGACGTAGCCGGCGAGTTGCTCGCCCAGGGTGACGATCGAGGTATCTCCGGGCGTGTAGTCGCCATATCCGAACGAGAACAACTCGTCGGACGAGTACCCGTACTTCTCGACGTCCTGCTTCATGCCGTCCCACACGCCGGGCCCGGAACCGTATCCGTGCACGAAGACGATGGGACGGTGCGCGAACTTGTCCTCGGCGTGGGCGACGCCGGACAAAGAGCCGACCGCGACGGACGCCACGAAGGCGACCATCAGGGCAAGGGATCTGCGGAGTCTGCCGGTTTGACGCATGGAACTCTCCCCGAGCATGGTGGGGCGCGCCCTTCCCCGACCCGTGCCGGGAGAACGCGAACGGGTGGCGGCACCGGCGGTGTTCCCCCAGGCCGCACGGAACGGCAACCGCAAAAGCGCGGATGAGGACCGCGAGCGCCGCCGAAACCACGGTCGCCAACCCGGCGGTCGTACCGCAAGAGCCACATGCCGGGACCACACGATCGGCGCATTCGTCCTACCGGGACATGCGGGAACTCGCCGATCCCGTCCGGGACATGCGTCGGCGCCGGCCGGCGTCGTGGAGCGACGCCGACCGGTCCCCGGCCCGTTGGTCGGGTCAGTCGCCGACCGTGTAGACGACCTCGACCTTGCTCTCCGTGTCCGGCCGGGCGAGGGTGGCGGTGTGCGTGCCGGGGGAATCCTCGTCGACCCACCACACCGTGCCGTAGGGCCCGTTGTCGTTGGCGCCGCCGCACATGAAGTCGTCCGAGTCGATCAGATCGACCTGAATCGCGAAGCCACTCCGCCCGCCCGGGGCCCGGACATTCGTGCGGCCCCCCGCTGCACCGAACTCGCTGCACCGAACTTGCTGCTCCGACCGCACTCCGTAGCGACCGCGATGCATCGAGACTGCCGAAGTCGTCTTGGGCCCCGTGGTGCCGGACGATCAAACCGTCCCGGACGGCGAGGTGCGCGGCGGAACGCGCACGGTGGGTTGGGCGGGGCCGTCTGCCGCGAAGGCCGAGGCGACGAGGACTCGCTCGGTGAGAGGCCACCCATCGTCGGCACGGGAACCACGGGTCTTCGTGGACCGGGAGAGGGGGTGTAGAGGAAGCCTCGGCCTCATGGACGATCCGCCCGACCGCCGTCCACGACGGGAAGGCGGGACAGAACCGCCTCCAGGCCGAAGGCGAAGCGCTCGTCGAAGTTCTGTCGGAGATGGGGTAGGACGCGCCGTAGCGCCGGGTGTTCGCCGCATTCGACGGCCTGGGCGAGCCTCGCGTCGTCCTCCTCGCCCTCGGCTTGCTCCTCCTGGGTCAGGCCGAGGGTGAAGTAGTTGACCGTCCAGGCCGTCCACGCCGCCTGCCGCTCGTCGGCACCGGCTTCCAGGAACGCGTCGACGAGGCGGTCGGCGAAGCGCAGCGTGTTCGGTTCGGCCGGATAGGTGCCGGTGACCAGGGCGGCGCCGTCGCGACGGGCGAGCAACGCCTGCCGGTAGCGGCCGACCAGCTCGCGGGCGCGTGCCGCAGGGGCGTCGGGCAGGTCGTCGTAGCGGATACCCGCGAGGACGGCGTCGGCCATCAGCTCCAGCATTCTCGCCTTGGTCTTCACGTGCCACAGCACGGTGTTCATCCGCACCCCGAGGCGGTCGGCGACCGCCCGGGTGGAAAGCCCGTCCAGGCCGCGCTCGTCCAGCACCCGGAGGGCGGCATCGATCACGGCGGCGCGGGTGAGTCGGCCCGCGAGGTCTTCTCCGGCTTGCTTCTTGGTCACTGACCTAGTTTACTCCATTCCAAGCGTTGGTCACCGACCAAGAGTCGGTGTCGAGAAGGAGAAAGACCATGAACTGTCAGGTTGTCGTCGCAGGTGCCGGACCCGTGGGCCTGTGGCTCGCCGGCGAACTGTGCCGCGCAGGCATCACCGTCGCCGTGATCGAGCCCCGCTCCGAACGCGACTCCCGCTCCCGCGCCCTGACCGTGCACCCCCGCACCATCGAGACCTTCGCCTCCCGCGGCGCACACCAGCCCTTCGTGAGCGAGGGCATACCGCTGCCCGGAGGCCACTTCGGTGCCCTCGACTCCCGCCTGGACTTCCGCCGCCTGCCCAGCCCCTTCCCGCACACCCTCGCCCTGCCCCAGGAGCGCACCGAGGCACTGCTGGAGGGCCAGGCCCTCGACCTGGGCGCGCACATCCTGCGCGGGCACCAGGTCACCGGCTTCATCGAGCACCCCGACCACATCGCCGTGCACACCGCCGGACCGCACGGGCCCTCCACCCTCCGGGCGGCCTACCTGGTCGGCTGCGACGGAGCCCGCAGCACCGTGCGCACCGCGGCCGGCATCGACTACCCCGGCACCCCCTCCACCGTGTTCGGCTGGCTCGGCGACGTGGTCCTGGACAACCCGCCGGTCCCCGGCTACAACTACTTCGGCCCTGCGGGCGCCCTCATGGCCGTTCCCATGCCCGGCGGCATGCACCGCGTGGTCGGCATCACCCCCCGCGACCTCACCACCACCTGGCCCGGCGACCTCACCCTGGACGAACTGCGAGAGAACGTGGCCGCCATGGCCGGCACCGACTTCGGCCTACGCGACCCGGCCTGGCTCTCCCGCTACGGCAACGCCACCCGCCTCGCCGACCGATACCGCAAGGGTCGCGTCTTCCTCGCCGGAGACGCCGCCCACCAGCACTTCCCCGCCGGCGGCGTCGGCATGAACGTCGGCATCCAGGATGCCGCCAACCTCGCCTGGAAGCTCGCCGCCACCCTCAACGGCTGGGCGCCCGCAGGCCTGTTGGACACCTACCACGCCGAACGCCACCCCATCGGCGCGGACCTCACCGCCACCAGCCGCGCCCAGGTTGCCCTGATGACCGCCTTCACCCCCGAAGGACTCGACCTGCGCGGCCTGCTCGCCCGGCTGATTACCGCCCTGCCCGACCTCAACGACCACTTGGCCGCCCAGGTCAGCTCCCTCGCCGTCACCTACCCGCCCACCACCCCCGGCGACCACCCGCTGACCGGCACCCGCGCCCCGGACCTCACCCTCGGCGACACCGGCCTGTTCGCGCTGCTGCGCGTCGACCGTCACCTCCTGCTGGACCTCACCGGCAGCAGCCGCCTCGCCGGATACGCACGCCGAGGACTGCACGTCCACACCGCCACCCCGTACCAGCCACCGGCCGAGTTCACCGACGTCCGCGCCGTCCTGGTCCGCCCCGACGGCCACATCGCCTGGGCAAGCGCAGAGCACGACGGCACCGCCCTCACCGACAGCCTCACCGCGACCCTCGCCACCACGCACCGGAAGTGAGCCGCCCGCGCGGCACGGACGCGGCGACGGATTCGGAGCGACACGACGGACGACAACCTCGCCCACGCGCGCGCCCACACCTTCCGGGGATATCGGGGGGCTTCGCTCCCTCGCGTCCCTCACGGTGGGCGCGGCGGATTCGCTGCTCGGCGCGTCACCGTGTCCGCCCCCACCTGTTCGTTCGCGCGGTCCGGTGGGCAGTGACGGCCCACCGTCACGCCGGGGCCGCGCGGGTTACGCCGTCCCGTACAGTCTGAACGTCGCTCAGGACGTCACACGGGTTCCCACCTGACGAAGCGGCCGTAACGACGTGCGCCGGAGACCACCCGGGCACCCCGGGAAGGAAGAACCCTTGAGCGACGACGCGCCGAGCGGCGTCCTGGTGAAGGCCCTCGCCGTGCTGCAGGCCTTCACCGTCGAGGACACCACGCTGGGCTTCGCCGAGTTGCAGCGGCGTACGGACTTCGCGAAGAGCACCCTGCACCGGGTTCTCCGCGATCTGGTGGCCGCCCGTCTGCTCGACCGCGTGCAGGGGCGCTACCGCCTGTCCGGCCTCGTCTTCGAGTTGGGGATGCGCGCCTCCGTCGAGCGCCGACTGCTCGAAGTGGCCACGCCCTTCATAGAGGACCTCTACGTCCGCACTCACGAACTCGTACATCTGGGCACGCGCGAAGGTACGGAGGTCGTGTACGTCGCCAAGATCGGCGGCCACCAGCAGGCCGACTCCCCGTCCAGACTGGGCGGACGCATGCCGCTCCACGCGACGGCACTCGGCAAGGTGCTGCTCGCCCACGCCCCGGCCGACGTGCGCGAGGCCGCTCTACGCGGCCCCCTGGAACGCAAGGCCCCCCGGACCATCACCCACGTCGACATCCTGACGCGGCAACTGTCCGACATCGCCGCATCGGGGATCGCCTTCGAATACGAGGAATCGGCGGTCGGCATCGTCTGCGTAGCCGCCGGGATCTTCGGACCGACGGACGAGATCGTGGCGGCCGTGAGCGTGACCGGACGGGTGCACCGGTTACGGCCCGCCCGCTACGCGAGCAGCGTGCGCGCGGCCGCGGCGGGGATCTCCGCGACGCTCGGCCGCCGCGCGAAGCCGCGCAACCACTGAGCCCGAGCCACCACGAACGGGAGGAGTTCCGTAAGGCGGAACTCCTTCCTGGGCCTGGGGACCCGCTGTGCCGAAGCTGAGGGTATGAACAAGATTTCCCCCCGAGGCGAAGCCGTGGCGCAGGCGGCACAACGACTGCTGCGCGCCGCCACCGACCGCGTGCCCTGCTCCCCGGTGCGCGACCTGATCGGCAGCGACGACGTAGAGGCCGCCTACGCCGTGCAGAAACTGCTCACCGCACGCCGCCTCGAAGCGGGCGGCCGCGTCACCGGCCGCAAAATCGGTCTCACGTCCCCCGCTGTTCAGCGACAACTGGGCGTGGATCAACCGGACTTCGGAGTGCTGTTCGCCGACATGAGCGTTCCGGACGGGGGGTCCGTGCCGGTCGCGGAGCTGCTCCAGCCCAGGATCGAGGCAGAGATCGCGTTCGTCCTGGGCGCGGACCTCGCCACGGGCCCCCTCGACGACGCCCAGGTGCGAGCCGCCGTGGCGCACGCGGTCCCGGCGCTGGAAATCGTGGACAGCCGGATCCGCGACTGGGACATCACCTTCGGTGACACCGTCGCCGACAACGGATCCTCCGCCCGCTACGTCCTCGGTACGTCGGCCAAACCGCTTGCCGAGTTCGAACCGGTCGAGGCCGTCATGACCATGAAGCTGCACGGCGAGACCGTGTCCGGCGGCACCGGCGCGGCCTGCCTGGGCAACCCGCTGACCGCCCTCGCCTGGCTGGCTCGGACGGCGCTCGCCGTCGGCGACCCGCTGCGCGCGGGCCAGATCGTACTGTCCGGCGCCCTCGGCCCGATGGTGCCCGCCGCGGCCGGAGACGAGTTCACCGCCGACATCCCCGAACTCGGCTCCGTCTCCGTTCGCTTCCACGCCTCCGCCAACGAAGACGCATCCTCCGGCGAGGACGCATTCTCCGACGAAGACACATCCTCCAACGAAGACGCATCCTCCGACGAAGGAAGCCCCGCATGAAGACCAAGGTTGCCGTCATCGGCTCGGGCAACATCGGCACCGACCTGATGATCAAGGTGCTACGCCTGTCGGACACCCTCGAGATGGGTGCGATGGTCGGTATCGACCCCGCGTCCGACGGGCTCGCCCGCGCTGCGCGGCTCGGGGTCCCCGTGACGGCGGAAGGGGTCCAGGGCCTCATCGCGATGGAGGGCTTCGCGGACATCAGGGTCGTCTTCGACGCGACGTCCGCGAAGGCGCATGTCGCCAACGCCGCGACGCTCGCCCCGTACGGCAAGCAGCTCATCGACCTGACCCCCGCCGCCATCGGCCCGATGGTGATCCCGGCGGTCAACCTCGACGACCATGTCGCCGCCGTCAACGTCAACATGGTCACGTGCGGCGGCCAGGCCACCATCCCGATCATCGCGGCGATCTCCTCGACCACGCCCGTCCCGTACGCGGAGATCATCGCCTCGATCGCGTCGAAGAGCGCCGGTCCGGGCACTCGCGCGAACATCGACGAGTTCACCGAGACGACCAGCGTCGCCATCGAGACGGTCGGCGGCGCCGACCGGGGCAAGGCCGTCATCGTCCTCAACCCGGCGGAGCCGCCGTTGATCATGCGGGACACCGTGTTCGCGCTGGTGAACACGCCTGACGAGACCGAGCACGACGCGATCCGCGCGGCCGTGCTGCGGCGGGTCGAGGAGGTGTCGGCGTATGTGCCGGGCTACCGCCTCAAACAGCGGGTGCAGATCATGCCGGTCCCCGCCGACCTGCCCGTGCACACCCTCACCACGGCCCCGGTCACCCACCAGGTGTCCGTCTTCCTCGAGGTCGAGGGGGCCGCCCATTATCTTCCGGCGTACGCCGGAAACCTCGACATCATGACCAGCGCGGCTCTGCGGATGGCCGAGGCCATGGCCGCCCGCGCCACCGCACCCCAGGGAGCCGACGCATGACCGTGGCCGAGCTGTTCCTCCAGGACGTCACCCTGCGCGACGGTATGCACGCCATCCGGCACCGGATCGAGCCCGAACAGGTCGGCCGGATCGTGGCCGCCCTCGACGCGGCCGGCGTCGACGGGATCGAGGTGTCCCACGGAGACGGGCTCGCCGGCGGCTCCCTCAACTACGGCCCCGGCAGCCACACGGACTGGGAGTGGATCGAGGCGGCGGCCGAGCACATCGACCGCGCCCGCCTCACCACCCTCCTTCTCCCCGGCATCGGCACCATCAAGGAACTCAAGCAGGCGTACACGCTCGGCGTGCGCTCGGTGCGGGTGGCCACGCACTGCACCGAAGCCGACGTCTCGGCCCAACACATAGCCACAGCACGCGAGTTGGGCATGGACGTCTCCGGCTTCCTGATGATGAGCCACATGGCCGACGCGAAGACGCTGGCGCGGCAGGCCAAGCTCATGGAGTCCTACGGCGCCCACTGCGTCTACGTCACGGACTCGGGCGGCCGGCTGATGCCGGACGGCGTCCGCGAGCGGATACGGGCCTACCGCGACGTACTCGACCCCGCCACCGAGATCGGCATCCACGCCCACGAAAACCTCTCCCTCGCCGTCGCCAACTCCATGGCCGCGGTGGAGGAGGGCGTGACTCGCGTGGACGCGTCCCTGGCCGGCCAGGGCGCGGGCGCGGGCAACTGTCCCATCGAACCGTTCGTCGCGGTCGCCGACCTCAACGGCTGGAAGCACGGCTGCGATCTCTTCGCGCTGCAGGACGCGGCCGAGGACCTGGTACGCCCCTTGCAGGACCGTCCGGTCCGGGTGGACCGTGAGACCCTCACCCTGGGCTACGCCGGGGTCTACGGTTCCTTCCTCCGCCATGCCGAGGCGGCGGCCGAACGCTATGGCATCGACGTCCGCACGATCCTCGTCGAGGTCGGCAGGCGAGGTCTCGTCGGCGGCCAGGAAGACATGATCGTGGATGTCGCACTGGGGCTCGTGCAGGCGAGCTGACATCACGTACGGGACAGGGCCGGAAGGGCAGGACCTTCCGGCCCTGTCCCATCACGCTCCGGCACCGGTGGGCGGCCCGGACGGTTGCCCCAAGCCCGGACCCCGTGGCGCGGCTTCGACGCCGTCACGAACGACGGTCGGCGTCCGAGAGCCATCCTGGGCGGCCGGAACACCTCCGCGCTGGACCGCGTCGTGCGCGTCCCCCACCTACCCGCGCGGGGACGCCGAGAAGCCATCGGCCACCAAGGCGGCGAGCCTGTGCGCGAGGGGCGAACCAGGTTCCACCACATGAATGAACAGGCTCAAACCCGGGTCGTGGGTGACGTCGAGGCGTTCGTAGGGGAGCTTGAGGTCACCGACGACCGGATGGTTCACATGCACGTCGCCCGAGCGATGGTGGACGATGTCGTGATCGTCCCAGCGGGACCTGAACTCCCTGCTGCGCGAGTTGAGATCGAGGATGAGCTCGGAGAGTTCGCGATCGTCGGGATGACGGGTGGAGTACCACCGCAGCGCTCCCACTGTTTCGTCGGCGACACGCTCCCACCGGCACTCGAAGGCTCGGCTGACCGGGTCGAGGAAGATGAAGCGCGCCTGGTTGCCCTTGTCTTCGGGGTTGGTGAACAGGGGCGCGTAGATCGCGCGGGCTTCGCGGTTCCCGGCAAGAAAGTCCATGCGGTAGTTGGTGATCCACGCCGGCAGGGGACTGAGCGCAGCGGTGATCGCGTGTAGCTCCGGTCGTACGGCATCGCCGGGGTGATCCTGTGCCCCGGCGGCCGTCGGAGTCCTGTCCACGGAGTGCGCGAGGTCGTGGAGGTGCGTGGCCTCGAGCTCGTCGAGGTCGAGGGCACGTGCGATGGCGCCCAGTACGGCCTCGGAGACACGCACCTTCCGACCGCGTTCGAGGCGGGCGTAGTACTCGACGCTGATGCCGGCGAGCGCGGCCACCTCTTCCCGTCGGAGGCCGGGTACTCGCCGCCCGATGCCGGTCGCACCGCTGAAGCGTGCGGGGTTCACACGTGCACGGCGGGAGCGGAGGAAACCCCCCAGGTCACTGTCTTCAGGTGGCATGGTCCGAAACTGTACGCCCGAGACAGCCGAACACGTACTGCCAGTACGCGTTACCTGGACCACGTAACGACCGGCTCTGCCACGCGGCGGGCAATTCCCCGACACTAAAGCCACCCGGTTCCCGGTGATTTCGGTGCGGAAACCACAACCGCCTCGGCGCCTGAGCCGACGAGATCCGTCCGCACCCGAAATCCGGGCGCCGGGCGCGGTCCACAAAACGATCGAATCCATCCCGGATTTCTCGGCGCAAGGAAAGAGCACCGTCTGCGCCGAGCGAGATCTCGAAGTGAGCACATATGACTTCAACCGCAGAATCGCTCGCGGACGCCCCGGCGAGGTTCGGACATGTGTGACAGCCCGATGCGACCGTCTCGAAGGGAGACAAACCGATGACCGCGCAGGCACAACGTCCGACGCCGTCCCCGGACGAGCACACGCGCACCTCGCCCATGCTGGTGCCCCGAAGGAATTACACCGATCCCGCCCTCTACGAGGAGGAACGGGTCAAGATCTTCCGGCGTACCTGGCAGCTCATTTGCCATGAATCCGAGCTCCCCGAGGCGGGCAGCTACCGGACGGCCAGGATCGCCGGAGAACCGGTCGCGGTGTGGCGCGGCACCGATGGAGTCATTCGCGGTTTCCACAACGCATGCACCCACCGCGGAGTCGAAGTACTCCTCGGCGCCAAGGGCACGTGCCCGGGCTCGGTGAAGTGCATGTATCACGCCTGGACATTCAGCGACAAAGGCGACCTCACCGGAGTACCGTTCCCGCGGGCCTATGGTGAGGGCCTCGACAAATCCGAGTACGGCTTGACACCGGTCAAGGTCGCGGAGTTCGCCGGACTCGTTTTCGCCGCGATCGACCCGGCCGTCGAAAACTTCGAGGACTACCT
>NZ_WWJX01000735.1 GCF_009865215.1 Streptomyces sp. SID3343 | reverse complement strand
CTTGCCCGACGCGAGCCGCTGCCGGGCGGTGGCCGCGTCCATCGGACGCCAACTGACGTGATGCTCGGGGTCGGGGGCGTGCACGATGGCCGAGGTGATCCGCGCGCCCAGGTTTTGCGGCGTCGCGGCACCGGGCGCCGCAGCCGCCCCCGTGTCGGCGTTGATCACTGCGATCGGCAGGCGTCGCAGGTCCGCGTTGGGGTCGAGGATGCCGCCCATGTACAAGAGCGTCATCACCAGGGCCACCAGGCCGACGAGCACACCGGGGACCAGCCAGATCTTGGGGATCCGCAGGATCTGCCCTGCGCTTGCCCCGGTCGGGGGCGGTGCTGACGTCATGACTCTCCGGGCCTGTCGAGCGCGATTGCGCTCATGCTGGACCCGCCGCGCCGAGATCCCCCGCAACGCCATGCGCAGGTAGGCCATCGGCGTGAAAGATCCACTCGCACGCCGCCCCGAGAACGCCGAACGCGCCGCCGGCACGATCTCGCCGCGGCCCCGCGTGCCCCCGCCGAACCCTCGGCATCCGCCGCCGCGACCTTGATCCGGCCGCTTGGGACGATCTTGAGGCCCAGTCCGGCGTACGCTGCTGGACGAACGGACGATCGAGGGCTGTGGCCGCCGAGCCGACGTGGCAGGGGTCTCGTGGGGTGACCCGCTTCGGCTTCGCGCCGCTTGTGCTCCACGCTGCTTCGGCTGTGCGGACATGGCCCGGGGGCGAGGACGGGGTGGGAACGATGACCGGCGAGGACCCGGCGGCGGACGAGTTGGAGACCCTCGTCCTGCGCCACAAGCGGCGCTACACCAGCAAAGAGGTGGCCGCGCTCGCCGGCGTACCCGTCTATCGGGCACGCAGGTTCTGGCGCGCGCTGGGCTTCGCCAACGTCGAGGACGACGCGCCGGAGTTCACCGATGCCGACGTGGACGCGCTGGTGTCGCTGCTGCGCCTGGTCTCCGAGGACATATTCGACGAACGACAGGCGGTCTCACTGGCCCGCTCGCTCGGCCGCGCCACCGCGAGCCTGGCCGAGTCACAGATCGAACTCGGCGTGGAACTGCTCGACCGCAAAGGCGTGCTCGGCCCGGACCGTACTCGCATCCTGCGCGACCGGGCGCACGAGATCCTGCCCGAGCTCGAACGGCTGATGCTGTACTGCTGGCGCCGGCAACTCGCGGTCTCCGTCGGCCGGGTGGCGCAGTCCCCGGAGGCGCAGTCCGCCCCGATCGCGGTGGGATTCGCCGACCTGGTGGGCTTCACCCGACTGAGCCGACGCCTGGGCGAGCAGGAACTGGCCCAACTCGTCGAGCGGTTCGAGGGCCGCTCGGCCGACGTGGTCACGGCGGAGGGTGGCCGGGTGATCAAGACCCTCGGCGATTCGGTGCTCTTCGTGGCCGACTCGGCCCGCGACGCGGCCGAGATCGCGCTGCGCCTGGTCGCCACGCACGCGGGCGAGCGGACGATTCCGGCGTTGCGGGTCGGGATGGCGATGGGCCCGGTGTTGGCCCGGATGGGCGACGTGTTCGGGGACACCGTCAACCTCGCGAGCCGGATCACCTCGCTCGCCGCACACGACCAGATCCTCGTGGACACCCGCCTCGCGACCGAACTCCAGCCCTCGGCCCGGTTCGCGCTGCTCGCGGTCGGCCCGGTGGCGGTGAGCGGATTCGACAACCTCGACCTGTTCGTCCTGGGCCGCTCGCCCAGCGCGCCGCCGGTCGGCGAGATACCGAGGCGGTGAGCCCGGTGTGGCCCCCAGGCCGCTGCGCCCGGACGTTCGAGCCGCCGGACGGGTGATTGTCGCGGGGAGACGGTTGCGAACCGGCGGGGCGGTCGTTTGCCCCAGTAGCCGCGCACCGGTGTGGCGACACCCCCGCTTTGGAGATTCTCGTGAACAAGTTGAAGAAGGCCGCCGTTCTGGTCGCGGCAGGCAGCGCCATGGTCGTCTCGGGCGCCGGCATCGCCAATGCCGGCGCGGACGCGAACGGCGCGGCCGTCGGCTCGCCCGGCGTCCTGTCCGGCAACAACCTCCAGATCCCGATCCACGTGCCGATCAACATCTGTGGCAACAGCGTGAACATCATCGGGCTGCTGAACCCGGCGGCCGGCAACGTCTGCATCAACGCCGACGGTGGCAAGCAGGACGAAGGCAAGCACGAGGGCGGTCAGCACGAGGGCCGCCACCAGCAGGGCGGCAAGTCGGCCGGCAACTGGGGCTGATCCTTCCCGAAGCCGCATCCCGAGCCCATCCTCCTGGGCCGGGATGCGGCTTCGCGCGTCTTTCCACCGGGCGCCGACTCCGCCGACCTGCCCCGATCGTCGGGTGCGGCGCCCCCTACCGGCCAACCGGGTGACACGCAGACGACTTACGGCGCGCCCGACCACGCCTTGAGGCGATTTCGCGCCCGCATCGGTGAAAGTCGTACCAATCCCGACGCGCACGGAGCGGATGACATCGACGCGTGGGTCGATCCGACGGCTCGGCGACCGGTGCCAGGGATTCCACCGGTTGAAAGGCGGCCCGATGACCGACACAGACCTCACCCATCCGCAGCAGGCCCACCAGTCCCACGAGGCGGTGGCCCAACTGCGGGAGATCGCGCTCGGCGCCATGTCCGCCGCAGCGGTCCGCGCGGCCCTGCGCCTGGGTGTCGCGGAAGAGTTGGGCGACACCCCCGCCACCGTCGAGGAACTGGCGCAGACCGTGAGCGCCGAACCCCGAGCCCTGCGCCGGTTGTTGCGCGCGCTGGCCAGCCACGGCATCTTCGCCGAGCAGCCAGACGGCCGGTTCGCGCACACCGACGCCTCGCGCCTGCTGCGCGCCGACGCGCCGCGCAGCCTGCGCTACATCTCGCTGTGGTCCACCGAGCCGTGGACGTGGCAGGCGTGGCCGCGCCTGGACGAGGCCGTTCGCTCGGGCAAGAGCGTCTTCCCCGACCTGCACGGCAAGCAGTTCTTCGACTACCTGCACGAGGACGCGCCGGAATCGGCCGAGATGTTCGACCGGGCGATGAGCCAGTCCAGCGTCCAGTCCGCCAAGGACGTCACCGCGGCCCTCGACCTCACCGGCGTCGACACCGTCGCCGACATCGGCGGCGGACAGGGCATCGTGCTCGCGAGTCTGCTGGAGCGCCATCCGGCCCTGCGCGGGGCGCTGTTGGACCTGCCCGGCGTGATCGCCACCGCCGACCCCCGGCTGCGCGAGGGCGGCGCCCTCGCCGACCGGGCCCGCCTGGTTCCCGGCGACTGTCGAGTGGACATCCCCATCCGCGCCGACCTGTACCTGATCAAGAACATCCTGGAGTGGGACGACGAGAGCACCGCGCGCACGCTGCGCAACGTGGTGTCCGCCGCTTCCCCCGGGGCCAGGGTCGTCATCATCGAGAACCTCGTCGACGAAACCGTCTCGATGAAGTTCACCACCGCGATGGACCTGCTGCTGCTCCTCAACGTCGGTGGCCGCAAGCACACCAAGGAGAGCCTGCTGACGCTGATCGACCAGGCCGGTCTGCGCCGCGGCGAAATCCGGGTCGTGAACCCGTCTTTGCACATGTTCGAGTGCACGCTGCCGGGTTGAAAACGTCCCCGGCTAAACAATCGGTTGCTCCCCGAGAGTGAAGACTGCCGGGTTTACCGCTCGAAGAGCCCACCGCCTCCGCTCGAATGCAGCACCCCGGGTGCGGCCCCGCCGAGGCCGTCCCATCGTGGTGGGGACGCGCCGTTGGTCCCCATTGTCGATATCCGTCGGCAGTCTTGCGGAGCGTCGAAAGGAATCACCACCATGCGTCGTGTACGCACTCTCGTCGCCGGGTCCGCCATCGCTCTCGCGGCCCTGACGATCTCCGCGCCCGCTGCCTTCGCCGACGACGCTCCGGCGCCGCACAACGGTGCCTCGGCCCCGGACAGCGACTCCCACGAGAAGTCGTGGACGGGTGAGCACAAGAGCGACGACGGCAAGAGCGAGGACGGCAAGGGCGCCTACGGCAAGGACGACGCCGGCGGCAAGGGTGCCGAGGACAAGGGCGGGGACGCTTCCGACGGCAAGTCCTGGAAGGAGCACAAGTCGCCGCACGGCGGCGTGCACACCGGTATCGGTGGCTCGTTCCTCGACGACGGCGCGGGACTTGCCACCGGCGCCGCGCTGATCGCCGGCGGTGTCGGACTGGGCGTCTACGCCCTGCGCCGTCGCACCTCGCCGGCCGCCGCGGCCGCGACCCAGGGCTGACCCCGGGCCGTCGATTCGAATCACGTCGTGGCCATCGCCCTTCCACGGGGCGGTGGCCACGGCGCGTCGGGACCGGAGTCGATCGGTGCTGTGACCGGAAAGGCATGCCATGCGCGACCCCGTACCGCCGCAGGAAGCGAACTCCACACCGTCCTCCGGGCGGATGAGCCGGGGCAAGTTGGTGGTGATCGCAGCCGGCGTGGTCTTCCTGGGCGGATTCATGGTCAAGAACGATCTGAGCGAGGATTCGGGGCCCCCGCCGCAACCCGCCGCGGTCGCGACCCAACCGGCCGCTCCGGCGCCCGCGGCGGTCGACCCGGCCGACGCACTCGTGATGCGCTCCTCGCCGCCGGTGCGGATCAAGATCGACCGCATCGACGTGAACGCCCCCTTCGTCGGTCTGACCCTGGGCTCGTCCGGGGTGTTGAACGTGCCGCCTCCGACCGACCGCAACCTCGCCGGTTGGTACAAGGACGGCGTCACACCCGGCGCCCGCGGCAACGCCTTGGTTCTGGGGCACGTCGACACGATGACGGGCCCCGCCGTCTTCTGGGGCCTGGGCAGCCTCAAGCCCGGTGACGTCGTCGAGGTCACCCGCGCCGACGCGTCCGTGGCGAAGTTCGCGGTGGACTCCGTCGAGTCCTTCCCCAAGGACGACTTCCCCGACGACCGCGTCTACGGCAAGACGCAGGATGCCCAACTCCGCCTGATCACGTGTGGCGGCACGTACGACAAGAAGAGCAAGGACTACAAGGACAACGTCGTGGTGTTCGCCCACCTGATCGCCGCCCAAAAGCCCTGAGTGTCGCCCGGCGCCCGGACCGTCGTTGGGAAGTCCCGAAAAACCCGAAGGGCCCCGGCATCTGGGCGGATTCCAGGGGTCGTCGCAACACATGATCACTGATGTGTCGTGGCGAGCAGTTTATGCAGGCGCTCGGCTGGGGTTTCCCAGTCGAGCGTTTTGCGTGGGCGGCCGTTGAGT
>NZ_WWJX01000734.1 GCF_009865215.1 Streptomyces sp. SID3343 | reverse complement strand
CGAACCCGACCCCACCCTCCGCCCCACCGCCGGTGCCGGTGCCGGTGCCGGCACCGGCACCGGACCGAGGACGTCCACCCCCGGCGGCAACCGAATCACCGCCAGGAAGTCCGCGATCCCCGCCGGGGTCCCCGTCGCCGAGGCCATCCGCGACACCGGTGGCAGATCCAGTTCGGCCCGCTCCGTCAGCTCGGCCAGCGCGTATCCCTGGGGATCCCACCGGACCAACGCCTGCACCGGGCGCAGCGTCGACTCCGCGACCACCACGACCGTCCCTCCCGCACTCGCCGGCCGGACCAGGCTCGCCGCGTCCAGCCAACGGCGCAGCGCCTCCTCGCCCGCCCGCAGGTCGGGCCGGGTCAGCAGCGCCCAGCCGTCGAGCAGCAGGGCCGCCGCGTAACCCGTCGGCGCGACCGGCTCGGCCCCCGGCGTGGCGATGATCAGCGCAGGCAGATCCGGCACCGCGGTCAGGATCGAGTCGCGCCCCGACGTACGCACCGGCACGGCCGGAAACGCCCGCCCCAACTCCTCCGCGGTCCGCCGCGCGCCGACCACATTCGCCCGCACCCGATCCCCACCGCACACTCGGCAGCGCCACCCCGGCGCCGCCCGCGCACACCACCCACACGTCAACAGCCCGTCACCGGACGGGAGTTCGAGCGGACCGGAACAAAATCCGCAACGCGCCGGCTCCCGGCAGCGTTGACACGCGGTACGCACCAGGTAGCCACGCCTGGGCACCTGCACCAACACCGGCCCGGCCTGCAATGCCTTGCGCGCCGTGTCCCACGCCAGACTCGGCAGCCGGGCCCCGCGCGCGGCCTCGTCGCGGGCGAGGTCGAAATCGCTGCCGATCGTACGAACCAGCGGCGCGGCCGCGCGTACCTGCGCCCGCTCGGCCTCCAACGGCCCCGCCCACCCGGTACGCACCAGTTGTGCCGCCTCGACGGTGGTGGAGTGGCCACCCACTGTGAACGCCGCGTTCTCCCGCGCGGCCCGCATCGCGAGCACCTCGCGCACGTGCGGATAGGGCGCGTTGAGGTCGGCGTGCGAGCCGTCGCCGTCGTTCCACACCAGGGCGAGGCCGAGTTCGACGACCGGCGCGAACATTGCCGCCCGCGTGCCGACCACCGCCCGTACGCTCCCCCGGTTGATCGCCAGCCACCGCCGATAGCGCTCCTCGGGACCGAGCCCGGCGGTCAGCGCGACGTGCCGACCGGGTCCCAGCAGCGCGTTGAGCGCGACATCGACCCGCTCGACCGACTTGGCGTCCGGTACCACCGCGAGCGCACCCCGCCCGGAGGCCAGCGTCGCGGCCAGCGCGCGGGCGATCTCGTCGGGCCAGTGCGGCCCGGGCAGCGCGGTCCACACGCTGCGGGGCGAGTTGCCCGCAGCGAGGTCCGCGAGGTAGGTCGCGCCGTCGCGATAGCGCGCCCACGTGGCGGGCTCGGGCGCGCGGGGGGCCGCCAACGGTTGCGCGACGGGCTCGGCCTCCGCCCGCGCGTGCCGGGCCGGCAGCGCGAGCTGGATGATGTCGGCGAGGGTTCCGGCGTAACGGTCGGCCACGGCGCGCGCGAGTTCGATCATCGGCGGCGCGAGCACGATCTCGGGCGAGGTGACACCGGCGATCGGCGCGAGCGGCCCCCCGTACGTACTGCGCGCGACCCGCTCGACGATCACCCCGTCGATCAGCCCGCCCCCCTGTCGGCGGCCGTCCACGACCTTGGCCCCGAAGCGCACCCGCACCCGCACCCCGGGCCGGGCGACCTCCGCGAACTTGGCCGGGACCGCGTAGTCGAAGAGTCTGTCGAGATGGACGAGCCCCTTGTCGACCACGACCCGCGCGACCGGCAAGTCGTCCGCGAGCCGTTTCGGCTTGGGTCGGCCGGCCCGTGCCTCCCGGGCGGCCCGACGAACACCCTCGACACCGAGAGTGAGCTGTTCGTCGTCCGCTGCACCCTCGACCGGCTCGTTCGTACCCACGTCATGCATCTTGACAGACCGGGCCGACGGGATTCGTGCCGGCGGCCTGGGCCCGTTATCAGCATCCGATCGTGTCGGGCTTCGCCGCTCCGCGCGCGGGCACGGCGTCGCCGGCGTGCGGGTGCCGGGTCACCGTCGTGCCGGGCCCGGTCCCGGTCTTGATCCCGATCCGTGAAGTCACCGAATCGGCCGTGAGCCACCGATACCGATGGATCGTCCCGACCGAGGCCGCGTGCCGCGGACGCCCGCCGCCCGCCGCACGAAGTCGGAAGGCCGAGCGCCACCTACTCGACCTCCACCCCGTGTGCCACCGCGACACCCAGCAGCCCGGCCGTGAAGCCGTTCGCGGTACCCGAGAACGACCACGAACCCTCCGAGCGCACGAACGCGCCGAACACGATGGCCGTTTCGCCCGCTCGCCGGGCCCGTACGGAGTGTTCGCCCAGGTGTGTCCCGTCGGCCTGATCGAGCCTGGTCACCCTGGCGCCGTTCAGCGTGGACAGGTCGCGGCCGGGAGCGCTCTCCTCGTCGACGGCCGCGGCCAGGACGAGGCGGTCGGCCTGTTGGGGGACCAACGCCAGGTCGACGAGGAACGCCACCCCGTCGCCGACCCGCACGGCGCCCTCGGGGCTGGCCGGGTTGTTGAAGAAGACGAAGTGGTCGTCGGTGAGCACGCGTCCGCGCGAGCACACGAAAGCACAGGGGTCCAACGGCGGGGCGGTACCCGCGTCCCACGCGAGTTGGACCAGTACCCGGGTGCCCGGCGCCGCACTCGCACCGCTGCCGGAGCCCAGTCGGCCGCGCAGACCGTGTTGGGCCAGCAGGCCGACGAGTTCGGGGCCGGTGACCAGGCCCAGTGGCTTGTTGCGGATGAACTCGTGGGAGCCGGGCCCGAATCCGGATGTCGTCACCAGAAGGCCCTTGTTCGCGCCGTGGTGTTGGACGGTACCCGCGAGGTCGCGCACGGCCGTCGGCGGCACCGTGTTGCGGTAGCGCTTGACCTGGACCACGATCTTGCCGCCGCGGATCGGGTCGGGGTCGACCGCGACCACGTCCACGCCCTGGTCGCCGCTGCGCGCGGTGGTCTCCACCTGCATGCCCATGCGCTTGAACAACTCGGCGATCAGGTTCTCGAATTCGATCGGGTCCATCCGGTACAAGTCCGGGTCCCCGTCGTCGGCCGGGATCCGGCTCGTGCCCGGCCCGGGCGTGGGCGTCGACACCACGCTGTCGACCGATCGACCCGGCTGCACGGGCGTGGGCCGGTCCGGCCGCGCCGACAACGTGCCCTGCATCGCCTCCAGACACGCCACCGCGTCCACTCGATCCAGCGAGATGTGCCGGAAGTCCTCGGCGCGGGCCGTCACGGTGACCAGACAGGTCCGGCCGGGCCGGCCGGTCGCGGGGTTGACCGCCTCGACGTAGCCGTTGAGCACGACGGAGTCGAGGATGCCCTGGTGGTCGGCGAAGAACAGTTCGGCGAGGATGCGCACCGTGCTCTGCGCGAGCACGTCGCGGTGGATGGCGCGGCGGTCGGTCGCGGTACGCGCGACCTCCTTCTCCTGGTCCTCGGCCTTGACGTAGCGCACCCGCGCGACGGCGGGGACGATCTCCGTGGTCGGGAGTTCGTGGTCGACCACGAGTTGGCGCGCCGACGCGTCGAAGGCGACGGCGGAGCGGTCGGAGAAGCCTTCGGGCCAGTCGGGCGACGCGAGCAGCACACCCTCGAAGTAGTCCTCGACCGCCTCCGGATCGCGCGTGGCGAGCCGCCGGACCAGGTCGTCCACCTGCTCGTTGCGCTGATCGGCAAGCGCGCGTTGACCGTTCGCCCACTCCTGGTACTGGCGGTGGTACGTGTCGAGGCGCTGCTGCCGGTCGTACTCGGCCGCCTGCGCGGCCCGCAGGTCGTACTCGTAGCGCGCGTGTGCCTGCGCGCGCTCCTGTTCGTACCGGGTCTGCGCGCCGGGCGCGAACGAACCCAGACCGGAGGGCGGCGCGACTTGGTAGCGCGCGGGATCCGGCATCGCCATCGGCCGAGCGAGCTCGCCGGCGTCGAACGGCGGGATCTGCACTGCGGCGCGCAAACGTTCGATCCGAAAGCCGGGTTGGCCCAACCGGGCCCGGAGCACACCTTGGAGTTCTCCGACGCGATCCTCGATCTCGGCGGTACGGCGGGCCACTTCGGCCTCGCGGGCCTGCTGGTAGGCGCGTTGCGCCTCGCGGTCGGCCCGGGCGGCGGCCTTCTGCGCCTCGCGGGCGCGGCGTTCGTCGGCCCGCAACTGCTGCTGCTGTAGCCGCAACTCGGCCTCGCGTTGCCGCTGTTGCTGTCGCTGCAGCTCGGCCCATGTCCCCAACACACCGCTGCTCCGCCTACTGGCCACGCTGCCGTCCTTCCACCCTGCCCACACGCCCCCACGCCTGGGGCCATCCTGCCGTGTCGGCCCGACCGAAGCGAAGGCGGCCGGAAACGGACCGAGGCGAGAGCGCGCGGAGCTGCGGGGGCGGCGGGAGTGGCGGGAGCGGCGGCCGGGAACGAACGGAGGCGAAGTGGGCTCGGGGCGAGCCCGGGACGAGCTCGGGACGCGCCCGGGCGTGGCCGGCGTCGGCCGGACCGGCGCGAACGCGTCGCCGCCGGGACGAGACGTCCCGGTGGCGACGCGGTGCGCGCGGCAGCGACGCGGTGGCGTTATTCGCAGGCGGTGCCGTCTCCGTCGCGATCGAGGTGGGCGGCGTAGCCGGGCTCGCCGCGGTGGATGGGCGCGGCACCCGCGGCGCGGACCGCGGTGCAGTTCTTGTAGTAGACCGGGGCGTCACCGCCGCGGTCTTCGGGCGGGTTCACCGTCTTCGGCGGCGTCACCGTCCTGGGCGGGTCCGCCGCG
>NZ_WWJX01000733.1 GCF_009865215.1 Streptomyces sp. SID3343 | reverse complement strand
CCCACCCCCTGCACTCTCGGGAACCGAAGGCATGAACAACCACCTCGACCCCCTCGACCACGCCCTCCAGCAGCGCCGACGCGACATGGACACCGCGTTCGCCCACTACGACCCCGCCGCCGCGACCCGTCGCCTGGCCGCGCGCATCGTCCAGGAGGAACTCCTCGCCGCCCTGATCCGGCCGGCGGCCGGCGCCACGCCCCGCAACGCCGGGTTCGCCGACGCGCACGCCGCCCAGAACGCCGCCGCCACCGATCTCGAGCACGCCTGCCAGGCGATCATCGCCCACCCCACCACCGGCCCCCGGCTCGGCGACTTCGTGCACAAACGCGCACCCGCCGGGGCATTGGTCTTCGGCTGCCTGCTCTACCTCACCGGCCGGCCGGCCCCCGCCGCGTTCTGGTGGCGCTACGCCGCCGGCGCCGACAATGTCGAGGCGATGCGCCTGCTGACCCTGCACCACCGGGTCGAGGGCGAACCCCAGGACGCCCACCACTGGGCCGGCCGCGTCAACGCGGCCGCCCCGGGCCCGGCGCCCGCCCACCCCGGCGACGGCGGCGACCCACACGCGTACGTCGCAAGGGTCGAGCCCGGCATCGAGGAAGTCGACGACCCCGACCTCGGCGAGATCTGCCGACCCAACGAACGCTTCCCCTGCCTCCTGGAGGCCGCGGGCCGCACCTGACACACAAGGCCGCACGCGACCCCGACTCGCCCGACTCGCCCCACCCGGCGGGCGGCGCCCGGAGCACCCCTCGGGCGCCGCCCGCCTCGCCCTTGCCCTCGCGACGAAGGGACCGCAGTGACCACGACGACCACGACGACCACGACGAACGCCACCCCCGCCCCGATGCTGTCCGCGAGGCCGCACGGACCCCACGTACTGGTGACCCTGTCCGGCGAACTCGACGTCGCCACCGTCACCCCGCTGTCCGAAGCGCTCGAAGCACTCACCGACACCGACCGCCCGCACCTGCTCGTCGACCTACGCGCGGTCACCTTCCTCGACGCCCGCACGATCACCGCCCTCGCGCAGGCTCATGCCCGTGCCCTCGCCCGCACCGGAACCGTGCGGCTGATCTGCGTGGACGCCTTCATCCTGTTCATCCTGCGCCTTCCCGACCTGACCCCACACTTCGACATCCTCGACAACCTCCCCGACCCCGCGCCCGACCGGTCGCCAGTAGCCTCACCACATGACAACCTCGACCACCGACCGCCTCCCGACCCAACGTAGGCGCCTGACCGGATGGGGACGCACCGCGCCGTCCCACACCGACGTACTGAGCACGGAAAACCTCGACCTCATCGTGCGAGCGGTTCGGGAGGCGGGCACGCGCGGAGTGATCGCCCGAGGGCTGGGTCGTTCGTACGGGGACCCCGCGCAGAACGCGGGTGGCCTGGTGCTGGACATGACGGCTTTACGAAGGATCCACTGGATCGACGCAGACTCGCGGTCGGCCGTGGTGGACGCGGGGGTGAGCCTGGATCAACTCATGCGTGCCGCACTGCCGTTCGGGCTGTGGGTGCCCACTCTGCCGGGAACCCGGCAGGTGACCGTCGGCGGCGCGATCGGTTCCGACATCCACGGCAAGAACCACCACACGGCCGGCAGCTTCGGCAACCACGTGACGTCGATGGATCTGCTGACCGCCGACGGCGAGGTGCGCACGATCACGCCGGACGGCCCGGAGTCCGACCTGTTCTGGTGCACGGTGGGCGGCATGGGGCTGACGGGTGTCGTTCTGCGCGCCACGGTCCGGATGACCCGAACCGAGACCGCCTACTTCGTGACCGACCACGATCGCACGGAGTCCCTGGAGGACACGGTCGCGTTCTTCTCCGACGGATCCGACGCCGGATACGACTACTCCGCGGCCTGGTTCGACGTCATGTCCACCGGCCCGCGCCTGGGCCGAGCGGCGATCGGCCGAGCCTCGTTGGCGAAGCTGGACGAACTGCCGAGGAAACTGCGCTCGAATCCGTTGCGGTTCGACGCCCCACAGTTGATGACGGTGCCCAACGTCTTCCCCAGCGGGGTGGCGATGAACCGGCTCTCGTTCGCCGCCCTGGGCGAGTTCTACTATCGCACCACCCCACCGCGCGGCCGGGGCCGGGTACAGAACCTGACGGCCTTCTACCACCCGCTCGACCTGTTCGGCGAGTGGAACCGCGCCTACGGTCGCAAGGGCTTCCTCCAGTACCAGTTCATCGCCCCCTTCGGCCGAGAAGCCGAGTTCTGTGACCTGATCCGGCACATCGCGGGGTCCGGGCAGTACTCCGCGCTCAATGTGCTCAAGCGCTTCGGCGCCGGAAACCGTGCCCCACTGTCCTTTCCCGCGCCCGGCTGGACCATCGCGGTCGACTTCCCCGTCAAAGCCGGCCTGGGCAGGTTGTGCGACGAACTGGACGAGCGAGTACTGGACTTGGGCGGCAGGTTGTATCTCGCCAAGGAATCCCGGGCCACACCGGAGACCATCCAGGAGATGTATCCCCGGCTGGAGGAATGGCGCAAGGTTCGGCAACGCGTGGACCCCGAGGGCGTTTTCGTCTCCGACATGAGCAGACGCCTCGAACTGTGAGGCCCACCCGAACAGTGCGGCGGTGAGCCGGACGGTGACAACGACCCGCAAGGACGTACGAACGGTCGTCGCTCGCCGAACCGTCGGGCCGAGAGCGGCGATACGCGATCACCGCCGGCGCGCCGCGCACCGCCGACTCGTCGCCCCGCCTACCGATTCGAGTCGGCCGCGGCCAGTAACCTGACGTCGTCTCGTTCCACCAGGAAACCGATGGGTGAAGCAGTGCGTTCGTTCCTCAGCCGGCTTGATCGGGTCAAGCACGAAGTGGCCAAGTCAGGGGTTGTGGGGGCTTTCGGTTTTGTCGTCAACTTCCTGGTGTTCCTGGGCTGCAAGCAACTCCTCCACTTGGAGCCCGGGCGTTCGAGCGTCGTCTCCACGGCTGTCGCGATCCTCTTCAACTATGTGGGCATCCGGTTCTGGACCTATGGCCATCGCGAAAACGACACGCGTGGGCGCGAGTTCGCGCTGTATCTGGGGTTCAGTTTCGTGGGAATGATCTTGGAGCTCATTCCGGTGATGGTCGTGAACTACATCCTCCACGCGAGCTCGACCCCGACGGACATGATCGCCAAGTTCGGTGTCGGGCTCCCCATGGCGACACTGTTCCGTTTGTTCGCGTATCGCACCTGGGTCTTCACCGACAACGGTTCGCGGTTCGAGGAACGGGTGTCCTGACCTGCGGCCCGCGCCGTTCGGTCCGGCCCATGGCTCTCGTTCGGCTTCGACGGCGGGTCGTCGGCAGGGCCTGTGTCGGGCGCCGGATCCCGGTTAGGCTCACCCGGGTGCGGATCACCAAGTACACCCATTCCTGCGTGCGGTTGGAACGCGACGGCGGTGGCGTGTTGGTCATCGATCCCGGCGTCTGGAGCGAGAGCGAAGCCCTCGTCGGCGCGGACGCGGTCCTGGTGACCCACGAACACAGCGACCACGTCGACCTGTTGCGGTTGCAAGGGTTGGGGATCCCCGTCTACGCACCGGAGACGGCTCGGATCCCGGGCCTGGATTTCGTCGGCGTCGCGCCCGGCGAGGACTTCGGTGCGGCCGGCTTCGAGGTGAGCGCCCACGGCGGGCGACACGCGCGCGTCTACGGCGACCTTCCGGACTGCGCCAACCTCGGTTACCTCGTCGAGAACTCCCTTTATCACCCCGGGGATTCGCTGCACGTTCCCGGTCGGCCGGTGGAAACCCTGCTGGTACCCCTACAGGGGTCGTGGCTGAAGACGGACGAGGCCATCGACTTCGTGCGTGCCATCGAGCCCGAACGGGCGTACGGCATCCACGACGGCCAAATCAACGAGCGGGGACTGAGCAGCCTCAACGGCTGGCTCACCCAGGAGTGCGACGGCCGCTACCGCAGACTCCCACCGGGCGCGACGGCCTGAAAACCGACCGGCGGCCGGCCGCCCCCGTCCCTACCGGTCCGCGGTGGCCGGGGCGCGCCTGGGCTTACCGGACCGCCGGCTCCCCGATCCGGAAACCGCTTCCGTTGAGCGGTCCGAGGCCGGCCGTGATCTCCACGCGCCGCGACGTTTGCCCGGTGATGAATTGCGTACTCGCCTCCGCGAGCCGTGCGTCGGCCTGCCCTCGGTAGCGGAAGTACACGCTGATCCGATGGTCGCCCGGCGGCACCGGAATCTCCTGTTTGCCCCACTTGGCGACGTGCTCCGTGCCGTCGAGCTCGATCACCGGCTTCGTCAGCAGGTGATGGAACCAGGCGGCGACGGGAGACGGCTTGACGCTGATCACGACAACTGCCCCTTGATCCGGCATGCGTCGAGGCTATCAACGCGACCTTCGGCGTTCGAAGCCACGGGGGTCGACGGCCCGCGCGATGCCGCGCGCCCGTCAGGTGTCGAAGTGGCCCCGTGCGTTCTCGATGTCTTCGAGGTATCGGTGGGTCCACTCACAGATGGCATCGACCGTGGCGCGCAGGGCTCGGCCCGGCACGGTGAGTGTGTATTCCACTCGCGGCGGCACGGTGGCGTACACCTTCCGGTCGACCAGGCCGTTGCGCTCCAGCATGCGCAGGTTCTGGGTGAGCATCTTGTGGCTGACGCCCTCGACCTCGTTGCGCAGTTCGCCGAAGCGCAGGGTGCGCTCGCCGAGTGCCTCGATGATCAGGAGCGCCCACTTGTTGGCGACGTCCGAGAAGATCTCGCGGGCCAGGGAGTCGGCGCGCCTGAGGTCCGCGTCCTCGGGCAGGCCGGTGAGCAGTTGCTTGGTCACCATCAGGTTCCTCGATTACCAAAAAGTGCGTTCTTCCAGGTCGACCCTCACTCTCTTATGGTTTCCGAGTAACCACAAGAGAGCGCAGCTGAAAGGCGAATACGATGGCGACCGTCGATGTCTTCCACCACAACGTGCCGGCCGAGAGCGACTTCGGCTATGCGCAGGCGATCAGGTCCGGCGAGCTGATCCACGTCTCCGGACAGCTCGCCTTCGACGAGGCGGGCGAGTGCCTCTACTCGGACGACTTCGCCGCCCAGTTGGAGCAGACCTACCTCAACACGGACAAGATCCTGGACCACTACGGCGTCACCCGGAACCAGGTCGTGTCGCAGACCCTGTACCTGGTGAACCTGCGGCAGGACGCAGCGGCGGTGTCGAAGGGAAACCTGGCGTACTTCGGCGACCACCGACCGGTCAGCACGGTTCTCGGTGTCACCGAACTGACCGTCCCGGGCCAGGTCGTCGAGATCAGCTTCGTCGTCGACACGCGACTGCCGGCCTGATCCGGGTGGTGGTCAGGAGATGGTCAGGCCCCCGTCCACGACGAGCGTGGTGCCGGTGACGTAGCCGGCGGCGTCGGAGGCGAGAAAGAGCACCGCAGCGGCGAGTTCCTGTGCGTTGCCCAGGCGGGGGATGGGGAGGGTGCTCAGGCGGGCTGTGAGGTAGTCGTCCGGGTACTGGTCGGTCATCTCCGAGGCGAAGAAGCCGGGGGCGATGGCGTTGACCCGGATGCCGCGGCGGGTGCTCCACTGCGCGGCGAGGTCTCGGGTGAGGCCGAGCAGCCCGGCCTTGGAGGCGGAGTACGCGGCTTGCGGCAAGCCGGCGGTGACCAGGCCCAGGACGCTGGAGACGTTGACGATGGAGCCACCGTCGGGCATCACGCGGGCGGCGGCCTGAGCCATCCAGTACGCCCCCGCCAGATTGACGTCCAGGACCGATCGGAACTGGTCGGGCGTTTCCCGGATCGCCGGGACGGCCGTGCCGACGCCGGCATTGTTGATCAAAACCCCGACCGGTCCGAAGTCGGCCGCCGCTTCGGCCAAGACCTGGCACTGCTCGGGCGAGGCGACGTCGGTGGGCACGCACAGCGCCCGCCGCCCGATCTTCTCGACCGACGCGGCGGTCTCGGCGAGGCGGTCGGCCCGCCGGCCGGCCAGGACGATGTCCGCCCCGGCCTCGGCCAGGGCCTGGGCGAAGATCACTCCGACACCGGAGGACGCTCCGGTGACGATGGCGACTCGGCCGTCGAGTCGGAAACGGTCCAGGATTGTCATGACGGTCTCTCCTGTGTGGGCGAACATAGGCGAACGGGGGCGAACACTTGGGTGGGTCGGCGCCTGGGCGGGCCGACGGCGCGGAACGCGGCCCCGACCGCCGCCGCACAGCCCGCGCCCGCAACGG
>NZ_WWJX01000732.1 GCF_009865215.1 Streptomyces sp. SID3343 | reverse complement strand
GAGGTCGCGGCGCGGTGGTCGCGTGGAGCCTGGCCGGCCTGTTGGTCCTGGGCGCGGCCGGCGCGGGCGCCGTCGTCCTGATGGGTGGGGACGACAAGAAGGACAACGCGAGCTCGACGAGCACGAACGTCACGTCGACGCCCACCACGATGGGATCGGCTCAGCCGCAGCAGCCACCGGCCGCGAGCGCGGGACCCACCGGCGCGGCGTCGGGCGGTGCGACGACCACCAAGCCGTCGTCCTCGTCCAAGTCGACGGCGTCCGCGTCCACGTCGACCTCGGCGGGGCCGCCCCGCAACGACGTGGACGCGCCCAAGGACCCGAGTGCGCTCAAGCCCGCGGCCTACGCGGCGTGGAAGCAGATCAAGTCCGCGATGGCCGCACAGGGCATCACCCTGAACCTGAATTCGGGGAAGCGCGGTTGGGTGCACCAACAACAACTGTGGGATCAGGAGATCGCGAAGACCGGCTCGGAAGAGGCCGCGATGCACTTGGTCCTGCCGCCGCAGAAGTCCATGCACGTGCAGGGCTACGCGGTCGACATCTACCCCGAGGCCGCGCAGGTCTGGTTGCAGAGCAAGGGTTCGAAATACGGCTGGTGCCGGCTGTACGACAACGAGGCGTGGCACTTCGAGTACAACGCCGACTACAAGTCGGGTTGCCCGGCCCGCAAGGCGGGGCCGTGGGAGTGATCCTGCGACACTCGACCCGCTCCTGATCGTTGAACGCCGTGCCCGGGGACGTTCGTCGCCGGGCACGGCGCCGGGGCACGAAACCTCTGGGCCGTCACAGCGGAAGGTGCCCCTGTGCGAGGTCCGGCCCTGATCGCCCCCAGCCCCGATCCCCACCACCGTCGCCCGTTCGGCATGGTGAAGCTGCCCTATCCGGTGACCGTGCCCGCGTCGCGAACGCCCGTACGCACCACCGCGCCGACGCCCGCGCTCGCGGACCCCGTGCCCTGGTACGGGGCCGACTGGCGCTAGCCGTGGGGCCACTCGGCCGGGCACCGGCGGGAGATCCCGGCTTCCGCCGCGACCTGCGCGATCGGATGCCCGGCGTCCGCGCGCTCGGACCACCGGCCACGCCCGTCCGGTGTCAGCGGGGCGTCGGGGTGTCCCGCCGTTTCGACCCGTCGACGTGCGAGCCGCTCGGTATCCGGCGGTCGACCGGCACGTGATCAGCCGATGGCGCGCAGCACGGCGGTCTTGGGGCGCTCGCGCAGGACCTGGATCGCTTCGTCCATGCCGGACCTGGCGGCGTCCTCCATGTGCGCGTGGAAGGCGTCCGCGTTCTCCCAGACCTGGATGGCGTGGAAGGCCCCGGGGTCGTCGAGGTCCTCGTACTCGGTGGAGCTGACCAGGCCCGGCTTCTCGGAGGTTTGGATCGCGTGGAGCAGCGAGTCGCGGGCTTCCCGCTCCCGGCCGTCCTTGGCGTGTATCTCGATGAGGACTGTGACGGTGCCATGGTTGCTCACGGGTGCTGCTCCCTCGTCGAGTATCGGCTCGGCCGAGTCGGCCATCGGCTCGGCCGAGCGGATAAGATGTGGTAGCGCTTCTTATTTTCGACGGTACACCGGAGCCGTATCGCGCACAAACACAACCTCGCAAGGGAGGGGAGGAGGGGAGATGGAGATGCAGCGCAGACGAGGCAAGGATCTCGAGGACGCCCTGCTCGGGGCCGCGTGGACCGAGCTGACCGAGCGCGGGTATGCCGCGTTCACACTGGAGGCAGTCGCGAAGCGGGCCGGCACGAGCACGCCCGTGATCTACCGCCGCTGGGCCAACAGGGCACGCATGGTCGAGGCGGCCATCGCGCACGCGAGCGCCCGGCGAGTCGTCGACGTCCCGGACACCGGAACCCTCCGCGGCGACCTGATCGCGATCCTGCATGCGGCCAACGCGTCGCGGACCGATCTCCTCGTGGCAGCCGCGGTCCTCCTCGACGGGTACTTCGCGGACACGGGATCAAGCCCGCGGCAACTACGCGAGCTGCTACTGGCAGGTCGACACTCGGCAGCCGAGACGATCGTCGCGCGAGCCGTCCGGCGGGGCGAAGTGGACGCCTCCCTGCTGGAACCACGTCTGGTCTCACTGCCGTTCGATCTCTTCCGGCACGAGGTACTCATGACGCTCGAGCCCGCATCCGACGAGGCCATCGAACGGATCGTCGACGGCATCGTGCTGCCCCTGCTGACCCGACCGGCGCCCGGTTAGACCCGTGCGGCGCTCCGCCCACTCCCCCGGGACGGCGCCCTCGACGCCCGCCAACCCACCCTCGACGCCCGCCAACCCGCCCCCGATCCGTCACCGGCTTCCGTGGGCGGCACACGGCCGGGGTCGTGGGCCGTTACGTACGGCCGCGAACCGTTGGCGGGCGTCGTCGCGAACCGCGGGGCGTGGCGCGGGTGATCCCGGTCAGGATCCGTACGGCAGGGACGGCACGTCGAAGCAGTTCGCGGCCATGTCCGGCACCTGGCCCACCCAGCCGCCCGGCGCCGCGTTCTGCCAGCGGGCCACGTCGAAGCACGTGCGGCTCGGCGCGGCGACCTGCGCCGCCGTCTCGACCTTGAAGTCGACCGGGATCAGGAGCCCGTGCGCGTCGTAACCCTGAGGTCGGGTGACGAAGCCCTCGACGCACGCGCGCGTGACGTTCGCCCCACACGACGCGATCGCGTCGGTGAGCCACATCGCGGAGGCCCAGCCCTCCAACTCCCATTGCGAGAGCTTGCCTTCGCGGTCGGGGAAGTACTTCTTCATCGCCGCCCGGAAGTCGGCCACGGCGGGATGCGCGGTATCGGTGTAGCCGCGGCTGTTGCCGGTCGCGTAGATGCTGTCGCGGCAGGTCGGGGACGCCTTGAAGTCCTCACCGACGCCCGCGTTCCAGTTCTGTACGTTGGTCACCTTGGCGGTCACCCGAAGCCCGTTGCCGTCCATCGCCTTGCACAGCCCGGCGTTGCCGCGCGTGTCCACCGCGTCGAAGACGATGTCGACGCCCTTGGCACGCATGTCGACCACGGCGGCGTCGAAGTTGGGCAGTGCGAAGTCGAGTTGCTTGTCGAGCACGGTGTAGCCCTCGGCGCGCAGCCCGTCGGCGATGGTCTTCGCGTAGCGCGCGGAGTCGGCCTGGTTGTACGACACGACGGCGGCGGTGCGCGCGCCCAGTTTGTCCTTGAAGTAGCGGTAGACCTCGGTACTCGCGTACAGGTCACCGTTCCAGCCGACGGTGCCCTCGCGCGGCGCCCGCGATCCGTAGATCGAGTACAGGTGGGGGTAGGTCTCGTACGCGGTGCCGATCGGCTGCCCGCCGACGTCGGGAACGCCCTTGTCGCTGACGTACTTCGCCGCGGTGTAGGTGTAGATGCTGTTGCCCGCGAACGCGAACGCCTTGTCCTCCTCGACCAGTTTGCGCGCGCAGCGCTGGTTGGCGTTGCCGGCGCCGGCGTCGTCGCACGCGACGACCTTGACGGTGCGTCCGTTGATGCCGCCGCGGTCGTTGAGGGCCTTGAAGTACGCCTGGGCCCCGTACATCGGCCCGGAGAAGGTCTCGCTGCCCAGCACGCCCTGGACCGTGTCGATCATGCCCACGGTGATCTCGGTGGGCGTGACGCCCACGTCGGAGGCGGTGTTGGCGTTGGCACCGGCACCGGCGTTCGGCGTGGTGTCGGCCCGTCCCGGCGGCGCGCTCTCGCGGAAGTCGCGCTCCGGCAGGCGCGAACCGCACGCGGTGAGGGCCAGGGCGAGCAGGGCCACCGAGGCGCACCCCTTGCGCCGTCCGGACGAACGACGCATGGGGGCTCCTCGGTGGCCTGGCTGCGGGGCGGTGGATCGGTGCCGAGCGACAAACCGGCGCGAAGCGAGCGATCGGCGCGCGAGGCGCTGAACGAGCCCGAAGCGACGGATCGGCGCGAAGCGATGGGTCGGGCGAAGCGATGGATCAGGCGGAGCGATGGGTCAGGTGGAGCGATGGGTCAGGCGGAGCAGCCGGGAACGGCCGTGCCCTGCTGGAGCAGCGCGACCAGACCACAGATGGTGGTTACGCTCACCTTCCAGTTGCCGTCCTGCTTGACGGCCTGGCCGGGCGCGTCCTCCTTGACGGGGGCGCCGGCGAGCAGCACGTCGAAGGTGACGTCCGCCTTGTCACCGCTGATCTTGACGGTCTTGACCTTGGCCGAGACCTGGGCGGCCACCGGGCTCGCGGCGAGCGTGTCGACCAGACCCGACATCTTGTCGCCGTTCTCCAGGAGCGCGACGCGTTCCGGGGTGGGGGTGGCCGCGTTGAACAGCTTCTCCCAGTTGTCGGCGACCTTCTTGTCTTCGCCGGTGAGGGCGGCGCCGCCGGGCGCGGGGGCGGACGCGCCGCCGGGGGTGGTGGCGCCGCCCGAGGTTGCGGGGGTGGTGGCGGCGGGAGCGCTCGTCTGGGCGGCGGGAGCCGACGCGGAGGGCGAGGACTTGCTGTCCTTGCTGTCGTCCTTGTCGTCGCTACACCCGGCCAGCACCAGCACGGCCGCCACCGGCAGGGCCAGCCACGCGCGCCGGATGCCCTTGCGGCGCCCCGTGCCGTTGCCTGCCTTCGCCTGCTCGCTGATCAGTTCGACGCTCACGTGCGTTCACCACCCGTTCCGCCGGTCGCCCGGCGTCCTGTTGCTGTTGATGTAGCCAGGTACTACCTGGGTTACCGGTTAGTCATGTTGCCACGTGCGACTCGGTATCCAATCGTGTTCTGAGCCGTATGACCAGATCTCCGAGAACTACTCTGCAGGCACGGATACGCGATGGGGCGAACTCGACGGGTGGACGCGATGGCAGGTTCGACGGACTCGGCAGACTCGACGGGCTCGGGGGGCTCGGGG
>NZ_WWJX01000731.1 GCF_009865215.1 Streptomyces sp. SID3343 | reverse complement strand
AACGAGCGTTACAGTGAAACGATCGTTACGGCGTGGTCGGCGTCGATGTCGGGCCGGGTCGCCTCATCCGGTCGAAAGGGGGACATACATGGCCATCGCCATGAAAACGAGGGCCGGGCCCGGTCGACGGGGTCCGCTCGTGGGTGCCGTACTGGTGCTCGTCAGTTGTCTGGGTGTGCAGTCCTCGGCCGCGCTGTCCTCGGCGCTCTTCGACGCGCTGAGCGTGCCCGCCGTGGCGGGGCTGCGGCAGGCGACCGCCGCGCTCGTCCTGTGGGCGCTCGTGCGGCCGAGGGTTCGGCGGCGGAGCCGGGGCGAGTGGTCGGGGATCGCCGGGTACGGCGCGGCGATGGCCGGCATGAACGTGACGTTCTACGGCGCGGTGGACCGGCTTCCGCTCGGTGTCGCGGCGGCGCTGTTGTTCCTGGGGCCGTTCGCGGTCGCCGTCGCGTCGGTGCGGGTTCGGCGCGATGCGCTGTTCCCCGTGGTCGGCCTGGTGGGTGTCGTGCTCGTCACGCGGCCCGGCGGCGATGTCGAGTGGCTTGGCGTCGGCTTCGGACTGCTCTCCGCGGTGGCGTTGGCGCTGTACACCGTGTTCGCGCAGCGGGTGGGCCGGGCTTCCGCCGGATGGGACGGTCTGACTCTGTCGGTGGGGGTCTCCGCGCTGCTGTTGCTGCCGTTCTCCGCGCCGGCCGTTCCGCAGGTGGCGGTGGGCCAGTGGGCTCTGGTCGCTCTCTCCGGCACCGTCGGGGTGGCGCTGGCCTTCACGCTCGACTTCACGGCGGTCCGGCTCGCCGGCGCCAAGGTCGTGGCGACGCTGTTCGCCCTCGACCCGGTGATGGGGACGCTGGTGGGCGTCGCGGCACTCGGCGAGAATCCGTCCGCGGTGGCGCTCGCGGGCATCGGGTTGATCGTCGCGACCGGCGCGGCGGTGACCTGGCGCGCGGGTACGCCGTCGGCGGCGGCGGGCGAGGCCGCTTGAGGGTGGAACCACCGCGTCACGCCGGTGGGTTGGGCCCCCAGATGTCCTCGCTGCCGATCACGAGGTCCGGTTCGTGGATCCACGTGTCCAGGAAGTTGTGGCGGCCGTCGCTCCACTGACTGTGAATGATCACCGGGGCGCCGGGGCCGGCCTGCGACCACCCGCCGATGACGGCATCCCGCCACTGCCCGTCGATGCGCAGCCGCGCGTGCGGCCGGGGGCAGCGGTGGATCACATGGCGGTACACCCGCGCGGGCCCACCTTCGGGCAAAGCGCGGCGCAGGCTGCGTTCGGGCGGCTCATCGGTCGTCACCCGCACAGTCTCTCGTACATGCGTTCGATTTTGGGTCGGGACGCCGATGCGGCAGGTTGCCGGCCGGGTGGTCGCGGGTCGGTCGTCGGTCCCGTCGGGATCGGGTCACCGGTGCGAGCGCCGATGCCGGGTTGGGTCGGGTCGGGTCGGGTCGGGTCGACACAGCGGCCTTGCGGTCGGGGCACGTGGGACAGCCCGGCCGAGACGCTCTGTCGGCCGGGCTGTCCGTGTTCACGCGTCTACGCGCTCACGCGCTCACGCGCTCACGCGTTCGGCGAGGAATGCCTCCCAGGTGCGCGTGCCCACCGTGGCGCCTTCGAGGGTCAGGTTGTCGCCGGCGCGGTAGGCCTTGCCGGCCTTTCCGGGCATCCGTACCGGCAGCAGCGGACGCCGCTTGCCGCTCGCCCGCAGGTAACCCCGGCTCAACTCGCCCATCCCGTACACCCTCGGCCCCGCCAGGTCCGGCACCAGTCCCGCCGGCTCACCGAGCGCGAGTTCCACCAACCGCGCCGCCACCTCACGCGCGTCCACCGGCTGGAACCGCAACCCGCCCGGCACCGGAACCACCGGCATCCGCGCCATCTTTTGCGTCACGTTCAACACCAGGTCGTGGAACTGCGCCGCCCGCAACGTCGTCCACGGCACCCCCGACTCCGCAACCACGCGCTCCGCATCCGACTTCGCCCGGAAGTACCCCAGCGGAACCCGATTCGCCCCGATCACCGAGATGTACACGACGTGCTCGACCCCGGCCGCCGCCACCGCCCGCATCAGGTTCGCCGTGGCCACGTCGTCCCCCTTGGGACCACCGGCCAGATGCACCACGGTCCGGACGCCGGCCACGGCCGCCTCGATACCTTCGTCCTTCAGCAAGTCCCCCTGCACGTACTCCACACCGTTCCCCACCTCGCGCACGCTCCGGCTGAGCACCCGCACCGGACGACCCGCCTCGCGCAACATCGGCACCACCAGGTTCCCCAACGTGCCCGTACCACCGGTGACCAGGATCGACGACGCCATGACTACTCCCAGATTTCGTTCGGACCGGGCGCTCATGTCCCGGGTCCGTCGGCCGCGTTCGGTGTTCTGCTGGGATGACCCGCGCCGAGGAAGGAATGTGACACGGCGATCGAAGAGATTTCCTCGGAGTCGGCCGACGACGGTTTCGGGCGCGCAGCCGACGCGTAGTCGGCCCTCCAACGCCAAGGTGTGCTCGGGCGAGACACGTCGGCCGGGTCAGCGATCCGTTCGCTGTGACGGTGCCGGCGCGCCGACGACATGGTCGATCGCGGCCACGATGTCGTCGGTGACGTGTGTGGGCCGGTAAGCCGCTTCGGTCCACGGTCGACCGGCCGAGACCCAGACACTGCGTATGGAGAGGCCGTTCGCGCCGGCGATGTCGGCAGGCCCCGAGTCGCCGATCATCCACGCGTCGACGAGAGAGGCGCCGACGGTCGCCGCCGCCGCGCGGAAGATTTCCGGCTCGGGCTTGGGGTGGCCGACGTGCTCGGAGACCACCCAGCCGTGCACGAGTCGGTCGAGTCCGGCTCTGCGGATCTTCGATTCCTGTTGCGCCGTACGGCCGTTGGTGACGATGACACAGGACCAGCCGGCGGCGATCGCCCGGTCGAGCGCATCGCGCGTGCAGCCGGCGAGCGTCACGCGATCCGCGGCACCGTGATCGAGAAGGGCCCGAACGGCACCGTCGGGCGCGGCACTTCCATAACGCTCGGCCATCGTCGCGGCGACCGTGAGTCGGGACGTGTATCCGCTCGCGTCGATCGACATCAGCCAGTCGACGTCGTCGCCCGGCAACCCGTGCTCGGCCAGGAAGGCCACCACCGCACCCCGAAACGCGGCATCGCGGTCGACCAACGTGTTGTCGAGGTCGAGCATCAGCAACGACATGTCCGGCAGTACATCACGCCGGCCCGGCCCGAGCAGCCCGATTCCCCGACCTCGTCGCGACACGTCACGTCACGACCGGGGTCGATAGGCTTCGGCGGTGACTACTTCTCCTGTCCACCCGCGACCGGCCCTCAGGGCACCTTCGAGCCGCATCGGGCGCTGACATGGCTCCCTTCGTGTATCGCGTCACCCCGTACGACCCGGCCGAACAGGACCGGTCGAGCGGCCACGACCGCACCCGTATCCCGTACGACGTCGCGGAACACTTCGCGGCCGCGTACATCGCGGCAGTCGGCGGATTCGCGCTCGACGCGGGCATCGACCACGTCAGGATCGACAACCCGATGGCGACCGGGTTCCACTCCTTCTCCGTGCGCTGGGGACGCGGCGGGCACGGACTGCGCGGACTCTTCCCGCAGGACCTCGCCGGCTACCACGACGGCGCGCTCGTTCCCCTCGCCACCGGGTTGGGTCTCGTGCGGGCCATGGTCCTGCGTGACGGCGCGTGGTGCCGACTGGTCGGCGACGACGGGTTCTTCGTCCACGTCGGATGCCAAGACGACGTCTACCTCGGCAGTGACCGCCCACTACCCGACACCGAATCCCGTTGCCGGGCATTGGGCCTGTTCGTCGAGCGGGTAGCCGGTTCTCCCTACGACCCGGCCACCGACGAGGTCGCCGACGAGCGGCCCGCCGACGACTCCTTTTGGCGCGATCTCGCCGATCTCGTCACCGCCCGGGGCGGCGTCCTGTTGGAGGTGCGCCCCATCGGCAATGCGTACCGTTGGCACCGCGTCACGAGCGAACCCGACATCGAGGCCGCGCGCGAACGGCTGCCCCCACGCTCCCGGTTGGCCGCGTGGCCGGACCTCACCGACGACGCCGCGAGCATTCGGTCGGCGATCGCTCGCCGGGGATGCCTCCATTTTCTCGTTCGGCAATATCCAGGCGGAGGGATGTACCCGGAAGCCATCGCCGAGCCCGGCATGGCGCGCGCCGACGTGGCCGACCCTCAGGTCTCGGACGGCCCCGACCATCGGGCCACCCTGGTCCCGATCGAGGCCGCCGACCGTCGACCACTGCTCGCCGGCGTCCTCCCCGACGCCGACGGCGTCCTGCGTGCCCGGTGGCGGGCCAACCGCACCCGGGCCGACCAACGCCGTTCGTATCTCGCTTCGTTGCGAGTCGGCGACGTCGTCACGGGTGTCGTCACGAGCGGCCTGTGCGACGTCGGGGTGTATGTGGACTTGAACGACGACCTGGGCCGTGGTCTGGGCTTTCTCCGCACCCCCGAGATGTCCTGGTGCGGGTTCGACTCCGTCGACGACGTGGCTCCGATCGGCCGGCCGATCCGTGCGGCGATCCTGCACGTCGACTGGGCCTGGGAGCAGGTGAGCCTGTCTCTCCGGGCGGTTCGGCCGGACCCTTGGCAGCTCTACGCCAACGCCCACCACGTCGGCGAGAGCATCGACGGTGTGGTCACCACGTTGCTCCCGTTCGGCGTGTTGGTCCGGCTCCAGGAGTACCCCGAGGGAGGTGTCGAGGGGCTCGTCCGCCGCACCGAACCGGTCGACCGCGACATCGAGTCCCCGGAAGAGGTGGTCGCGGTCGGCGACCGGGTCCGGGTGACCATCCTCGACATCGACCGCGAAAGTCGCCGGATCTTCCTGTCGCTCGAACGCGGGTGAGCGCCTGCTCGGTCACCGGGCGACCGTCAGCCGGTTGCGAAGGTGCCCAGGCCCTCTCGGTGCAACAGGGCCTCGGCGATGGCTACTTGGATCGGGTGCAGGGTCGGTTCGCCGTCTTCGATGTCCCATAGGGCGTTTTGGAGTACGCGGCCCAGGGTCCAGGCGGTGGCTCGGTGTCGGTCCAGGTTCAGGGTCTCGGTCAGTAGGTCGAAGCGGCGTAGGACGGCGCGGGTCACGTCGCCCGTGGCCACTACCTCGTCCCAGCGGTTGTCCATCGCCGGGAGCAGGTCGAAGCCCGGGTCGCCGGCGAGGGGTTCCGGGTCGATGGCCAGCCAGGGTTCGCGCTCGCCGGCGAGGATGTTGTCGTAGTGCAGGTCCCAGTGCAGCATCCGGTCGCCGGGCTCGCCGATCACCTCGGCGACGGCGGACGCGCACGTGCGGAGGAGGCGTTGGTCGGCCGGGTCGCGCAACGACGCTGCCGCGCGCGGAGCTTCGTCGAGCATGGCGGCGGCGATGTCGGCCAACTGCCGCACGCCGGCCGGCGCGGGCACCGCGACCAGACGCGCCAAGAGGTCGGCCAGGATCCGCATGGCCGCGGTGTCGTCCGCGACCGCCGACAACGGGCGGGACGCGTCCAGCCGTTCCAGCAGCAGGGTGCCGGTGTCCGGATCGTGGTCGAGCAGCAGCACCTTGCCGTCGCCGTTCCACGTGCGCAGGCCGGTCGGCACGTCGACGTTCTCCGCGGTGATCGGCTGGAGCCTGAGCGCGGCGAGCGTGTCGTCCGCGCGGATCACCGGAAGTACGAGTGAGGCCATCCCGTGTCCGACCGGGCCGTCGGGTCGCAGTGCCCAGTGGTCCAGGAAGTCGGCCGCCAGCGCGGGCAACGCGGCGATCCAGGCACGGCCTGCCGCCCCACTGTGCTTGGCGTACGCCGCGGCCAGGGCGTCGGGAACGTCAACGGGGGTCAACGCACTCATGTCGCATTACTCCTTCGTGTGCTCCGAATTCGGGGGCGTTGTCACGAAGGAGGTAGGGCGGTGCCCGGGGGCCGGGCAGGGGTCAACGCATGCCGGCCACTTTAGCCGAACCCGATCAAGTCAGGGGGCGGTCGGCGGACGCGACGCACGACCGACATCGGCGTCGCGACGAACGAGCTTCCCGGGGGCGTCCGTTCCCGCTGTTCA
>NZ_WWJX01000078.1 GCF_009865215.1 Streptomyces sp. SID3343 | reverse complement strand
ACACCACGCCGGAGCGGCTGGGCCGGCTGCGGACGGTGTTCCGCGCGGACGGCATCGTCACCGCGGGCTCGGCCTCGCCGCTGTCGGACGGGGCCGCGGCGTTGGTGGTGGCGAGCGAAAGCGCGGTGGCGCGGTACGGGCTCACCCCGCGGGCTCGGATCGTCGGCTCGGCCTCGGCCGGGGTCGAGCCGCACCTGATGGGTCTGGGGCCGGTGCCCGCGACCGAGAAGGTGCTGGCGCGGGCGGGCCGACAGGTGGGCGATCTCGACGCGGTGGAGCTGAACGAGGCGTTCGCGGCCCAGGCCCTGGCCGTGATCGGCCGGCTCAAGCTGGACGAGGCCACCGTCAACGCCGACGGCGGCGCGATAGCGCTGGGTCATCCGCTCGGATGCTCGGGGGCGCGCATTCTGCTCACCCTGATGGGCAGGTTGGAGCGCGAGGACGCCCGCCGTGGGCTGGCCACGTTGTGCGTGGGAGTCGGCCAGGGCGTCGCGATGCTGGTGGAGCGGGTATGACCGGCACCTACCGAACGCTGTTGGTCGAAGAGCGCGCGGACCGGGTGGTGGTCTCGCTGCACCGCCCGGAGGTCCGCAACGCGATCAGCGGCGCGATGATCGAGGAACTGCACGACGTGTGCGCCTCGTTGGAGCGCGAACCGCGTTTCCTGTTGCTCACCGGGCACGGGGACACCTTCGCCGGTGGCGCCGACATCGGCGAACTCGCCCGCCGGGGGCGCGAGGACGCGCTGCGCGGGATCAACAGCAGGCTCTTCGACCGGGTGCACCGGCTACCGATGCCCACCCTGGCCGCGGTGGACGGCTGGGCGCTCGGCGGCGGCGCCGAGTTGGCGTACGCCTGCGACCTGCGCATCGCCGGTCCCGACGCGAAGTTCGGCAACCCCGAACCCGGCCTGGGCATCATCGCCGCGGCCGGCGCCTGCCGACGGTTGCCGGAGCTGGTCGGCGCGTCGGTGGCCAAACAGGTCCTGCTCGCGGGGCGCACCCTGGACGCCGAGTCGGCGCGAGCGGTCGGCCTGGTGATGGACGTGGTGCCGGCGCCGTCGCTGATCGAGCACGCGCACCGGGTGCTCGACCGGATGGGCAGGTCGTCCGCGATAGCGCTGCGCCTGACCAAGCTCGTGGTCGACTCCCCGGGTGCCCATCCGGTGGCCGACGACCTCGCGCAGGCCGTGCTGTTCGAGGGGTCGGACAAAAGGGATCGGATGAACGCGTACCTGGCGAAGGGGAGCGAGACCTCATGACGATGACGGCAGCGGCGGCGACATCGGCGGTGACGGCGTGACGACGGTGGCGGGACGCGTCGGCGTCATCGGCGGCGGGCGGATGGGCGC
>NZ_WWJX01000730.1 GCF_009865215.1 Streptomyces sp. SID3343 | reverse complement strand
GGCCCCGTTGTGTAGTGGCCTAGCACGTCGCCCTCTCAAGGCGGTAGCGCGGGTTCGAATCCCGTCGGGGCTACCAGATCCGACATCAACACCTGCAGTACCGAGGCCCCGTTGTGTAGTGGCCTAGCACGTCGCCCTCTCAAGGCGGTAGCGCGGGTTCGAATCCCGTCGGGGCTACCTCGAAAGAAGACCTCTCGCAACAGCGAGAGGTCTTCCTGCGTTTTTGGCCTTCGGCGGTCGGTGGCTTTTGCGCGGCCTGGCCTGGGCTGGAGCGGGACTTGGCGGGGTGTGTTGCTGCGGGTTCGGGTCGGTGGGCTTGCGATGGTTCCCACCCGCACCACCCGTTGCGTTTCGGTGCGCGGCTGCGGTTTTACCGCGACGGGGCGGCGCGGTCCGACCTCGCGGCCCCGCCCGTAGGTACCGGCCGCGTCGAGTGCGCGACGGACCGGCTCTCCGAGAATCTGTTCAGACCTCCACCTGGGCCCGACGCAGGGCGTCGGACAGCTTGGCGGCTGCCTCCATGACTGCTTGCGCGTGCAGTCGGCCCGGGTGACGGGTCAGGCGCTCGATCGGCCCGGAGACCGAGACGGCGGCCACCACGCGGTTGCTGGGGCCGCGCACGGCCGCGGAGACGGACGCGACGCCCGGCTCGCGCTCGCCGATGCTCTGGGCCCAGCCGCGGCGGCGCACGCCGGACAACGTGGTGGCGGTGAAGCGGGCGCCCTGCAGGCCGCGGTGCAGGCGCTCGGGCTCCTCCCACGCGAGCAGGCACTGGGCGGCCGAGCCGGCCTTCATCGGCAGCGTGCTGCCCACGGGCACGGTGTCGCGGAGGCCGGAGAGCCGTTCGGCTGCGGCCACGCACACGCGCATGTCACCCTGGCGTCGGTAGAGCTGCGCGCTTTCGCCCGTGATGTCGCGCATGTGCGCGAGGACGGGGTGGGCGGCGGCGAGCAGACGGTCCTCGCCGGCGGCCGCGGCCAACTCGGCCAATCGCGGGCCCAGGACGAAGCGCCCCTGCATGTCGCGCGCGACGAGCCGGTGGTGTTCCAGGGCGACCGCGAGGCGGTGCGCCGTGGGTCGGGCAAGACCGGTTATGGCGACGAGGCCCGCGAGCGTGGCGGGACCGGCTTCGAGCGCGGCCAGCACCACAGCGGCCTTGTCGAGAACGCCGACTCCGCTAGAGTTGTCCATGCCTTGATACTGCCGTCTCGGATTACGAGACGCAAGTCCGTCGAGGACACCGGTGCCGGCACAGTTGTGAAACGCGCGGAATCGATGGCGGAAAAACCACCCGGCATGCAGGGAAACGCGCCAAGGCGTCGATCGCGAGATGCGGAATCAGCCACATCCGCGGCGACCGAGGACACATAGCCGGCAACGACGCCGGCCGGAGGGACAGCGATGGGACGGACACTCGCGGAGAAGGTCTGGGACGCACATGTGGTGCGTCACGCGGAGGGCGAGCCGGACCTGCTCTACATCGACCTTCACCTGCTGCACGAGGTGACCAGCCCGCAGGCGTTCGACGGCCTGCGCCAGGCCGGTCGCCCGGTTCGTCGCACCGATCTCACGATCGCGACCGAGGACCACAACACGCCGACGCTCGACGTCGACAAGCCCATCGCCGACCCGGTCTCGCGCGCCCAGATCGAGACGCTGCGCAAGAACGCCGCCGAGTTCGGCGTGCGGATCCACTCGCTCGGCGACGTCGAGCAGGGCATCGTGCACGTGGTCGGCCCGCAGTTGGGGCTGACCCAGCCCGGCATGACCGTGGTGTGCGGTGACAGCCACACCGCCACGCACGGCGCGTTCGGCGCGCTGGCGTTCGGCATCGGTACCAGCCAGGTCGAGCACGTGCTCGCGACCCAGACGCTGCCGATGGCGCCGTTCAAGACGATGGCCGTCACCGTCGAAGGCGAACTCCCCGACGGCGTCGGGGCGAAGGACCTGATCCTCGCGGTGATCGCGCGGATCGGCACCGGCGGCGGTCAGGGCTACGTCATCGAGTACCGCGGGCAGGCGATCCGGAACCTCTCGATGGAGGGCCGGATGACCGTGTGCAACATGTCCATCGAGGCCGGCGCCCGCGCGGGCATGATCGCCCCGTGCAAGACCACGTTCGAGTATCTGGAGGGTCGTCCGCACGCGCCCCAGGGCGCCGACTGGGACGCGGCCGTCGAGTACTGGAAGAGCCTGGCCACCGACGACGACGCGGTGTTCGACAAGGAGGTCGTCATCGACGCCTCCGAGCTCACGCCGTTCGTCACCTGGGGCACCAACCCCGGTCAGGGCGCACCGCTCGCGGACGCGGTCCCGGACCCGATCGCCATCGAGGACCCGGTCGAGCGCGCGGCGGCCGAGAAGGCCATCGCGTACATGGGCCTGAGTGCGGGCCAGAAGCTGCGCGACATCGCGGTGGACACGGTCTTCGTCGGTTCGTGTACCAACGGGCGGATCGAGGACCTGCGCGAGGTCGCCGGAATCGTCAAGGGCCGCAAGGTCGCCGACGGCGTGCGCATGCTCGTCGTACCCGGCTCGGTGCGCGTCTCCCTCCAGGCGGTTTCCGAGGGCCTGGACAAGGTGTTCACCGACTTCGGCGCCGAATGGCGTTACGCGGGCTGCTCGATGTGCCTGGGCATGAACCCCGACCAGCTCGCGCCGGGCGAGCGCAGCGCGTCCACGTCCAACCGCAACTTCGAGGGACGGCAGGGCAAGGGCGGCCGCACCCACCTGGTCTCGCCGCAGGTCGCCGCGGCGACCGCGGTGCTGGGCCACCTGGCAGCACCCACCGACCTGAGCACCGCAGGAGTCTGAGCCATGGAAGCCTTCACCACCCACACCGGCAGGGCAGTTCCGCTGCGCGAGAGCAACGTGGACACCGACCAGATCATCCCCGCGCACTGGCTCAAGAAGGTCACGCGCGACGGCTTCGAGGACGGTCTGTTCGAAGCGTGGCGCAAGAACCCGGACTTCGTGCTGAACCAGCCCGAGCGCGCCGGCGCCACGGTTTTGGTGGCCGGTCCCGACTTCGGCACCGGGTCCTCGCGTGAGCACGCGGTGTGGGCCCTGCAGAACTACGGGTTCAAGGCTGTCGTCTCCGCGCGCTACGCGGACATCTTCCGCGGCAACTCGCAAAAGGGCGGCCTGCTGACCGTCGTGCTGCCACAGGAGACCGTCGAACGTCTGTGGGCCCTGACCGAGGCGGACCCGACCGCCGAGATCACCGTCGATCTGGTGGGTCGTCAGGTCCGCGCGGCCGACATCGTCGCGGACTTCGAGATCGACGACTACACGCGCTGGCGGCTGCTCGAAGGTCTGGACGACATCGGCCTGACTCTTCGTCACGAGGCGGACATCACCACGTTCGAGGCAACTCGCCCCGCGTGGCTGCCGAGCACCCAGCCGGTGGGCTGATCACGAACTCCCTTACGGGACAAGCAAATCGGCGAGAATCGAGCGGCGGGACGCGATGGCGTCCCGCCGCTCGCGCGTTCGCGGTGCACCCCCAATGGGCGCCCCGTTGTGCCCATAGGCGGATGAGCTGTCACAATTGCGGTGTGGAGCACCAAGGCCGACACGTGAACGAGTTCGAAGAAGTAGAACTCTTCGCCGAACTGGCCACCCGGTTGAAGGTTGCCCACGCCCGGGTACGTAGGCTCCAACTACCCAACGAGGCGAAAGTGGCGCTAATCCGCCGCTTGTTGGTCATCACCGACGCCGCAAAGCATGATCTGTCCGACGCCTCCCGGCGCTTGGCCAAGCTCATGAAAGAACTTGACGCGGGGCCCGCGAGTTAGCGGGAAGCCGCCGAAGCCTGAATCCGGTGCGACACAAGGGTGATTCGCCCGTTCGGTAATTGCTTCGGTACTTTTGGATGCTTAGCGTGCCCAATGCCGGCTGAACTGTCCCGGCATCGGTTTCCGAAGGGGAAGACGTGAACAAGGCGCAGCTCGTCGAGGCGGTCGCTGACCGACTGGGAGGCCGCAAGGCCGCCGCAGAGGCAGTAGATGCCGTCCTCGACACCATCGTTCGTGCGGTCACGGCGGGAGACCGGGTGTCCATCACGGGCTTCGGCTCGTTCGAAAAGGTGGACCGTCCGGCTCGATACGCCCGTAACCCGCAGACCGGTGAGCGGGTGCGCGTGAAGAAGACCTCGGTGCCGCGCTTCCGCGCGGGCCAAGGCTTCAAGGACTACACGAGCGGGACGAAGAAGCTTCCGAAGCCCAACGTGAAGAGCGCGGCCGCCAAGAGCAGCCCGACTCCGCGCGTGGTCGTGGCGGACGCTTCGGCGCCCACCACGAAGGCGACGACCCGCAAGGCCACGACGGCGAAGAAGGCACCGGCGAAGCCGGCCACCACTCGCGCCGCCGCGGTCAAGACTCCGGCCGCGACCACCCGCAAGACCGCGGCGGCCGCGAAGACCGCGACCGTCGCCAAGTCCGCGCCCACCAAGGCCGCCACCGCCAAGCCCGCCGGCAAGAAGGCCGGCAAGGCTCCCGCGACCAAGGCCGCGGCCAAGCCGGTCACCGCGAAGAAGGTCACCGCCAAGGCCGCCACCACCGCGACCAAGGCGACCACGACCAAGGCCGTCAAGCCCGCCGCCGCGACCAAGGCCCCTGCGGCCAAGGCTCCGGCGACCAAGGCTCCGAAGGCTTCCACCGCCAAGACGGCGGCGGCCAAGCCCGCCGCTGCCGCCAAGGCTCCGGCAGCCAAGAAGCCTGCCGCCAAGCGCGCGACCAAGAAGGTCTGACGCAGCGGTAGTCGCACAGCGCACACGCACGAACGGCGACGGGCCGGAACCCCCACGTGGGGGATCCGGCCCGTCGCCGTCTGTCGTCGGAGACCCGATCCGAGCCAACCCAACCCGACCTGCACCCACCCAAGCAGCCGACCCAACCCGAACCGGCCCAATCCCGAGCCGACCCGACTCGCCCGACCGGATCAGGCGCCCGATCGCGAACTCCGCTACCGCATCGGATCCGCAAAGGTGTGCAGCGTCACCAACGAAACCCGATCCCCGTCCATCCGCATCCGAACTCGCTGGCCGGGCCGCAGAAAACGCAGGCCACCGGCGTCGAACGCCGCGGCGTCGAAGGGCACGGGGGAGCCGTCGTCAAGCAACACGACACCCTCCCGCGAGTCGGTCTCGAAGCTGTACACGGTGCCCTGCATGGCCCCATTGTGACCGCCGCCGGGCACGACGCGCATCCGACGCGGCGTCAGGAGGCGGCCGCGCGCGGCAAAAACGGCACCGAGGGCAGCACCGCCGCAGTGCAAGCGCCCACGCCCAGGCGCAACGCCGCGCGCAGATCCTCGCCCGTGTCCACGTCGCGACGGACCGAATCCACGTCGTAGGGCGCCAGTTCGACCGCTCCGGACGCGAGGTGTCGAGCCCGCGACGCACCGCCGAAGCCCGGCGCCAACGGCACACCGGCCGCCGCCGCGAGCAACGTGGTTCCCACGCCCGCCGCGTCCGCCAAAAACGCTCGACGCGCGTCGCCCGCCGCCGCGAGCACCCGGTCCAACTCGTGGGAACGCAGCGCGGGCAGATCGGCCGACAACGCGGCCACGCCCGTGCGCGGGCGCAACGCGGTGGCGAGCCGAGCGCCG
>NZ_WWJX01000729.1 GCF_009865215.1 Streptomyces sp. SID3343 | reverse complement strand
CCGCGAGCAGGCCCAGCAGCAGGACGCCGCCCGCCGCCGGCAGCACGATCGCGACGGTGAGCACCGCGCCCGCGCCCACCGCGGCCGCGATGCACGCGGGCACCAGCGCACGCAGGAAGAAGTCCTGCACCGCGTCCACGTCGGCCACCAGCCGAGACAGCAGATCGCCGCGCCGAAAGGCGGGCAGGCCGGCCGGGGCCAGCCGTTCCAGGCGCTCGTAGACCCGGACCCGCAGCCGGGCCAGGATCCGAAACGCCGCGTCGTGCGCGATCAGCCGCTCGACGTAGCGAAACACCGCGCGCGACACCCCGAACGCCCGTACCCCGGTGACCGCGACCATCAGCGTGAGCACGGGCGGGTGTTGCGACGCGCGCGAGATCAGCCACGCCGACGTCGCCATCAGCGCCACCGAGCTGCCGAGCGCGAGCGCGCCGCACAGCACGGCGAGCGCGAGTCGGCCGCGCAGCGGGGCGGCGAGCGCGAGCAACCGACGGCCGGGCCCGAAGCCGGCCGAGACGGCACCGCCCACCTCGGGGTGTTCGAAGCCCCCGTCGGGCGGCTCGGCCGCCACGAGCGCGTCGACCGCGTCGCGGTGTGCCGCGATCGGAGGGCCGACCGGGTGTGCGCCGGTGCCTCGGGCGTCGTCGGCGGCCGTCGGTGTCCCGATCGACACGACCCGGTCGGCCAACGGCAGCAGGGCCGGCCGATGCGCGACCAGGAGTACCGTGCGCCCCCGGGCGAGCCCGCGCACGGCCTCGACGATCGTGGCCTCGCTCTCGCCGTCCAGGTTGGAGGTGGGCTCGTCGAGCAGCAGGATCGGCCGGTCGGCCAGGAACGCCCGGGCGAGCGCGAGGCGCTGGCGTTGCCCCGCCGACAGGCCGGACCCGTCCTCGCCGAGCAGCGCGTGCACGCCACCCGCCGCCGCGACGAACTCGGCCGCGCCGGCGTCGGCGAGTGCCCGCCGTACCTGTTCCTCGGTCGCGTCGGGGCGGGCGAGTCGTACGTTGTCGCCGATCGTGCCCGCGAACAGGTACGGCCGCTGCGGCACCCACGCGACCTGCGCACGCCACGCGGCCGGATCGAGGTCGGCCAGGTCCACCCCGCCGACCGTGACCCGGCCCGCGCTCGGCCGGGTGAAGCCGAGCAGCACCGAGAGCAGGGTCGACTTGCCGCAGCCGCTGGGTCCGGTCAGCGCGACCGTCTCACCGGGCCGCACGATCACGTCCACGTCACGCGGCGCCGGGTCGGCCCGCCCGTCGTGTCGAACGCTCAGCCCCGACAGCACGAGATCCGCCGCTGCGGGGTCGGGCACCGCGGCGGTGCCCGCGGGCTCGGCCGGGGTCTCCAGTACCGCGAACACCTGCTCCGCCGCGCTGACGCCCTCGACGCTCGCGTGATATTCGGCGCCCACCTGACGCAGCGGCAGATACGCCTCCGGCGCCAGGATCAGCACCACGAGCGCCGTCTCCAGGCCCAGGTCGCCATCCACCAGGCGCAGGCCGACGCCGACCGCCACGAGCGCGACCGAGATGGTCGCGAGCAGTTCGAGGGCGAACGAGGACAGGAAGGCGATCCGCAGCGTCTTGAGGGTCGCGGTGCGGTAGTCGTCGGTGATCGTGCGGATGGACTTCGCCTGCGCCTTCGCGCGGCCGAACACCTTGAGCGTGGGCAGCCCCGCGACCACGTCGAGGAAGTGACCGGCGAGCCGGTTGAGGACGCTCCACTGGCGGTCCATGTACTTCTGCGTGGCCATGCCGATCAGGGCCATGAACAGCGGGATCAGCGGCAGCGTGATCACGATCGTGACCGCCGAGATCCAGTCGCCGAACACGACGCGCGCGAGCACCGCGATCGGCACGGTGATCGACAGGATCAGCTGGGGCAGGTAGCGCGCGAAGTAGCCGTCGAGCGCGTCCACGCCGCGCGTGGCGAGCGTGGTCAGCTCGCCCGAGCGCTCGTGGTCGAGCCACGCCGGCCCGAGCCGAACCACGTGCGCGAGCAGTCGCGCCCGCAGTTGCGACTTCACCGCCGCCGACGTGCGGTGCGCCACCACCTCGGTGAGCCACGAGATCGCCGAGCGGGCGAGCGTGACCGCGGCGAGCCACCCGAGCTCGGACCACAGGTCGGCGACGCCCACGCCGTCCTCGAACGCGCGCACGACGATGCGCGCGAGCAGGCCGGCCTGGACGAGCACGAGACCCGCGCCGGCCGTGCCCAGCACCACGGTCAGGACCAGAAAGCCCCGGGTGGCACGGGCGTGGATCAGCAGGCGCGGGTCAACGGGCTTCACGAACCGGCCTTTCGTTTCGTACGGATGTCACAGTTCGTACGGATGTCACAGTCGTCGCGAGGGTCGCGCGTCCGGGGAACCTCGGGCGGCGATCGACGCCGCTTCGAGTGTCGCCGACCGATCGCTACTTGCCGACCAGGTCGGACGCCGCAGCCCCGAAGGCCGGCTTGGTCGGGATGCTCTTGACGCTGATCCGCTTGCGGAACACCCAGTAGGTCCACGCCTGGTAGCACAGCACGATCGGGGTCATGAAGCCCGCGACCCAGGTCATGATCTTGAGCGTGTACGGCGTCGAGGACGCATTGTGGATGGTCAGGTCCCACGCCGAGTCCAGGCTGGAGGGCATCACGTCGGGGAACAGCGACAGGAACAGCATCGCCACCGCCGCGATCACGGTCACCCCCGACAGCGCGAACGCCCAGCCCTCGCGCCCGATCCGGTTCATCCCCAGCGCCGCGACCAGGGACACCACCGCGACGATCATCGCGACCAGGGTCCTGGTGTTGCCGTTGTCGACCTGGGTCCAGATCAGGAACGCCGACGCGAGCACCGCAGTCGCCAGGCCCAGCTTGCCCGCGAGCGCGTTGGCCCGCCCGCGGATGTCGCCGTCCGTCTTGAGCGCGACGAACACCGCGCCGTGGAAGGTGAACAGCACCGTGGTGACCACGCCGCCGAGCAGCGCGTACGGGTTGAGCAGGTCGAACAGGTTGCCGACGTACTCCTTGTTCGCGTCGATCTTCACGCCGCGCGTGATGTTGGCGAACGCCACACCCCACATGAACGCGGGGATCAGCGAACCCCAGAAGATCGCCTGCTCCCAGCCGCGCTTCCACCTGTCCTCGTCGCGCTTGGCGCGATACTCGAACGCGACGCCGCGCAGGATCAGCGAGACCAGGATCAGCAGCAGCGGCAGGTAGAACCCGCTGAACAAGGTCGCGTACCACTCGGGGAACGCCGCGAAGGTCGCGCCGCCCGCGGTGATCAGCCACACCTCGTTGCCGTCCCAGACCGGGCCGATCGTGTTGATCAGCACTCGGCGCTCGGTCTCGTCGCGCGCGAGCACCCTGGTCAGGATGCCGACGCCGAAGTCGAAGCCTTCGAGGAAGAAGTAGCCGATCCACAGAACGGCGATGAGCAGGAACCAGAATTCGTTGAGACCCATGGCACGTCTCCCTTAGTACGCGAAGGCGAGCGGTCGGTCGGCGTCGTCGCCGGCGCCCGTCGGATCGTCGGGATCCCTGGTCACGGGCGCCTTGATCGGTTCCGGTCCGGCCTTGACGTAGCGCCGGATCAGGCCGAGTTCGACGACCGCGAGGACGCCGTACAAGAGCGTGAACACGATCAGCGAGGTCAGCACCTCACCGGTGGACACACTCGGCGACACGCCCGCCTCGGTCTTGAGCACCCCGAAGACCAGCCACGGTTGGCGGCCCATCTCGGTGAAGATCCAGCCGAAGGAGTTCGCGGCGAAGGGGAACGCGATCGTCCACAGGCCGATCCGGTACACCCACGGGTTGGTCGGCAACTCCCGCCCGCGCCGCGTCAGCCACAGGCCGACCAGGGCGATCCCGGCGGTGACCATGCCGACGCCGATCATCAGGCGAAACGACCAGTAGGTGACGAAGATGTTGGGTCGGTAGTCGCCGGGGCCGTACTTGACCACCGACTCCTTCTGCAGGTCGTTGATGCCGGGCAGCTTCGCGTCGAAGTCGCTCTTCGCGAGGAAGGACAGCGCGCCGGGGACCTCGATGGCGACCTTGTTGTGCCCCTTGTTGACGTCACCGTAGGAGAAGATCGAGAACGGCGCGGGCTTGGACGTCTCCCACAGCGCCTCGGCCGAGGCCATCTTCATCGGCTGCTGGTCGTACATCAGCTTGCCCTGCACGTCACCGGTGAGCGCGAGGCCGATGCCGGCCAGCACCGAAACCCACAGCCCCAGCCGCAGCGACGGGCGAAAGACCGCCACCTCGTTGCGCTTGCGCAGGTGCCAGCAGCTGATTCCGATCAGGAAGCCGCCGGCGACCAGGAACGCGGCCGGGACGATGTGGATGAACGCGGCGATCGCGGTGTTGTTGGTGAGCACCGCCATGAAGTCGGTCAGTTCGGCGCGACCGGTCTGCGGGTTGATCCGGTAGCCGACCGGGTGCTGCATCCAGGAGTTCGCGGCCAGGATGAAGTAGGCCGACAGGATCGTGCCGATCGCCGCGGCCCAGATCGTCGCGAGGTGGATCTTCTTCGGCAGCTTCTCCCAGCCGAAGATCCACAGGCCCAGGAACGTCGATTCGAGGAAGAACGCAACGAGCGCCTCGATCGCGAGCGGGGCCCCGAAGATGTCGCCGACGAAGCGCGAGTAGTCGGACCAGTTCATGCCGAACTGGAACTCCTGCACGATGCCCGTGACCAACCCGAGGGCGAAGTTGATCAGGAAGAGCTTGCCCCAGAACTTGGTGGCCCGGAGGTAGTGCTCCTTGCCGGTGCGCACCCACGCGGTCTGGAGGCACGCCACGAGGATGGACAGGCCCATCGTCAGCGGAACGAAGAGGAAGTGGTAGACGGTCGTGATGCCGAACTGCCACCGGGCGACGTCGAGTGTTTCGAGGGCGAGGTCCATGGGCCCCTCATTCCTCCTGGTTGCGGGTCGTGTCCGCGCGAGCGCACAGGGTTCACGGTGCACACGCCTCCTCCGCGCGCCCCGCCCGACGTACCGCCGGGCAGACCCGGAGGAAGCGGGACGGACGTGCGAATTCACCGGCTCGACTTTGTGAACTGGTTCACAAAGTCGAGCTTGTGCATCCGTTCACAAACTCTAGCGAGCCCTTCCGGGGCTCTCGCACGGGGGTACCCAAGGGTGCGCGAAGTGGCGCGAAGCGCACGAAGACGCCGGCCCCGACCCGGTGCTCGGGTCGGGGCCGGCGTCCGCTCACGCGGCCCGGACCGTCGCCCGGGCCCTGCCTTTTCGGGTCTCTACTTCTGCGTGAACTACTTCGTCGTGAACTACTTCTGCATGAACCGCGCGGCCGTCTCCAGGAACACCGTGTTGGCCTCGGTCTCGCCGATCGTGACGCGGCAGCCCTCACCCTCGAACGGCCGTACGGTCACGCCGGCGGCCTCGCACATCGCGGCGAACTCGCTCGTGCGCTCCCCCAGACGCAGCCACACGAAGTTGGCCTGCGAGTCGAAGATCGTCCAGCCCTGACCCACCAGCGCCTCCAGGACGCGGGTGCGCTCGTCGACCAACGCCGCGACCCGCTCCAGGAGTTCGGCCTCGGCGTGCACCGACGCGATGGCGGCGACCTGGGCGAGCCGGTTCACGCCGAACGGTACGGACGCCTTGCGCAGCGCCTCGGCCACCGGCTCGTGCGCGACAGCGAAGCCCACCCGCAGGCCCGCCAACCCGTACGCCTTCGAGAATGTGCGCAGCACCGCGACATTGGGCCGGTCACGGTAGACGTCGACGCCGTCGGGGACCTGCTCGTCGCGGATGAACTCGCGATACGCCTCGTCCAGCACGACCAGCACGTCGCGCGGCACGCGATCGAGGAAGCGCTCCAACTCGGCCCGGTGGATAACCGCGCCGGTGGGGTTGTTCGGGTTGCACACGAATATCAGCCGGGTCCGGTCGGTGACCGCGGCGGCCATCGCGTCCAGGTCGTGGCTCTCGTCCGCGAGCAGCGGTATCGGGACCGCCGTCGCCCCCGCGAGCTGCACGATGATCGGATACGCCTCGAACGAGCGCCACGCGAAGATCACCTCGTCGCCCTCACCCGAGGTGGCGTTGACCAGCGACTGCGCGACGGCCACCGAACCGGTGCCGGTCGCGATGTGCGACGCGGGCACCCCGAAGCGCTCGGCGAGCGTCTCGATCAGTTCGACGTTGGCGGCGTCCGGGTAGCGGTTGATCTCACCGACGGCCTCGGCGACCACCTTGAGCACGCCCGGCAGCGGCGGGTACGGGTTCTCGTTGGACGACAGCTTGAACGTCTGCGCCCCCTCGCCTGCCGCGGCCGGGCGCCCGGCCTTGTAGGCGGGCAGGCCCTCCAGTGCCGCGCGCAGCCGGGGAGCGCCGCTGTCGTCCGTGTTTCGGGGCTGCTGGGTCACGCCCGTCCTCCTCGCATACCGTCGGGTGTGCGGGGGCGCACGTCCCGGTGGGCTCACCTTATGTTCCGTCTTCCCCGTATCGGCCTGCCGGGTTGCGCGGGTTTCCCGACCCGCCGGTGGCCGGCGAACGTCGCCGCGCCCGGGCCGACGTTCAGCGGCAGGTATGGGAAGGCACGTTTCTTCGCAAAGCAATGGTATGAACCCGACCCAGGCGGCCCGGTCGGCTTACTGTCGGGACGATGACAGCGCCAGATGTACCGCGCGTGGGGCGGCGGATCCGGGTGGGCATCCGGGACGTCGCCGCGGCCGCCGGAGTGTCGATCACGACCGTGTCCGACGCCCTCAACGGCAAGGGCAGACTGCCCGACACGACCCGCGTGCACGTGCGTGAGGTCGCCGATCGGCTCGGCTATCGGCCGTCCGCCGCCGCGCGTACGCTGCGCACCGGCCGCTCCGGCCTGCTCGGTTTGACCACGACCATGCGCTCGACCGAACCGTTCGCGCTCACCGAGTTCGCGTGGTTCGCCGAACTCGTCCGCTCCGCCACCGCCACCGCGCTGGATCGGGGCTACGCGCTGGTCGTGCTGCCCGCGTCCTCGCCACACGACGTGTGGGGCAATGTCGCGCTCGACGGCACGATCGTGGTCGACCCCGTCGACGACGACCCGCTCGTGCACGAACTCCTGCGCCGCGGCGTGCCGGTGGTCAGCGGCGGGCATCCCGGCTCGACGCCGGTGTACGGCTGGGTGGACAACGACCACGCGGCGGCGGTGCGTTCGGTGCTCGACCACCTCGCCGACGCCGGAGCCCGGCGGATCGGGCTGCTCGCGGCGGCCGACGGCCCGGGG